>JBBKWE010000153.1:0-9577 GCA_037968795.1 Ferruginibacter sp.
GGTAATACAGAAGAACCGCATGAAATACCTCCTTTTTGATAAATATAAGTGCGGTATATTTGGGAAGCATGAAAAAAAATTATAATTAAGTAAAATACAAAGAATAAAACGTTAATAAATTAATTATCACTGGTAATTATTTTTGGATAATATGTTCTAATAATGTCGGCGTTAGCGGAAATTAAATTCAAACACACTACATAATCACACAGGAATAAAACGAACTTTAAAATGAAAAAAACACTTCTAGTTATTATCGTTTCTTTTGTAAGCCCCATTTCTTTTGGACAAGTATCAGGAAATATAAATTATCAAAACCAAGTACGATACCCCGACAATAATATTGAATTAAACATTCCACCAAATTCTAACTTAACAATAGTTGTAAAAGGATTGGCAAATCTTACCGCAGACAACTATGTTGCAATTTTTAGTGTGGCTCAAGTAGGAAAAACAACTGAAGAAGTTAACAATTTAATAGACAATAGAATAAATCAAGCCTTAAACAATTTAAAAGGAAAGCAAGGATTGGAAACTTTTGTCGATATGATTTCATTTGTTCCAGTATATGAGTATGAAGTGGAAAAAAAACTATTTAGTAAAAAAACGTATAATGAAATTCCCAAGGGGTTTGAGCTGAAAAAAAATATTCACATAAAATATAAAAACCCAAATTTATTAAATGAAATAATTGCTTCACTCTCAAATTCTGAAATTTATGATTTAGTTCGTGTAGACTATTTTTCAGACAAAATTGAAACAACAAAAATAGACTTAATCAACAAGTCGAAACTTTTACTACAAGAAAAAATTAAGAATTACAAACAAATTTTAGGTTCTAAAATTGATAGTACAGAAAAGAAATTAGTTGACGGATTTAGAATAGTTTATCCAGTTGAAATGTATAAATCGTATCAGGCGTATTCCAATTCCGATTTGAACTTAAAGAAAAGTGCAAACATTAACCAAGTCGAAAAATCGACAACTCTGTATTATCAACCAATCATCAATAAAGAGTTTGACTTTGTAATAAATTCAACAATTTTAGAACCTGTTATTCAGGTATTCTATGAGATTAAGTTAGAATTTAACCGTGACAAAGAAATTAAAGTAAGCTCGAAAGAATATTATATTATTACGCCGAATGGTGACATAAAAAAGATAGACCCGAAGAATTAAATTCCGCTAATAACTAAGGTGTCGTAGTGTCCGCAGGGCTAGGCATGATCCGCCGCGGCGGAGAACGGAACCTCTGGACTATCAGGTGTTCGCTTATCGAGTTGTCGTTGCTGGGATTTTGCCTGCTGTATCAGAATGAGCAGCCTGTTTGTTCCTTGTTTAAATTGCAAAATATTAATAGTGCAAAACCGATACAAGTGTTTGTTGAATTAACATGATGTGTATATTTGAAGGAGCGGGAGATAAGTTCACAAACTCACGTTGGTTGCAATAGCTAAACGAACCTTTTGTTATATTTGTGGCATGACAGACTTGAACAACATAAAGCAAATTCTTACAACTCTAAAGCCTGAGCTGACAAGTAAATTTCATGTCAGTTCAATAGGCTTATTTGGGTCTGTAGTACGAGATGACTTTAACCCTTCAAGCGATGTCGATATTATAGTTGATTTTAGTCAACCTATCGGAATTGAATTCATAGACCTGGCGGATTATATTGAAGCTAAACTTAAGAAATCAGTTGACCTTGTTTCAAGAAATGGAGTAAAACAAAAATATTACCGCACTTTCGAATCTGAAATCATTTATGTCTAAAAGAGAACCAAATCTCCTGGTAGAAGATATAATCGACAGTGGTAAAAAAATCCTAGAATACACAAATAATTTATCTTTCGAAGATTTCACTAAAGACGGAAAAACAATTGACGCTGTTATCAGGAATTTCGAAATTATTGGAGAAGCTGCAAATCGTTTACCTGACGAATTCAAAGAAAATCATCCTGAGATTGATTGGCATAGAATCAGAGGTTTTAGAAATCGCATAGTACATGACTACTTCGGGATTGACTTCACAATTGTTTGGAAAATAATAAATTCATTTCTCCCGACACTAATTACAAAATTAGAAAAATTGTTTTCATAACGCTATTGCAACCAATAACTAAGGTTTGGTGTTGCCAGCAGGGCTAGATTGCTATTGAAACCGATGTTGAACGAACTTTTCTCACCGAAGGTAAACCTGCGGACTAGCCGGTGCTTGCTTATGGAGTTGTCGCTTCTGGGATTTAGCCTGGTGTAGCAGACAAGAGCAGCCTGTTTGTTCCTTGTATGAATTGCATAATATTAATAGTGCAAAAACGATACAAGTGTTTGTTGGATTAACATGATATGTATATTTGAAGGAGCGGGAGGTAAATTCACAAATTCACGTTGATTGCAATTCCCGAAAAAACTATGTATCGACAGCTTATCATTGTATCACTCATATTATTTTTGCTCAGTTGTAAGCGGAAAGAATTACTAGTACTTTCAAAGTATCCTACGGGCGAAAAGATGCAGGTTATGGAACTAGATAAGCCAATAACTCAAGACAGTGTTGGTATTCGAACAATTTTTTATAAAGATGGACAAATAAAAGAGGTTGGCCAATTTAGAAATAATAAACCGCAAGGCTTGTGGAAAAGTTACGATGAAAATGGAAAAATTCAGTGGGAAGCAACATTTAAGAATGGTATAAATGATGGATACATAAAAAATTTTGGAGAGAACGGAGGATGGACTGAAACTAATTATAAAAATGGAATGAAAGAAGGTAAGTATGTTAGCTATTTTTATGACTATTGGGATTCTATATATTGTTTTGTAAAAGGTCAATATGTTGCAGATTTGGAAGAAGGCTTGTGGGTAAAAACAGGAAACTCGAATATAAACTTGGTTGAAATGCATTATGAAAAGGGAAAGCCAATTGGATATTTAACGAACAGGTTTAAAAATGGAAATTTGAAAGTGAAAGCCAAGCTTGACTCAAGCGGAAATTTAAAAGATTTTACATTCTATGATTCACTTGGAAAGCCATCAACCGACTCGATATATACTATCCGGAAAATATAACTGCAACCCATTAGGCTATACCAGCTTAAGGTTCATAGTCTCAGTTTTTGGTTTATCTCGTCCCAACTGTAAATCGGGGATTCGGTTCTAGCTAGACAAGTACCTTCGGTCACTAGCTCTTAACATCATTTTAAATCCCTGCATAATCTTATCTTGCCCCCTCACCGGAAAGTATACTCTCTCTTGGCAAAAATTCTCATCATTCGTTTTTCTTCTATTGGCGATATCGTACTGGCAAGTCCTGTGTATCGTTGCGTAAAGCAGCAGGTACAAGATGCTGAGGTGCATTTGCTTACAAAAACAAAATTTAAAGCAGTTACAGAGTATAACCCCTACTTAGATAAGATTTATTACTACGACGATAATATGTCAGAGTTGCTTTTACAGTTACAAGCTGAGCAGTATGATACTGTGCTAGACTTACATAATAACTTTAGAAGCAATACAGTAAAACGATCCCTTAAAGTCCCATATCACACCATAGAAAAGTTATCTGTTCAAAAGTTTCTGCTTACAAAACTGCATTTAAATTTAATGCCCAAGCGGCATATCACAACACGCAGCCTACTCACAGCAGCACCGTTAGGCGTAAAAGATGACGGCAAAGGATTGGATTATTTTATACCCCAAAAAGATAAAGTGGATCAGCACGATATTCCTGCTGCTCACCAACTAGGGTATGTCGCTATCGTAATAGGCGCCACTTATTATACAAAGAAATTGCCGGTGTATAAACTTATAGAATTGTGTGCAGCTTTAAAATACCCTATCATTTTACTCGGCGGCAAAGAAGACATAGACGAAGGTCATGCTATAAGTGAAACGAATCCTGTAAAAATATATAACGCCTGCGGCAAATTTAATCTTAATGAATCTGCAGACCTGCTGCGCCAGAGCAAGTTTGTGATCTCGCACGATACAGGCTTGCAGTACATAGCTTGTGCGCTAGGGAAAAAAGTAATAGCTATATGGGGCGCTACCAGCCCGGCCTTGCAGGTAGAGCCTTACTACGGTTCCATTGCTACAATGCAGAGTAATAAACCTCTGTATATAAATGTGAATGTAAAACCCTGGTGCCAACCCTGCACTAAGTATGGCAGCAATAGATGCCCGCAACGACATTTTAGATGTATGAAGCAGCAGGATATGAATTTGATAGCGGGCATAGCGCACGACTGGCTGGGTATAGAATAAAATAGAACCAATCGAAGAAAATAATAATTATAGCTATGTACGTTCGTATTTCTATTTTTTTACTACTGCTATTATTAAATGCTTGCCATAACTCAAATGTTTCTGCCGGAAAATCAGAGGGCAATAATGACACTGCAATAAACCACGGTAATCTGGCTACTCCGGATACCGTATATCGCTCCACTGATTTACTCGTTGTAAGATTAGCAGCGCATACATATCAGCATATTTCTTATCTGCAAACAAATGATTATGGCAGAGTAGATTGCAATGGCATGTTGGTAGTAAAAGACAAGGAGGTCGTAATTTTTGATACCCCGGCAGATGAAAAGGGAAGCATAGAATTAATAAAGTATGTACATAAAGTGCTAGGCGCAAAAATAAAAGCCGTAATCCCTACTCATTTTCATAAAGATTGCATTGGCGGATTGGAAGTTTTTCACCGAAATAAAATACCCATCTACGCCTCGCTTAGAACCGTTAATCTTGTCAACACCGCAGGAACAAGAATCCCTGCCTTGCAAGGTAGTTTCGCCGATAGCCTGGCATTAGATATTGCAGGCAGTAAAGTTGTCGCTCAGTTTTATGGAGAAGGACATACGAAAGATAATGTCATTGGTTATTTCCCACTTGATGGCGTAATGTTTGGCGGCTGTTTATTAAAAACCATGAATGCCACAAAGGGCAACCTTGACGATGCAAATACAGCAGCTTGGTCAAACACAATTATAGAAATAGAAAGGGCTTTTCCCACAGTAAAAATAATACTTCCGGGCCACGGATCATCTGGCGGAAAGGCGCTCATTACTTATACAGAAAAATTGTTCCGGAATTAATTCACCTATTTTTTGTAAAAAATTAGGAAAACTACAGTTTCTAATTCCTTAGAAAAATCGTTAATCCTTATGCAAAATCTTTTCGTTAAGTCTTCCTTAAGAAAACTATTCTTTCCTTTGCATTATATGCGTAATATATTTTTCATTTTACTTTTTATGACGTCCTACCCTGCCTTAGCGCAACTTAAGGTAAATGCTTTCTGGACCACCAATAGTAATATGCCGGCAAAGGATGTTATTTACTACAAAAACCGGCAGCCTCTACAATGGGCAGATTTTCAGGGACAACCTGTAATGGCGGGCAATATTGCCGCTATTACCATGTCTGGTTTTGGATATGGAGCTTCTATCAAATACAGTGGCGATAAAGGCGAACTCAATGTGAGCGTCTATTGTTATTTTAACAAGCCAAAATCCTGGGTAAAACCGGGTAAGACTACCGATTATATTCTGGAACATGAGCAAAGGCATTTTGATATAAGCTACCTGTCTGCTGCCCTCTTTATGGAAACTATAAAAAACAGGGAAATAACTATTGCCAATTACAACGAAGTTCTTCCAAAAATATATAAAGACTGCAGCGAGCTTATGCATCAGATGCAGGACGAATACGACAGTAAAACGGCCAACGGACAAATAACCAGCAAGCAGGAAGAATGGAATAAGGTTTTGAAGGCGAAGTTGGCGGACCTATAGAATATTGTTTTTCCCGAAAAAAAGACGGTGCTACAAATTCATATTTTAGTTGAAAAATTATTCCTGCTGGAGTACAGAAATAGTAACTGCAAGCATTTCTTACCAGGCCAGGGAGCGTTCCCCACCAGCCTATGATCTTCTTTAAACCGCAGTGGAGCTCCCGGTTTATCTCTTTACTTATTTGAAAGATTCTCTGAGTTAAATTCTGAAACGGGTGCAAAGTCCGTAAGAATCTACCACAGAAATGCAACGTTAGCAGTGTGCGGCACCCTTAAAGTTCTACTGAAAATATAGACAAGTTTTCGATTAGTAACATTGCCTTAATTAGAAACTTTCTCCACCTACCGAAAAGAAGGGAAAACTTTATGCTGCCAATTTGCAACACCGGCTTTTCACTAGCCAAAAGAATAGAGTAACTAAAACTTACTTCACATTAAATTTTTCATTACTTTGAACTTGCGTTTACTTGTATGTAAAGAAATAGGGAATTTAATATTTTGCAAACTCTGTAAAAACAGCGAAAAACCAGCGAAAAATTAATGTAGCTAATAGAAAAGTCAACGATACGAAAATCTTTTAAAACTTAATCAAATGAACAAACCAATTGCATATCTACTCGGCTTCTTAGTCTTCATAGGATGTGGAGCATACGTTTACGGCATAGCACAAGCTTGTATAAAATCCTGGCCAAAAGATGGAGCTGATTATGAAGTTGCAGCGTTTTTAACCAGCACTGTTACAAGCATAGCGGCAGTGCTTTCTACTAATCTAGGTGCGGTGCTTGGGATTACAGTATCAAATCCTACTTCCAAATTTAGAACCACAGAAGCATGGAATCCGGTGAGCTTTTTTAAAAGTCCATCTCCCTCAGTAATACAAACTATTGCTTGCTATGTCTATATTCTTTCTCTCATTACAGCCGGAATCGTATGGGCTTATAGAGATTTTACAGAAGACCCCGATAAAATAGTACCACTCATACCAGAGTTAACAAAGTCTCTGCTAGGTGTAATTGTTGGGGTCTTAGCTATATCATTAAACTCAAATCCTGGTAAAGAACTTTAAAGAAGATAAAAATTATCAGCATGGGTAAATCCTCTGCCTTACCCCCTTTCCTCACAAAAACTTATCTAAAAAATAGATAAAGCTGACCTTGTCGTAAACTCTTCCAGGAATACCATTCCCTTGTAAGAATTACCTTTAGAGTTTAGTCTCGGGCTCCATACAGCTATGCTATACTGCTGTGGATGAATAGCTATAATACCTCCTCCTACGCCGCTTTTCCCCGGCAAGCCTACTTTAAAAGCAAACTCCCCAGATTCATCATAAAAGCCGCAAGTTTGCATCAGCGCATTTATCCTCTTCGTCTGCGTGGCAGAAATAATCTTTTTGCCTGTAAGCGGGCTCACACCAGCATTGGCTAAGAATAAGAAAATAGCAGATAGCTGCGTACAATTCATCTCAATAGAACAGAGGTCAAAGTAAAAATTCAAAACAGCATCTGCCTCATTATGTATGTTGCCAAATGATTTTAAAAAATTGCATAAAGCAATATTTCTATAACCCACACTCTTTTCTGAGGCTGCTATTTTCGCCGAATACCTGATGTCTGTTCTGCCAGCAATAGCATTTACAAAGGCAAGAAATTCTTCTTTTGGATTAGCTAAATTGGAAATCAAAATATCAGATACTACAATGGCGCCAGCATTTATAAAAGGATTTCTTGGTATTCCGCTGTCAGCCTCTAGCTGCAATAGGGAATTAAAAGCAGTGCCAGAAGGCTCTACGCCTACTCTGGTCCATATAGCTTCTCCTAGCATGCTATATGCTAAGCTTAAGGATAGCACTTTAGCTATACTCTGAATAGAGTACTTCTCTTCGAAACTGCCTTTCTGGAAAACCTGCCCTTCTACCGTAGTCATTGTCACAGCAAAATGCTGCGGATTCATTGCCGCCAGCTCTGGTATGTAAGCGGCTACGGTTCCTTTAGGTGCCATGGCTGCAACTTCGTCATATAAGTCAGCTATAATCTTCTCATAATCTGGCATAATATTCATTTTTATTATCCTTATAAATGTAAGGTATAATGTGGGGCACAAAAAAATAAGTAAATAATGGATAAAGGTATTGAAGGCGAAAGTGGCAAAGAGACTTGTAGTTCTTCCAGAAATGGCATTCTCTAAATTGTCGTATAAATCGCAAAATTTTTGAAAAATACTGAGGCCGTAATTGTTTAAAACATTCACTTTAATGCATTCCTACTTTTACTTACTTTTAAGTAAAAATGATAAAAATTATTTTTTCACTCCTGTTTAATTTTCCGTTTTTAGTGCTCGCTCAAAGAACGGACAATAAGCTACAAAAACAATTAGAAGCTGCTTCTCAAAACTTTAATGGTCAGATAGGTATTTATGTAAAAAATTTAAAGACAGGTAAAACGGTCAATATTGCGTCAGATACAATTTTTCCGTCAGCAAGTACTGTAAAAGTCCCTATTCTATTGGGGGTAATGCAGAAGTTATCAACTGGGGAATTGAAGGAAGAACAAATCTTTACCTACAAAGATTCTTTACTCTACGCCGGAGAAGATATTCTTGGTTCATATAAAAACAATGAAAAGATAGCTTTAAAAAAATTGATCATGCTCATGCTTTCCACGAGCGACAACACTGCCAGTCTGTGGTTACAAAGTCTGGCAGGTGGGGGTAGTATTATCAATGAACAATTAGCCGTTTTAGGATTACTGCATACAAGAGTAAATTCAAGAACCGAAGGACGTAAAGAAGATAGGGAGAAATATGGCTGGGGACAAACTACGCCTCAGGAAATGGCAGACATTTTTGAAAATATATATAATGGGCAAATCATCTCTTCAGCTACAAGTGAGCAGATGATGAGGTTACTAAGCAAAAACTTCTGGGATGCAGAAGGACTGTCGCAAATACCGCCCACAGTAGCGGTATTTAGCAAAAACGGCGCAGTAGATGCGAGCAGAAACGAAGTAATGCTCGTAAATGCTAAGCGTAATCCCTACATTTTATCGATATATACAAAAAACAATAAAGACAAAAGTTGGAATACCGGCAACGAAGCATGGACATTAATAAGAGAAATTTCAAAGATGGTTTGGGAGCGGTATGGGAATTGAATGGCTGCCTATGCTGCGTTCGCGGGATAAGCAATTGTTTATGCAAACCTATAAGGTTTTGAAAACCTAATAGGTTTTAAGCCGACAAACAGGATAGAATATTCACGCTTACCTATTTACACCAAAAAAAACTTAAAATCAATTTTACCTTTGCCTCTGATCTCTACAAACTTATTCTCTGGATCAGCGTCAAGATAAATGCTATAAGAAGATCCTACAACATCAAAATAGACAGAATTTTCTCTAAGATATTTGCATGGTACTTTCAGATGATAAAAATCATCTGCATTTGAAAATTTCTGACAAACGAAATTCACAAAATCATATTCCTCACTTTCTGCCACACTTACTGGAACTTGTAACCACCACACAGAAACCTTGGGCCATGACTCTTCAGGTAAATAAAACTTAGAGGTATAGGTCTTCGACTTAGAATCTGCTTCTTTTTGAGCCAACCATGTTCTTGCGGATGAGGATACTTCAGACATAATTTGTTTTATACTAAATAATTTTTGTGAATCTAATTAAAATCCATTGTAATCTTCCGAATCTGCAGCACGTAAAATTTTAATATTTGTTTGTGCAAACCTATAAGGTTTTGAAAACCTTACAGGTTCTTGAGGTATCAAAAATT
>JBBKWE010000154.1:0-10857 GCA_037968795.1 Ferruginibacter sp.
GATTAAAACAAACCATCGTATAATTAGAAAAATATATAATTATGATACAGAAACTCTTTCTAGTGGCAGTTGCCACTTGTACAATCTCGGCAGCGCAATGTCAACCTCCTACCCAAGGCAGCACAGAAGAGCCTCCTAATGGCAAGATGCCTACCACCGCAGAAATCTTTAAACAAATGGATACCAATAAAGATGGTAAAATAAGCGTAAAAGAAGCCAAAGGGCCTATCAGTAAAGACTTTGCCAAAATAGATACCAATAAGGACAAGTTTATAAGTAAAGAAGAACTTGAGAAAGCACCGAAGCCGCAGCGGCCCCAAGGCGGGGATGGCAAGCAAGGGCCTCCCCCAGCAAGTAACAATTAGGACTTATCGGATATAAAGTAGAAAGCATTTTTATAGTGCATTCATACAAGTGACTCTGCATCTATGGAAATCCTATTTTGTATTAAATGAATAGAAGGCACCACTGCACAATTGATATGTATACTTCTAATAATGATGGTTAATAGTTAGAGTTGTAATGGTAGAGCGGCCTGTGTTTTGTTTGCAATGGCAGACTTTACACTGGTCGCTCTTTTTGTGGAATAAAGGATTTTTATTGATGGGAAGTATTCCAAGTAGGTAGAACGATACCTACCAGACAATTGAATCAACTAATAATTTAGAAATTCAAATTTCGAACCCTTTTACAATTTTTTCCCTTAAAGCAAGGGCTACAGCTTCTGTACCACTATTCACATGTAATTTGTGATATACATTTTGCAGATGCTTGCGCACGGTATCTATCTTTATTCCCAGGGAAGCGCCAATCATCTTGTAAGAATTCCCTTTTACAAGCTCTGTAAGTATTTCTTGCTCCCGCAGTGTAAGGTCATAATCATTTTGAACTGTGTCCTTATCTTTAAAATATTGAAAAACACGTTTGGCTATAAAAGGACTCATGAGAGCTCCTCCCGTCATCACATCAACTAGTATTTGCTGTAACCGTGCGGGAGAGGTGTTTTTTAGAATGTATCCATCTGCGCCTGCGCAAATACTATCGAAAATGCGGCTATCGTCATCAAAAATGGTATGCACTACAATTTTAACGTGAGGGGCTGTTTCCTTTATTATTTTAGTGCCTTCTATGCCGCCTATGCCAGGCATATCTAAATCCATAAGCACGAGATCTGGTCCATGGAGTACTACTTCATCCTTTGAATTGTCACAATGGTGGTACGCTCCCACAACTTGGTTATCTGTGCCATCTGTAAGCAAAAGCTCGAGGGATTGCAATAACCTTGCATTGTCCTCGTATATTAGAATTTTTAAAGCCATAACTTCTCAAAACTAATTTTTACTTATTGCAATACCTATTCCCTTTTAATGTAATACAATAATACATACTTTATGGAACTCATCTAAGCTTCTGATGTAATTGGAATGGAGCAAACTATAGCCGTGCCTTTGCCTGGAGCGCTCTTTATAACAAAAGTACCCGCACTTGCTGTACTTCTTTTGTGCATATTATATATACCATTTCCTGAATTATGGAATTCCGGATCAAAACCTATACCATTGTCTTTTATCGTAAGTATGATATTATTAGATTCTATTTTCATGTGTACAAATGCTGTGGAGGCTTGCGAATACTTTCCAAGATTATTAATAGCTTCTTTAAAAATAAGATAAAGGTCTCTTCGCTTATTCATGTCCATTTTGATAGGTTCATCCATAGAAGGGAGCTCTAATGTATATGCAATGTCATTCCCTTCCAGCATAACTCCGGCATAGTGTTTCATTCGTAGGAAGAGGTTCTCTATACTATCGTACCTGGGATTAATGTTCCAGACGATATCACCGAGGCTTTCGCTGATGCGATTGATATCGTCACTGGCTTTCTCTAAATATTCAAACGATTTTCCCGGATTTTCCGTTGTATTACGCTTAGCAAGTTCTGTAAGTATATTCACATTACTAAGTGTGGACCCTATATCATCATGCAAATTTGCCGCTATATCGTTTCTTATATTTTGTAGCCGTTTTTCTTTTTCCTGATTTTCCAATATCCGCACTACAAGTTCGTCCTTTGTACGCTGGTCCTCGAGCATGAGCAATTTATTCCGATAAGTAAAGCAACTGGTAAATAAGATCACTTCAATAAGTGTCGCAATTTCAGTGTAAAACACCCAATCATCAAAAGGCGGAATGCTTGTGGGGTAAGGGATAATCTCATTAGCCAATAAAAAACCATATATGGACCCTATGGTAAAGCAGACACTACCAGCAATGAATATTCTCGCAATAGTTGTCTTTACATAACGGAAAATGAAAATAATGCTTACAATGCCTATAGGCATAAAACACAGTAATGTGTAATACCTTATTTTACTATACAGGGGTTCATTTACCCACGCAATACCAATATTGAGAACAGAGATAACAAATAATGATGCCAGAATGCCGGCTAACCAACTAAGTATTTTATAGACCTTGATATTGGTTTTCTGAATACTTAAGAATCTTATAGCAAATAAAGTATAAAAGAAATACAAAAGAGCCAGCAAAGGTACACTCAGCAAGCCCGAGCCCGGATCATGCCACTCCGGCAAGTGTATAAGAATTAGCGGTTGATTGCTAAAAACGAGGGTGAAATACAAAATATTGACATGCAGATATAATATATAATATAAGTAGGCTTGATCTTTAAATATTAAATACTGAATAGTAACAGTCGCAACAATGAAATATAGAACAAAGATGATAATAAGGTGCGTAGTGTACGTACTATCCCCAACAAATGCATACCTGCAAATATAATAGCTCGTTGCAATATTGCTCATCCAGAATATAAGTATCAACAAATAGGAGATGCAGATTTTTTGGCGATTGGTGAGATATTGTAATTTATTTAATTGCATGGGAAGGAGTATTATCTTCTCTGATTTACTCCTCCAAGATACAAAATTGCCCTGCAAGTTTGTTGTTGTTAATACATTACTTGAAACCTACTTCCATTAAATACAAACCGTGGCCGGGAGGAGAGAAGTCTGCAAGCGTGCAATCTCCACTGTCAATAATTTTTTGAAACGCTTGCGGGTCCAACCTGCCACGGCCTACTTGCAACATTGTACCTACAAGTGCCTTCACCATACCGCGTAGAAACCTATTGGCTTTCACTTCATATATTATGCTGCCATCTTGCTGTGGCAACCATGCACTTGAAAAAATTGTGCAGTTATGGGTGTGTACCTGACTGTGTACTTTAGCAAAGGATTTAAAACTACTTGTATGCAAGATTATCTCCGCAGCTTCTTGCATAGCATCAACACTTAATGGAAATGGGTAGTAATATGCGTTTTCGTATAGAAAAGCATTTTTTTTATTGTAAATGTGATATCGGTATTTCCTGTAAGTAGCATCAAACCTGGCGTGGGCATTTGCTTGGACCTGCTCTATTTTATTAATAGCTATTTCGGATGGCAGAATGGCATTAAGGTGATAAACAATTTTTTGCAAATCGGTTACCGTCCAGTTTTCTTCTGCATCAAAATGAAAATAATTCTTTAAGGCATGTACGCCTTTATCTGTGCGGGAAGAACCTGTAAGCTCAATATTTTTTCTGAGGTAGGTAGCCAGAGCATCTTCCACCGCCCCTTGGATTGTGGAAGCATTTTTCTGAACTTGAAAGCCTGCAAAATTTTTTCCAAAATACGATAACTCTATAAAATATCTGGCCATACGTTATAGTTCTACCATGGCTTTAAATCGCTTTACATAATACGCATCTGTGAGTTCCTGCACCAGCGATGGGAAATTGTTACTATCATTTACAAAAGGATAGGCTTCGTCAAAGAAATCATATTTACCTTTCTGCGTAAGAAATAATAAGGATAAGTTTTTTACCTGCTCTGTACTGTAGCAACGCTGCTTAAAATCCTTTACAGCAGCATATCGCATTCCCGACTCATCTTTTTCTGAGGCCATTTTACTTCGCAATGCAAGGAAATCGTCAGCGGTTGCCAATTTTACGCAATCAGAATTAAATTGCAGCCTCGGCGTAGTCTCCCTTTTTTTCTCTGCAGTTGCCTCTTTTTTAGTTTTTTCCGCCACTTTTACAGGAGTGGCTGCACCTTGTTTCTCACTTGTCAAAGGCGATTTCTTGTTCTCTTCAGCTTCTTGAGGCCTTGTTTCTGCGGCATTAGGATTATTTATTTCTATATCCAGAAAAGGCCTGTTGAGTTCTGTCACTTTTTTAGTTGGCTTTTCCTTTTCCACTTTTGCTACAGTAGCATTAGCTTTTTGGTTTGCAGAAATTGGCTTTGGTTCTAACGCTGTTTCAGATAATTCCGGTACTTTACTATTGTCAGAAGCAATTGCTTCTGTTGTAACATTTTTATACGGGATAAAAACAACAACGGTGTCTTTGTTCCCACCTTCATCTGTTACGCTGTAGCTTAGGGATCTACCATCTACAGTGAGAATTGAATTGAGTCTGTTTACTCCGGTATGGGTTGTAGCAGTAATCTTTTCCTTTACAGCTGGAAGATTCTTTGTTTCATCCTGAGTCTTTGAAACCTCCTGTACTTTTTTTTCTACAGGTTTCACTGCTGTTACTCTCTCCTCCTTCTCGGCAGCGGCGGGCTTTACTTTCGGTTTTACTTCTACAGTCGTTATTGTTAGGTCAGGATTGTTAGTTGCATTCGCCAGCACATTTGCAAAGCCATTGCTTTTATCTTCTTTTTCTATAACCTGATATTTTACGGAGTTGGAAGCAATAGTAGTTAAGGTTAGTATATCAAACAAAGCCCAGCCATTCTCACCAAAATTTTTGATAGTATAGCCTGCATCTCCCAATACGTCTACAGAAAAAGTTTGTAATGGATACTCATTTTTGGGAAACCCAATTTGGACATTGTAGGTCTTTTTTTGCAGTTTGGGAATTATAGCATATCCAGCGGAAGAAGCACTATACAAGTCCTCTCCTATTTTTACATAAAAAGGCTGGCGGTTATCTGACTGTAAGTACAAAAAATAATTCTGCTGGGAAAAAGCAGTTGTAGAAACAGAGAAAAGAATTGCAAGGATGAGAAAACGCATAGAGGCTAATGCTTTATTATATATGAAGCCAAAGCTAAATAAAAGAAATGATTCTATGGCTCGACGCTGGAGTATATTAACTTTTTACCTTGAGATCAGATAAATTAAAGACCCTATAAGGTTTTAAAAACATTATAGCATTAGGTTCAACTTTTTGTACTCGATTAATATAGCACAGGGCATTTACCCCAAATTAAAACGCAGAAAAAAATGCTTATTTCTAAAAAACATTTGCTCTCTTCTGCACTTTCTTCTAATAATCAAACCCTGTAAAGCACAGATGCGTATTATATTAGTATATTTATTATTGAAAAAGTAGCACGCAGAAAAACCTGTATTAATTATCATCAAGCGTAGCTATTTGTAAAATGATTATTTGCAATTACATAATTATGAAAAAAAAATTACTTCCTTTTTTATTTATCTTATTGCTGGGGAATTCATTATCAGCTACAGCACAACAAAAGCCAGATAATATTATCAGCGGCCAGCTCATTGCCGTAAGCCAGGAACTTAGATCATTACCAACCAGCTTTATAAAGAGCATGACCGAAGGCCGCGAGTTTGGAGAAGGAGACAGGGCAAATAAAACAGTACGAACCCCTAAGAATAACCCTGGTGCTATTCACAAAGATGGCGCTCTACAAAACTCTGCAAGCGCTGGCAACAACCGAGGAAGTGCGCTGGGCGTAACTTTTGATGGCAATACGCAAGCAGATAATACAACACTAGGTACCGGACTCCTTGTGCCGCCAGACCCCACCATGGCTGTGGGGCCAGGGCATATTGTCCAGATGACAAACATTGCGCTGAGTGTGTTTAACAAATCTGGCACAAGGCTCAGTGGCCCTGTAAAATTCAGCTCAATAGCTGCCGGTGCATCCGATCATGGAGACCCTATTGTATTATATGATTTCGTGGCAGACAGATGGTTGCTTTTGCAATTTGATATTACGCAGTTTAGCGAATCCCTATACTTTTGTATTTCCAAAACCAATGACCCGTCTGGCGCCTATAATGTATATAAGTTTTTAACACCCGGCGTTTTTCCAGATTACCCGCACATAGGCATTTGGAATGATAGCTATATAGTAACTACACATGAGTTTAATCAGTTTGCCAATGCTTATTTGGGGCAAGGGTTTTATGCTGTAGACAGAAACAAAATGATAGAAGGACAGAGTACGAGTACCTTGATTCGATTTCAATCTCCTTTGGATGGTGGCTTTCTACCGATGTCGCAGGAAGGCTTCAAATTACCAGAGGCCGGAAGCCCTGCAAACTTTTTTAGTTTTGATGCAGATGAATATGGCGGTACAGATGCCTTGCAGCATAAAACAATGCATATAGATCTCGCTAATCCCGGCAACTCTACACTTACCACCAACGCCCAATTGCCAACCACAGCATTTGATGCCCGTTTCCCACCAGAAGATGTAAGCCTAAGTCATATAGACCAGCAAGGAACTGCAGCAGGGCTGCACTCGGTGGCTGATAGAATGATGAGCCGTATAGTATATCGCAGGTTTGATAATTATGAGGCAGTGGTGATGAACTATGCGGTGAATGTGAGTGGAGTGGAGCCCGTAGATAAAGCAACTTACCAGGCGGCGATGCGATGGTATGAACTTAGAAGAAGTTCGCCGGCGGCTCCGTGGGTCATTTACCAGCAATCTACTTTTTCCCCTACTACGATAAACCCTGCCACCGGCATAGACAGATGGATGGGTTCTGTAAATCTGGACCAAAGAGGCTCTGTGGGCCTTGCTTACAGTGCCAGTAGTAGTAGCTTATTCCCCAGTTTGCATTATGCACAACATTATGTAACAGATGCACCCGGGGTAATGGGTGCAGAGCAGGTAATGTACGCCGGTACAGGTGCTCAAACTTCTGGCACCTTTCGCTGGGGCGACTATTCTTCTATGAATATAGACCCTGCAGATGAAGACCAATTGTGGTTTACTACGGAATATTATCCTGTAACGGTAGACCGCGGTTTTAGCACGAGAATAGGTAGTTTTAAAATAGATCCTCCCGCTATAATGCCTGAGGTACATTTTAAAATGGGAGGTACGGCTGCCCGGCAAAAAGAAGCTACCATTCCTGTGCCCGGCAGCGCATGCGTACGGTATAAAGACTATCCGGTTACAGTTACACTAGATGCGGCGCCATCGGCTTCTGTAAATATTACTTTTACGATGACAGGCACTGCAACACCGGGAGTAGATTATGACCTTATAGGAACAACGCCATTTACGCTAGATGCAGGTACACTTTCTAAAGATTTTACCGTAAGAGTATATGACGATGCACAAAACGAAGTGGATGAAAAGATAAATATTTCCTACAGTATACAGGCTAATGGTACAAATGCCACAGCAGCAGCATATAACCAAATACATACTGTGACGATTGTAGGAAAAAATACAGATATAAATAATGTGAATACGGTTTCCTACGGTACTGCGCAAAATGTATACACAGAAAATTTTGATGCTATAGCTTCTGGCCTGGGACCATACACAGAGGAAACGGTATTTCTTACTGCAGGTGCCACTAACCCCAATCATTTTATTGTAGGTACAAACGGAGGAGCAGGCTTTACCAATAAGGCACTTTATATCTCAGACAATGGGAGCGATTACCAATATAGCAACACTTCTCCTGCTGGTAGCAGAGGTGTGATAAGAGTGACTTCTCCTGCAATAGATATTACGGGAAAGGGACAGGTTACCGTTTCTTTTGTGTATAAATGCGAAGGGGAAACGAACAACTTTGATTATGGTTATTTTACTTTTTCTACAAATGGAGGCACAAGCTGGCAGCAAGCGGGTTCAAAGCTACAAAGCCAAACAACCGCTACTACTGTAACTATAACGCTACCAAATTTTGTAGAAAACATTAGTAATCTAAAAATAGGTTTTGAGTGGTTCTGCGACGAAGCAGTAAATAATCAACCACCGCTGGGCATAGATGACATTGTGGTGCAGGCAAAACCTATGATGGTCGCAGCAGGCATACAACAGGCTATAAATAATGCTACGGCTACGGATATAAATTTTGGTCCCAATTTATTGGTACATTATATAGACCCCGTGACCAATAAAATAATGGCAAGCCTTACCAATAACTCTACTGTGAACTATGGCTGCGTAAAGATGGAAGTAGACCGTGCAGGCACCGGAGCGGAAGAATTTAATACTATAAATAATGCAGATAAACTTGCCTCCAAGACATTTAAAGGAATACCGGAAAACAACGGTGCTGGCTCTTATACGGTTAGGCTTTATTACACCGAAGCGGAAATCGCAGGCTGGGAAACGGCTACAGGAAATCCCCGTTCTTCTCTGCAGGTTATAAAGGTAAATAGCCCCAACACTATAAGTTCTGTAACGCCGGCCACTGCCGGAGTTATCCCGTATGTGCAGGAGCCGGCTACGCTGGGAACTTTTGGTACCGATGGCGTAACCGTAGAAGCTACATTTGCCGCAGGCGGATTCTCTGGTTTTGGAATAGGAAATCCACAAGTTGTGCTACCCATTACTTTACTAGAGTTCAAAGGAAGACAAGTTGCCGGAACAGGTAATTTACTGGAATGGAAGCTCAGCAATCAGCTGAATGTAAAACACTATGAAATAGAATCTAGTATTAACGGGATTACTTTTGGTATAATAGGATTACAAAACGCAAAACCATACAGCGGTGGCACTCTACAATATAATTTTGTAGATAGGAATTATGATAAGGGCACCAATTACTATCGATTAAAAATTACAGACAATGATGGCTCATTCACCTATTCTAAAATAGTGGTGATAACTGTGACGGACGAAGGTTATAGCATAACCGCCTACCCTAATCCTGTAACCAATAAGCTTTTGATAGATTACAGAGGCAGTGCAAAATCTGTGAGAATACAAATTACAGATGCACAGGGTAGAATGGTATACGATGGGCAAAAGAATGTGGAGCGGCCTATTACCTTGCCGGTAGAAAATTTATTAGCAGGGAATTATGTGCTTAGGGTTATAGATGGGGAGAATGTGTTTACGTCGTTGTTTATAAAATAGAGATATAAGTGATTGTAAAAGACCCGGAAATTATTTTCGGGGTTTTTGTCTTACATATATAAATGAGTAGAAATGATTTTTTAAATAAATAGGGAAACTGGCGCTCATTCTTTCAAATTTCTGATACGCCTAAGATTAAGAACCGCAATGCATACCGCTACCTGCTACATTTATACCGCTGATAAAAATATTAACTATTAGAATACCTTTTACCCAATACATTTGCAAAAATCTTAAAAAATGAAGAAATATATTATTGCACTCATAGTTATGAGTATGCCATTATTTGTTTTGGCGCAGTTTGGCCAGGAACCACAGGATACTACGTGGAAAAAAGAATACCGCGGTAGCTATACCAAGATAAATGACATTGTACATACTAAGCTTGATGTAAAGTTTGACTACAGCAAAAGTCACATGATGGGCAAGGAATGGCTTACTCTACAGCCGCACTTCTACCATACTGATAGTGTATTGCTAGATGCTAAGGGCATGGATATAAAAGAAGTAGCCATCATGGTAGGTACTACTAAGAAGCCCTTGAAGTATACCTACGACGGACAACAAATAAATATAAAACTAGACAGGCTATATCGTGGCATGGAGAAATACACTTTGTATTTTGATTATGTAAGCAAGCCCGACGAGCTGAAGGCAGAAGGAAGTGCAGCCATTACGGGTGCAAAAGGTCTATACTTCATTAACCCAAAAGGAGAAGAAGCCGGCAAGCCTACACAAATATGGACACAGGGCGAAACGGAGAGCAACAGCGCCTGGATGATTACGATAGATAAGCCTAACCAAAAAAGCACGCAAGAAATTGCAATGACCGTACCGGCAAAATATGTAACCCTAAGTAATGGCCTGAAAATAAGCGAGAAGAAAAACGCAGATGGCACCCGCACAGATACCTGGAAGATGGATTTGCCCCACGCTCCATACCTATTCTTTATGGGCGTAGGCGATTTTGTAATCACAAAAGATACGCCGTACAAGGGTAAAGAAGTGAGTTACTTCACAGAGGCGTCGCAGGCACCTTACGCCAAAGGTGTTTTTGGAAATACCCCTGAAATGATGAAATTTTTCTCAGACAAGCTAGGAGTAGAATATCCATGGCAGAAATATGCACAGATGGTAGGAAGAGACTACGTGAGTGGCGCTATGGAGAATACTACCGCTACCCTGCACCAGGAAAGTGCTTACCAGAACAATCGTCAACTGGCCGATGGGAATGCATGGGAAGAAACGATAGCACATGAGTTGTTTCATCAGTGGTTTGGTGATCTTGTAACAGCAGAAAGCTGGAGCAACCTTACCGTAAATGAAAGCTTTGCAAACTATAGCGAATATCTATGGGACGAGTATAAGTATGGTAAGGACTATGCAGATGCACACCACTACGAAGACATGGTAGGTTACCTGGGTAGCCAGAGCGAAAGCAAAGACCTTGTACGTTTTTACTATCCAGATAAGGAAACTATGTTTGACGCTGTGAGTTATAACAAAGGCGGTCGCATCCTGCATATGCTTAGAAATTATGTGGGGGATGATGCTTTCTTTGCTTCGCTAAAAAACTACTTGACTACCAATAAATTTAAAGCCGGTGAGGCGGGACAACTTCGTCTTGCTTTTGAGGAAACTACCGGTAAGGATATGAACTGGTTCTGGAACCAATGGTACTATGGCAATGGTCACCCAAAACTAGA
>JBBKWE010000155.1:0-12412 GCA_037968795.1 Ferruginibacter sp.
ATAAGTGAGAGTGAGGCTATGCTTACCACAGACAGTGGCCCCGCTCACCTGGGCAATGCCCTTGGTGTAAATACGCTCGTACTATTTGGGGCAGGTAATGAATTGAATACTGCGCCGTATAACAAGGAAAATTGCCAGGTGATACGATTGGGAAAATTGCCTTGTGAGCCTTGCTTAAATAATGTGTGCAAAAAATATCCAGAGCCTGAGTGCCTGCTACAATTACGAGACATAGAGATTATAAATAGCCTGCAAAATATGATAGACTGATGAAGAATTTTACTGCATTCAGAGATGAGGTGAAAAAGTGTGTAGAGGTGCTAGCTGCGGGTGGCACTATCCTCTACCCTACTGATACCGTATGGGGACTAGGTGCAGATGCAACCAATGCGGAGGCAGTTTCTAAGATTTATGCCACTAAAGAAAGAGCAGAAACCAAGTCAATGATTATCCTCTTAAGCGACGAAAAAGATATTGAAAAATACGTAGCGCAATTACCAGATGGAATTTTTGATTTTCTTAAAATGACTTCTAAACCTACAACCGTAATATATAGTAGTGCAAAAGCACTTGCAAGCAATGCTATAAACGAAAATGGCAGCATAGCTATTCGCATTGTGCAAGATGATTTTTGTAAAGAAATAATAAACAGACTGGGAAGCCCCATCATATCTACCTCTGCCAATAAAAGTGGAGATCCTTCTCCTCAAAATTTTAAAACGATCTCTGAGGCTGTAAAAAAAGAAGTAGATTATGTGTGTAGTTACAGGCAAGAAGAAGCGGGCGAGGGAAAGGCGTCTCGTATCGTTATTTACGGCGAAGATGGAGCGGTAACGGTGATTAGAGAATAGACATCTCCTTATGAAAAATCGAAACTTAGTTCAAGTAAAAACTCCGGAACATGCAAAATGAATTTCAGGAAAATATTGTAAACGAACCAGACTTTGCTTATGAAGGGAAGTATAGCTATGCAGATTATTTAAGATGGACTATAGAGGAAAGGGTAGAGTTGATAAAGGGCAAGATTTTTAAGATGAGTCCGGCACCCTCTTGCAACCACCAGCAAATAGTAAGTACCGTTTTGTCTACGATATACCATTATTTAAAAACAAAAGATTCTAAAGTATTTACCGCACCTTTTGATGTACGATTTCCCAAAAAATCAAAAAAAGACGATGAGGTTTTTACTGTTCTACAACCAGATATTTGCATTGTATGCGATTTATCCAAACTTGACCAAAGAGGTTGCATTGGAGCTCCAGACCTCGTTGTAGAAATTCTATCTGCAGCCAACAATAAAAAAGAACTTAAAAATAAATATGAAGTGTATGAGGAAAGTGGGGTAAAAGAATACTGGGTTATTTCTCCACAAAACCAAACTTTTTTAGCCTACAAACTATCCGAGGCAGGTAAGTTTATTCCCACACGCTTATTTGTGGAGGGTGACATTTACTGCACGGAATTACTCCCAGGTTTTGAATTAAACTTAGAAGAGGTTTTTAGTAATTTGCTATAAGCTATTTACTTACGCTGTTCTACCCCTACAACTAGTTTACTCAAACAACCATTTGCAAAGTACTCTTTCGTTATATCAGAAGCCTGTTCCAAAAGTTTTTGCAGAAAATCATCTTGTACATGCAGGAGATTTTTGGCTATTTTATCTGCGGTGGTAGCGGCTACATTCTCAGTCACTTGCACAGCCTCTGTAAGAGCAAAAATCTTAAGCCCTTCATCCTTGATGGTGCCCAGGGCAGATATAAGCCAACTCAAAGCAAAGAAGTAATCGCGTTCCAGCAATAACACCCAATTATTGTTTTGTGGATCTGGCATTACATTATGTTTTGAATTCAAAACAGCATCAGTAAAGTATTTCCTCAGACTCTCTTCCCCAGCAGAATGCTGTGTGAGTTGTACAGCGCCTTGTAAGGCTTTTGGGTATATGCTCAGCCATCGAATATTTCTTCGCAGTTCATGCACCTGATCCTCTAGCTCTGTAAAACCCATGCTTGTTTCGCTGGCAAACATATTTAGCTTTTCAATTTCGCGATGATAGAATTTTTCAATTGCCGAAATTTCATCCTGCTCATCCAGCCAGTCAACTTTGCTAAGTAAATTCCCTGCTTTTCGCAGTTTACTTTTCTTCTTCTTTAGCCAACCATCCTTCTTTAATATTTTATTAAGCAATTTTATTTCTTGTTCTTTCGCTTCTACCAGATAATTAGAAATGCTAATAGGAATATGCATGTCTTGGAGAAATTCCAATGCATAAGCATCAAAATAGTCAATACAGCCCAGCGCATCTTCCAGCTGCTTGAAGTCTGACTGCATTTTTCTGAACAACTTTTTATTGTGAAGTCCGGCATATAATTTCGATAGCCCCTCCAGCATAAAGCACACAGTACGGCAGTCATTTTTATAAAGGTATAATGCAGGGTTTTCCTGCTTCCTTGCTTTATCCAACTGCCCTTGCAACTCTGCAAAATATTTTTCAAATCTCTCTTTCCCTGGTTTCATAGTAATTGTAATGTTCTATCAGAAATATTTCCTAGTCTTTTTCAAAAAAGGCTACGTTGCCGCCTACCCACTTTTTATCTTTATTGTATCGTGTTCCTATCATTTTACCTTTACTCAGCCGGGCAAGGTTATGTACTGCCACCGGACGCTTCCAGTCATTCTTCCAAAAATAAAACAAACGTATTTCAGCTTTGGCGGGCTCATCAGGGGTCAGAATAATAGGATCGTAATGGACCTTTTTTTGCAAAATCCAGTTTTCCGGGTCTTTAATATTATCAATATCCTCTTGCGTTACGTCTATTACAACGCCCATTCCTGCAAATGAAAATAAAGGTTTTAGAACATAATCATTCAGGCTTAACGGCTCTTTTACTTCATTAAGAAAAAAAGTGTCTGGCACATACTTATTTTGAATGAAAGGCAAAGTAAACTTACTTATTCTGTAAAACCAATTAGGGTGCGGCACCCATTCTACATCATACTTTTTTGTGAGGTCTACGGTATTTGACAGTGCTTCCTGCTGTTGTAGATCGTCAAAAATAAGTCGATTGTATATCCTTTTTATTTCAGTTTTTACCCCATTCAAGTGATAGTATAATTTATCTCCGTCTGCAATAAGCTCTGTAAGGCAAACCGTCTTAATGCCAAGTTCGTGCTCAGTACAATAAAAATCTATTCTGGTCTTTTGCTTTATTGGAAAAATTTCCAGCAGAATTACATTCTCTTTTGGAATATCTCCTACTATAATTTCTTTGAGCAACTGCAGGTAGCTTTGCTTATCATATCCATTAAGGTAGGGAGAGTAATTATCTGGCATTTCTGCATACTCTGCGGTAAGTTCACTGTGCGCTGCCTGAAAAGCAAACAAAGTAGGAAAGCCTTGCATTTCTATAAGCTGAGGTTCTAGCTCGCCACTTTCATTTCTGCATATTCCAAAATCGAAAACAATAAATTGTGCATGATCATCTTCATTGGGAACCTGCAAGTTCTTTGGAATACTTCTTTCTGTAAGTTCCTTAAAGTTAGGAGCCACTATTACATCTATAATGTCTTCGCAAGACTCCAACATTTTATTTTTGAACTCTTTGGGTATAAACAAAGGGGTTTCAGCATTTCTGAAATCTAAAGCCCCGGGTTCCAGTGCTTCTACCTTTTGCATGTACTGCTCATACTTTACTTCTGTAAAATTATCGTTGAACTTTTTCCTAAGGTCTTTTTGCATACATTTTATATTTACTTTGTTTTGGCTAAAATACAATATAAAAGATTTAGAGGAGAGCAAGCTTATTAAAATCTTACATGGGGCAAAAACCGGGATTTGATTTTGCCTTCCTCTCAAAGACTGCAGAAAAAAACGGTTAGAAAGAATGATTTACTATCTGTTATTCCCAGTCCAAAATATGATTGACAGAAAAGCTATAAAAACTTAAACTACAAGGCTATCATCTGCAGGAACCGGATGCATTCTTTCTACCGTAGTTTTTAAGAAATTAGGAATAATGTGGGCATACGTGTGCATGATCTTATCAGGATCTTGCAGATGTTTAATCATAGCTTCCCATTTTTCTTCACCGTGATTATCTATCACCGTTTTTTTCTTGTCTTCTTTTTGTAGATGCAGACTCATTCCTATAGCATCTGCTTCTGGGTGAAACTGTGTACCCACCATATTATCAGTAAATCGAATGCACATAATAGCTCTCTCTAGTGGCACATGAGGTCGGGCTTTTTCTATGGCTAATATCTTAGCACCCATTTCTTTTATCTTTTGATGCCTTGGTTGTATAACCTGATAATCGCGGCTATCAACGGCGTAAAAAGGATCACTCAGTCCATCAAATAACCATTCATTAATTCCATCTTTTAAATAGTGCATGGGAAATACGCCAAAGGAAGTGCTTTTTCGCTTGGCAACTGTTGCCAAACCAAAATGGCGAGTTGCAAGCTGAAAAGAATGGCAAATAAATAATATTTGCTTTTTTATTACTGTAGAAGGATCGTTGTTATATCTATACACATCATCTATCCACTGGAAAAACTTATTCTCCCACTCTGTGCCTTCACTATCAATAGGACTTCCCGGACCACCACTGCTTATATACGCATCAAAATCTAAAGAAGGAATTTCTTGCTTTCCCCTTACTTCAAACTCTACTTGCTCTACTTCAATGTGATTAAATTCGCCGAACTGATGCAACAATTCCCGTATACAACGCATGCCCTGATTTTCTACACCTTCATACAGGTCAAGAATTGCAACCCTTAACCGACCTTTTTCTGTCCAACTCATTCATTAAAATTAGTAGTTTTTGGCAAACTGCCAACGAGTATTTTACAAACAAATGTGTACAAAATACCGCTCAATCTCCATATATTTATTCTATTTGCTAAACATGGAAAGAATGCAAAGGTCGTATAATCTCTTCTAATGCGCCTTCTTTTGTAGACTCTTTAGTCGAAAACAGAATAAACCGGAGTTTGTTCACAGATATTTGCGGGGATATAGGGCCTGCTACAGTAAGTATGATTGGCTTTATAAATTGTGTTCGACTTTGCAGAAGATAACACCTTATCCCAGGTTACATTTCTGCTAAATAGCCCTAGCGAATTATCCAGGGAGGACCTAAAGTAATAAGAGAAAAAGCCTCCGAATTTATTATTGCTACTACTTCTTTGATCCCTGTCTGCTGCTGTAGCCAGGATAGATATTTTTTGAGAGTTCATAAATAAGTTTCGGATATTCTGCTCACTCCAGCTTTGCATTGACCTTGTGCGGGAGAGAGCGCTCCCTGTTGCAGGATTTGCATCTACAGATTCATTGCAACAATCACTTACTACAAGATTGAGCCTTGCGCCCTTTCTTTTTATTGTATTAAATATATCTTCCATCTGCATACTTTCCTGGTAAAATGATTGTGTAGGCGTAGCTCTCAGGTCTATATAGGGATATCTTCTTCCATCATTAGTTTTTCTAAAGCCGTGCCCACTGTAATAAAAAACTACAATATCATTACTACCAGGACGCAAAGAAGACAAAGCGTTTTCCAGTGCAGCTTTATTATATTTTGACCCTGAAATGTCTGTTGTAGAAAGGCTCACACCTAAAAAGTTTGCTACCCCTTTAAAAAAATCCTGATAGTCCTCCTTATCTTTTGCACAAGACTCCCCTATTGTACGATCATTTGTATTGGCCACTATTATAAGGTGTATTTTGGCTGCTCCGCCCCCTAAAATGCTAATTGATTTGGTTCCACTAAAATAATTTTTGTAGTAATCATCGTAGGGTTTAAAAAAGGTTTTTACTAATTCTGGTTTCAGTTTACGGGCATTACCAGCGCTATCCCGCGGCCACATGGGCAAACTAAATGTGTACAATGGTTTTTGAATATCGTCTATTTGCAGGGCAACTGGGTGCAAGTTTCCTGAAGCCGTATCTCTAACAAACATCATCTTAAATCCACCTGCGACTTCCGGGCTAAATCCATAAATTTTTTTCGGGTTAAAAGCCAGATAAGTAATTGTATCCTCCGATACCGACAATTTAATTGCAGCATTTACAATTTCCTGCTGTAGTTGCCATTCTCTAATCTCTTGCCTGCTGCTCCCTTTTATATTACTTACTACCCTTACAAACCCTTGACCACCTTCCATTAATACGGCAAAGGCGTTTAGCTCAGAAGTGTCAGTTTGCCCTTGTGTGGGGTAATGGAAGTTGATAACCTGCTGACAAAAAGCATTGCTTACAAGAAGGCTGCATAAAGCAATAACAGCAGATATCTTAATTAATAATTGCATTTGTCCAAGATAAAATTTAAATTTGATATTATTTATTTTAATAATTTTAACCAAACTAAACTTTCAAAAGATGACCAAAAATCTCAAATTTCCAATTACAGCATTTCTTGCATTTGGTTTGTTTACCAGCGCTATTGTTATAAGCTGCAAAGACAAAGAAGAAGAAAAAACAGAAACGGAAGTTGTCGTAGAAGAACCAGCCCCTATGGTAGATGATACCACTGTTGTAGACATGGGTGGTATGGATACCGCTGCTACAAGACCAGTAGTTCCCACAAATCAGTAATTATCTAACTTCTTAGTAGTAATTTTTATTTTATCCCCTTGCTCAGGCGTTCTATTTTTTACCAGCCACTTCAATAGCCATTTTTCCAATTTATGATGTCCGGGAATTATGATAAGTGCCATACTTACAAAAATCAGCATTTCAAGAATAGGTGTATGATGTGTAAGCTCCGCTACAAATGGATGCATGAGCAGGGTGATAAATTCTACTAAAATGATAAGAGATAATACTCCAAGCCACCTTATCACTTTCAAAGGCAGTTGCACTTTACTCATAAACAAGGTAACTACAAAAAAGCCGGGAATAAAAATCGCTATAAACAACAACTGCAGACTCTGCTTGCGCTCTTTCTTTTCCTTTGCCTTTTTTTCTGCAATCTCTGCCTGACGAATGGTTTCACTGGAAGTCATTCCCTCCATAGAAAGTATTCTTTCTCTGCTATTAATAGAGTCATTTATCTTCACACTTTCCTGCAAATACCTGAGACTACTATCACTGTTTCCAGTGCTGTTATACAAAGCTGAAAGTGCTTTAGCAGCATTAAGCTGCCAGGGGAAGAACTCGTTAACGATGGCCAAATTGTGTGCATTTTTTGCATAATAAATGGCAGAGTCTTTACTGCCAATCTTGCTATATAAAGTAGACAACCCTAAGCTAGCTTCGCACACTAATTCATTATAGTTTATTTTCTTTAAAAAATATAGGCCACGTAAATAACTATTTTTTGCCGCTTGTAGTGCTTTCATCTTCATGTAAGTGTGTCCCATACCCACTAATGCGGCGCCTCTGTATAAATCGCTCTTATCCTTTTCCGCAATTGCCAGACACCTGTTAAAGTAGATATATGCACTATCAGTGTTATTCATTTTATCGTACGAATCTCCTATGTTTAAAGAAATATTGGCAGCATTAGAATGCAAATTATATCGGGATATCATAGAATCCGCTTTGTAATAATAAATCAAAGCAGAATGAAATTGCTCCTGAGAAGCGTACACCAGCCCTATGTTAGTAAGTACAGAAACTATGGATTTTTTGTCCTTTTCGTTTTCTACTAATTTCAGCAACAGCAAATTACTCTCAAGCGCTTTTGCAAAATTCCCCATGCTCGTATACCTATTAGCAATGTCGCCCAATGCCTTTTGTTTGCCAATGGCATAAGATATTTTCTCAGAGGCATTGAGTGCTTTTACCGCCAGCAAGAGGGCTGCACTCGGATCAGATTGTGCCAGCTTTCTTGATTCCTTTATATAATCTGCTATGATAGCAGTGTCTGGTTCAGCTAAAGTCGAAATATCTTTTTTATCAGCAAGAGTAGCCTGTGCAAATGAACCACAGCAAGCAAGCAGCAGTATCGCTACTATTGTGAACATTTTTACAATGCTTCCAATCCCTTTTATCATCAATATATATTTACAATCTTTCATTGTACACTTTTACCGTACTATCATTCATTCGCACTTTCAACCATTTTTCTATTCTCAATTTTTCTACATCACTAATAAATTTATCCGACTGAATGATTCCGATGGTAAGATTTTTCCTGAGGCTATCAGTGTTTACTTTTGCAGGTTGTATTAGAAATGAATTCACGTCAGGATACAATGATTTTAGTTCCTGGAAAATCTGAGCAGAAAGTTGTTCCTGCGCTTGTATGCTGTCTATTGCGCTTTGCACATATTGCAGTTGCTCTATTTTCTTATTAAGTGCTTCATCTACCTGCTTAGAGTTTGTTAAATTATCTTTTTGACCCAGATAGGCAAAGCCCTGCCTTATGGTGAGCGCACTTGTATCTATGTTATAGTACGGAAGCTTTGCTTTTAGTGCCTGTATCTGCGGTTCCTCTATGGGAGCTCCGCCAAAAACTAGAGTTATTTTTTTATTCTTAGGGTCAATGTCCTTTTTGAGCAGGTAATCATTTTCAAAAAATGCCTCTTTATCTACAAATGAATTTGCAGATGCTGTAAACTTGTTTTGCTCTACAATGCTAAACCCAAAATACAAACTGGGAATAAGCGTAAAGAGTACCACAAGCCACACGACTATTTTGCTTCTTTTTTCTGCCTTTTCATCCTGCAAATGCACTAGTGGGAATCTTAAGAAACGCACCGTAAGTAGTGTAGCAAAACCTATGAAAACGGTATTGATAAAAAATAAATAAAAAGCACCAAAGAAGTACGTAAAGTTAAGGGTAGCGAGACCATAGCCCGCCGTACAGAGCGGCGGCATAAGGGCTGTAGCTATAGCCACACCAGGAATCACATTTCCCTTCTGCTTACTACAAGTGGCAAGAATACCCGCAAAACCACCAAAAAGGGCAATAAGTACATCATATATATTGGGCGACACCCTCGCGAGAATCTCAGAGTGGGCTTCATTTATAGGGGAAATAAGAAAGTATAAAGTAGAAGTAGCCAAACCTATTACGGCTGCAAAAAAATAGTTAAAAACAGAGCGCTTTAAGAGCGTAAGGTCATTTATACCCACACTCATTCCGAGTCCTATGATAGGCCCCATAAGCGGAGAAATAAGCATTGCGCCTATGACCACTGCAGTAGAGTTTACATTGAGCCCAAGCGAAGCAATAAAAATAGCAAAAACAAGAATCCACAAATTAGTACCCGTGTACGGCACGTTCCTATAAATATGGTCAATTACTTCCTTAAAGTTCTCCTTCTCTCTTCTGAGCTTAAAGTGCCTTAAAATATTTTGCATATGAGAAACTTATATCTATGCCACATATTACATGAGGCTTATTTTTTATTTTAAAATTGGGTATTGAAGACCTGCACTGTGGCAAGTTAACAATTTGCTTATAAAATAAACTAAACTTATATCCGTTGTAGTAAAAGCAAAGTATTAAGCAGGAGCTCAGTATATTCGTTGGTATTTTTTTAACAAAGGATTCAGGAAATCTCATTAAACGACTACAGCTCGTTTTCGCTCCAAAAAGAAAAAATTATATAGTATGAAAAATCGTTTAGTTATTCTCGCAATCAGTTTATTATTTATTTCTGCCTCTGCAGATGCGCAGTCATTTCACTTGGGAGTAAAGGCCGGTGTGGATATGAATAAGATAAATGGCAAAGCCTTCTCAGAAAATTTTACTTATGGCTACCAGGCAGGTGTTTTTTCTGAGATAGGAATCAGCAAGAAAATATCTTTTCAGCCGGAAGTTATATTTAGCCAGGTAAATGTAGATACTGCTTCTGGTTTTAAAGAAGTATATGATTTTGACAACGTAAGCAAAGCGAAACTCAGCTATGTAAAAATTCCCCTGCTTCTGAGTTTTAAACCCAACCCCTTTGTAGCCCTGCAGGTAGGTCCACAGTTTAGCAAACTTTTAGATAAAAACAAAACGCTCGTACAAAATGGGTCTTCTGTATTTAAAGACGGCGACTTTAGCCTTGTAGCGGGAATGCAGTTACAGGTTAGTAAAATAAGAGTATATGGTCGCTATGCAATAGGTCTTGATAATCTCAATGATACAGGATCGCCAGAAAAGTGGAAAAGTCAGAATGTGCAGCTGGGACTAGGTTTTACTTTATAAGAATTTTCAGACTATCGTTTAATTTATAAACCACCATCTTATCCCAAAGCGGAGGTATAAGGCCTCCGTGGGATACAGCGGTGCAGCAAAGTTGTTATTGGTAAAATTGAATCCGTTTGCTACACTAAATGTGTTTAAATTTTCTACTCTAAAAAATGCACTAAAACCTTTTATTCTAAAATGCACATAAGCATGTACTTCTGGCAGGTTAGAAATGGTAAGTGTATCCTGCGGCAGGAAATCTCCTTGTACCGGCGTAAAATTATAAGCTTTGATAGGACTATTGTACTTTACTTCTATACCAGTACTCAAGCTTAGGTTTTTAAAGAACTGGCCTTCAAAAGCTACTCTGTTTCTGGTGTAAAATAATGGAACTATTATGGGAGCAGCACCATCCGTTTGTTGTAAAACAACTTCTGGATACCAGTTTATATGTTTGGCAATTCGCACTTTCTTGCTGGCTCCTATTTGCAACACATTTATCGGTTTACTATACTGATCCCGTTCTGTAAAAGATTTAAAGTAAGTATAGTTTGCCAGCAAATGATTGGCAAAAAAAACATTCGCGATCTTATTATTTATCGTGGCACCAAAGGAAGTGATGTTTTCTTTCTTGAGCGAAAGCTTATCTCCAAGATTGTAGGCCGATCTATCATCAAAAATAAATGAAGGTCTTCGGCTTGTGTTATTGAAAAACAATTCCACGTCGCCATATTTGCGTAGGCTTCGGCTTATAGTAGCAGATGCTTTATAATCGCCAGCATTTAAGCCTGCCAGATAAAAGTTGCCGCTTGCTACAATATTCCAGAGTTTATTTCTTGTACGGTTTCTGTATTCTCCATGCACAAAGGCATTAAAATATTTATCGCTGCCGGCAATGCTATCTACCTGCCTAGTCATATTTTGATAGGATATTCCGGCAAGAAAAAACTGGGAAGAATTCTTTGTATCTGGAAATTGTAGTAGAGAAAGGTCATTGGTTATGACCTGCCAGTCTTCTTTTACCAGTAAGGTATCATTGCTGCTGCTGTTCCCTCTAAAATCGATATTGTACCAGCTTTTATAGCGGGCAGAATCTGCATTGAAGTCATTAAAGGTATTCTTACTCGTCTCATACTTCACAGTATGTTGTATGCGAAGCTTAGGATAGAATAAGTATTCGGTAGTGCTATCATTTATTGCAATACTATCAGTCTTGCCTATATTATAATATTGCTGCAGCATTATATTTACGCCTTTGTATATATTGCCAGTAGCTACTGATGTTTTAAAAGGGTTCTGCCTATCCGTTTCATCTCCCCCTATATTTACCGGGATACTAAACCGGCTTAGTTTGCTAGGATCAGCAAGAGAACTATCATTTACAAGGCCGCCATTTTGATTTGCCCTTATCACATTACTTACAAATACAAAAGTGCCGGAGTAACGCTTGCGCTTGCTCACATAGTCGCCATACAATCTTATAGCATTATGATTATTTCCTTGTGAAGCAAACAGACCAGGGGCATTTACCAGCCTGTAGTCAAACCCGAAATTTACATTGGGCGAAGGCGTTTGCGTATGAGATGCTTGTATCATCTGCTCCTGACCTGTGGCAAGTCCATAACTCAAAGTAGAAAATGGTCGTCTTGTTCTGTAAAACTTCGTATCCTCTAGTTTGAATTTATAAATGTCAAATGCATGAAAACCCGCATCCCATCCCGGTGCTGAATATGGTTGGTATATAAGGGAATAAGCCGCCGCACCATTATTGCCTAAATCATTGTAATGGGCGGGTATGGGATAGTAGACATCATAATCACTCACGCTGCTATCCATCGTTTGCCGGTTGGTACTGTCAAGGTAGCGAAAGGTTACACTTATAGAGTCCTTGCTATCATCTCTGTGCTCAAAGGCTATGCTGTCCTTGCGCTCGCCGCCACCGCTGCTACCTAGTCCTCCAATTCTATTCAGTATTTGTGGCGTCTGACTAAAAGTTTGAAAAGAAAAAAAACAGGCAATAACTACAATACACAATCTTATCAGCAGAGAAAATTTCTCTACACAGCTTCTGGACTTTATTTTATTTTGCGAAGATTGCTTTGGCACTACCCTTTTATTTAAATTTTACACTTGCAAAATCTATTTACAAATTTTCTATCAATGATTTAAAAATATGAGTCAGCTTCGGCTCTGCATCTTTAGCTGCCTGCAGCACTTCTTCATGTGTGATTGTATTTTCTTCTTCTCGTATTCCTATGTCTGTAATCACACTCATAGCAAATACT
>JBBKWE010000156.1:0-31257 GCA_037968795.1 Ferruginibacter sp.
CGCAGGATTTCTTCAAGAAAATCGTACTAGAGTTTTTACAAGCAATCATTACCAATCTGCAATGAGCCAAAAAATTTTACACATGAATAAGCTTTTGACGGTATCTGTCATTTCAATTATTATAGTTGCCGGATGCAATAATCTCAAAAAGTCGACGGCGGAAAAAAATAACAGCCAAACAGAAACTACAACAGCCAATAAAGAAACTGACTACTTAGGGGCTTATACAATTAATGATAAAGAATTTGGAACAAAAACGATTGTGACCATAAAGGGTGATAAACGATTGATGACTACCAATGGCCTGCCAAATCATAAAACAGGATCTTTTCCCAATGCAGGTAACCCCAATACAATTTCAGCACAAAATATCAGTTATACATTTCCATTAAATCCAGTTTATATAGGGAAGGCCATATGGGCAAGAGAACCCGGTGTAGCCATTAACGGTGTAAAATTTGAGCCCGAAACAGCAGAAGCTTTTATCTGTGAAACAGGCGAAAGATATCGGATTGAAGCTTTTCAATCCTTAGTAAACCTTGGATTAGATTTTAACCATGCCCATGTGCAACCTACCGGGGCTTACCATTATCACGGCATACCTATAGGCCTTGTAAATGGTGTGGATCAGGGCGAAGATTTAATTCTGGTAGGCTTTGCGCATGATGGTTTCGGAATTTACTATTCAAAAACAGGGAAATATAAACCAAGCTTTCAACTTAAAGCTGACAAAAGAACGGGTGATGTATGTGCGTACAAAACACCTGGCACAACAATAAATAAGCAATTAAAAAACACTAATCCCGACGGCACTTTTGTTTCTGACTGGGAATATGTAAATGGAATGGGCGACTTAGATGAGTGCAACGGGAAAATGGTTAATGGTAAATACATGTATTTTGTTACAGAGATTTACCCCTATGTTGGTCGCTGCCTGATGGGTGCTTTTACAGAAGAAAGGCGAAAAGGACCGCCTCCTGGTGGTGGGCAAAGACCCCGAGGCGGACAAAGACCGCCGGTAGACGAAAGACCGCCATACAATGAAGAAAGTGCAACACACAGCCATAACGGTATTGAGCATACACACGCAGATTAGAGCTGTTGTCATGTGTTTGATATGAGTGGCGGAGTCTGTTAACTCTGTAGTTTCCTAAACAGCTGAGCATTTGAGCACCGTACCAATTGCACTCCCTATACCTATAGAACCTCCTCTCGCCAGCAGGGCTAGACTTGAAGCTCGCGAAAGCTTTCAGGATTAACCCGAGACTGCAGACTAGCCGACGTTCGCTCATGGAATCGTCGCCCCTTTTCCACGTTTAATTTTCAGCTTTAGTTCATAACTTCAACATTCCACCTTACTTACGCTACGCTGTAATTACAACCGGAATCATTAGGCATAGCAAGGTTATAGAGGATATGAGTACTTCACTTAATGCAAGTAAGGGTACTTGTCAATTTAATAAAACTAAAAAACAGAAATATGGCAGAAGACGAAACAGCCGCAGAAACACCCTGGCCTCTACCGAAATTTTACTTTTCGGTTGATTTTGGAGAACAAACCGATATCATGTTTCAAGAAGTTTCCGGGTTGGAAGTAGAAGCACAAGTGGTAGAATACCGCAGTGGGAACCGCCAACAATTTTCTACTACAAAAATGCCAGGCTTTGTTAAGAGTAGTACTGTAACTATGAAGAAAGGCATATTTGCTGGCGACAATAGATTTTGGAACTGGTACAATCAAATTAAGATGAATACCATAAAACGAGAGACCGTAGTCATAAAGCTTCTCGATGAAACAGGTGCAGTAACGATGTCATGGACATTAAATAATGCGTGGCCCACCAAAATAACTTCAACAGACCTAAAGTCGGATGGAAACGAAGTAGCTATTGAAACCCTTGAGATTGCACATGAAGGGATAGTGATTTCTAACCCATAGTGAGAAATTAAAAGAATTATTCCCTGTGATTTGAGAGATTAGCATTTGGGGCTCCAGGAAATTATTCTGTGGCAGTGCTTAAAAACTCATTACAATATTGAGGGGAAAAAAATATTGATGCACTTTTGTGGAATAGGGAGAATCAAAGACAAAAGGTATAGAATGTTACTCCAATGTAGATGAAAATCAAGAGAATCCTGAAATATAATTTCTCTGTTATGGTTGCGATTTATATAATAACTTTTACATTTAAATCTTTTGAGTAACTATATGCTAAACTCCCGGGAATAGTTTTGATTTTGTTATAAACCTTTATTCTAAAAACTGATTTATGAAAAAACTTTTGTTATGCTTGATTACTATTGCCTTCACTATCCCTGCTGTTTGCCAGGTGAGGTTTTCTAACAAAGGGAAATATGGCTTACAAGATGCGTCAGGAAAAGTGATTGTGAAGGCACAGTATGATTTTATTTGGGACTTCGAGGAAGGGTATGCTGTTATAAGTAAGGGTGAAAAACACGGATTGATTAACAGTGAAGGAATAGAAACGATAGCACCTGAATACGGCACCCTGCATAAAATAAAGCGCTATAACCTCTATTACATGAGTGGACAAATATTAAATGGAATATTGTCAAAATACAGACTATATGGTTTGATTACGCCAACCGGAAAGGTACTGCTGGAACCGATTCATTTTAATCCGCCTTCTTTTGATACTGTATTCCACGTTTCTGAAATGTCGAATAATTACGGGTATGGCTTGATAGATACTGCAGGCCATGTGGTTATTCCTGTAAAGTATAGTGAAATTACTTTAAAAGGCAATCGGGCAGTAGTGAGGAAAAATAATAAAAACGGATTATTTAATCTTAAGGGGGAAATGCTTATTCCGATGGAATACACTCAGCTAATTAAATTTAATGAAAGGCTATGGGGCGCCATGATAGAAAACAGCATTGAATATTATGATAATATGGGAAGAAAAGCTTCACCTTATCTATATCAGCGAGGCCATTATTTACAGGAAGGATTTGGTGCGGTAAAAAGAGATGGCAAATATGGATTCATAGATAGTACGGGCAAAGAGGTAGTTGCATGCCAATATGATACAGTAGCAGCCTTTATAAATGGCAAATCGCTGGTAACGCTTAAGGGTAAGCAGTCTTATATAGATGCCCCCTATGTAAAGCAAAATACCAAGGCAGGTCAGCTTGATGATTTCAGCATGATATCTATGGACGATATTAATGCAATAATGAAAAATATGGCTGCAACAAGTAAACTTTTCAATGCTCAGCCTTTGGAAACAATGGAAGATAAAGCCACCTCTGCCAGTACTTATAAAGAAGCACTGAAGGCCTCTCAAAATACAACTGAGGTAAAAAAAGTAGTGGGCACTTCTAATTCTGTAAAAGGAGAAACTTTTGAATATTATACTAACAACAAATTAGTGGCTACTCAATTTTTTGATGAATCGAAAAAATTCTGCTTCTATCATAAACTGTACGGAGCGAATGATGTACAAACTGCTAATAGGGCCTTAAAGGAGGCAAATTTCACGGTGGAAACTATCCGGCAAAACGATGGTGCATCAACCGATACCTGGAAAAAAACGGGCTATGCTTTTACTATTGTGCTGCAATATGTGCCAGGTAACCGGGGCGCTGGAATCGCAATATTATCAAACAGTTTTTTAAAAAATAGTAAAGTTGAATAGGACTTCAAGAAGGAACATTTTTATTATTTGCAGTACAGCAAACTTTTATTCTTTCCAATGGTAAGCCTCCTCTATTAAAACTTTTGTTTTTACCTGGTTTCTCGCCCGAAAGGAGCTACTACCTGGGCGTTCGAAAATGTAAAAAACAATTGCCCATATTGCAAAAAAAACTGCGAAGACACTAAAGCCCTCGCAGTTTGTTTTAAGGTTTAATTTCTAAATCTTAGTTTCTTGCATCTATGTGAAGCGACTCTGGCAAAGTCGTAACAGTAGTAGAAGTAGCCGGAGCTATATTTCCATTATCTGTAAGACGGAAAACCAGGATCTTCTTTTGTGCTTTTTCTGCAATGTAAATAAGCTTTTTACCTGTTCTGGCATCAAATGCAATGTCAACAGGATTGCCCAGCATAGTATTGCTTCCAATGATTGTTCTGTTAGGCGTAACTGCTGAGTTTGCGGCAAATTTAGAAAGTGCACCTTCTATGATATAGATACCACCATCTTCATTGAAAAATGGAGGAAGTGGAACAGCTGGTGCTGCTGCCTGACCTATTTCTGTAACCAACAATACATCAGAAGCGGCATCATAAGTGAGACCATGTAATCTTACTGCAGATGGAACTGTGATCTTATTAGATGGTGTAACCGTACCAGTGGCGATACTATTAATATTATTAAAGAGTTGTATTTCTTTTCTGGTTAAATCTATTAGTACCATAAGTCGACCACCAGCGAAAGTAATACCCCACGGCTGTCCGTCAAGCTTAAGAACTTTGCTGGCATTTACAGCACCGGTAAGATTAGGAGCATTATTATATACTCTGATTGTACTATCAGAATTACTAGCTACATATAAAACCTTATTTCCTGCATCATAAGCAACGCCACGACCGCTGACAAGAGCAGCATCAGTAAATGTCTGAGAAACTGTAACAGCACCTGCACTATTAACTGTAAAGATCTTAATAGCTTTGTTAGTACGACTTACCTGGAAACCCACATTTCCATCAGCATCATAAGTAACGCCGTTACCATCAGGAGCTACAGTAGCTACATTGGTAGCAGCCCCTAAAGTTGCACCATCTGCAGGACTATATACGCTCAGGTTTGCTACAGCAGGATCAGTATCCGCATTAGATACAAATAACCTTGATACCGGCGTACTTGCCATTGTATCGTCCTCTTTATCGCAAGACGTAAAAAGAATAGCTGCTCCCGCGACCATTCCTATTGTTTTAATAATGTTTCTAAATTCCATTTTTAATTGTTTTTTGGTTAAGTAAGAAATAATAATGCCAATTACGAAAAAGTAGAAAATTTGGATTTTTACCTTTTCGTTGTGCCGTAAGATTTTGTAATATTTGGCGATGAGTAAACAGAGCTAACACCGTTTTAGAAAATAGGCGAATGAAAAAGTATGATTTGAAGCTTTTTTTTCAAATGAAAAATAGAAATTATTCTTTATCCCTCTTTTCCTTTACCCGCGTATGCAATTCAAGGTTTACGGTGAAAGGAATAAGGCCCATTTTTAAAATTTAGGAAGGGTCATTTCTTCTAACCCATTCACCACTTCCCTATTTCCATCAAAATGCTGTTCGATTTTCCTGATATGATTGTTTTCAGCTCTTGCAGAAATGCCGGAGATACCGTAGGGCAACCTTGGCTTTGGCAAATTGCTGTTGGATACAGTTCTTTATCAGGCACGCAGTCATGGGCATGTAGCACTATAAATCGCCTGTAGGCATTACTATTTGTTTTACTGAGGCCATGGAGCTTGTAAGCGAGCCCAAATCTACCGTGATATGCTGCTCCTATACTATATTTTCCCTCAGAGCTGCAATAACTAGAGGGCACATTGGAGAATACGGCATCGGACTGTATAGTGCTCCCCTGTCCGTGAGTTACCAAACCACTGCTAAGAACCTTTCCGCTGCTGAGGTCACAAACGAAGAATCTTTTGTTACCTGAGGGGATATTGAAATCTAAAAGAAAACCTATGCTGGTATCGTAATCATTTTTTGCAGCGTACTCCTGCAAGGCATTGCATTTCTTACTTATGATAGCAGCTTTCTTTTCTGCCTCTTCCATTTCGTCAGTCTTTATTAATGTATGCTTTATATATTTCCTAACCTCAGAGTCTGGCTTATAAAAATAGCTGTAGCAAAAAAATGCTATGAGGATAAATAGTACAGGTAAGAAGATATTTTTCATTGTTGAAGAAAGATTGGTGCAATAGCAGGTTGACTATTACAACAGATGAATTCTTCAGCATATTCCATATAAAATGAGCTCCAAGGCCATAACCTATCAGAGTATCTCCTTCAGCTTTGCCACTACTTTATCTACCTCTTCTTTAGAATTGTATTTGCAAAAACTAAAGCGCACCGTTACCTGGTTAGGATTATTATTGATGGCTCTTATCACATGGCTCCCTTGCTCAGAGCCTGATGTGCAGGCACTACCACCGCTGGCGCAAATGTTATTTATATCCAGATTAAAAAGTAGCATTTCTGATTTTTCTGTTTTTGGGAAGCTCGCACTTAGCACAGTATATAAGCTGTTGCCAAGCACATCTCCATTAAAACCTACACCAGGGATATGTTTTTTCAGTTGCTCATGCATGTAATACTTGATCGTTCCTATGTAGGCACTATCTTCTTCATGAGCGGCTGTGGCCTGCTCCAGGGCAGCAGCAAAGCCTACGATGCCATAAAGATTTTCTGTGCCGGCACGCATATTTCTTTCCTGGCTACCACCGTGTAAAAAGGGTTTTATTTTTACATTTTCATTGATGTACAACAGCCCTACTCCCTTGGGCCCATGAAACTTATGCGCTGCTCCGGTGATAAAATGTACCGGTGTGTTTCTCAGGTCTATGGGGAAGTGACCCACCGTTTGAACCGTATCACTGTGAAATATGGCACTATACAATTTGCACAATTCGCCCACTGCATGTATGTCCAGGATATTTCCTATCTCATTATTTGCATGCATAAGTGTAACCAATACTTTGTCATTGCTCGCTGCCAGCAACTCTTCGAGATGATCGAGATCGATATGCCCGTTGGGCAAAAGATTTACATAACTCACGGTAACGACATCAATAACATCAAGGTGCTCTACAGAATGACTTACAGCGTGGTGTTCTATACGAGATGTAATAATATGTTTGCAGCCAAGGTCCCGCACAGCAGTTTGAATAGCGGTATTAGCACTTTCTGTACCGCCGCTGGTAAAAAAGATTTCGGCGGGGTGCGCATTTAAGATCTTAGCTACCGATTTTCTGGCACTTTCTATAGCAATTTTTGTTTCTCTGCCATAAGAATAAATGGAGGAAGGATTTCCAAATTTCTCTGTTAGATAAGGCATCATTACTTCAAGCACTTCGCCGTCAAGACTTGTGGTAGCAGCATTGTCAAAATATATTCTCTTCTCCATAAGTTTCTTTTAAGCTGTTAAATGGCTTTTTATTTTTTCTATAAATTTATTGGCCAATGCTGTGGCAGCTTCTTCGCTTGTGCTCTCAGTATATACACGAATGATGGGCTCAGTATTACTGGTTCTTAGCTGAACCCACTCAGTAGCAAAATCTATTTTAAGACCGTCTTCTGTATTTACTTTTTCATTTTCAAACTCCTTTGCAATCGCTGCAAAGATAGGTTTTGCATCTACGCCAGCTTGCAGATCCAGCTTTTGCTTGCTCATGAAATAAGAAGGATAAGACGCCCTTAAGGCTTTCGCCGTTTTACCACTTTTTGCCAGCTGCGTAAGGAATAAGGCTATACCAATAAGGGCATCTCTGCCATAATGAAGCTCCGGCACTATGATACCGCCATTCCCTTCTCCCCCTATTACTGCTTCTACTTCCTTCATTTTATTTACCACATTCACTTCGCCTACTGCGCTGGCAAAATATGTACCTCCATGCTTTTCTGTAACATCTCTAAGTGCCCTGGTGCTACTCATATTGCTTACAGTATTGCCTTTTCTGTGCTGCAGAATATAATCTGCAACCGCTACCAACGTGTACTCCTCGCCAAACATGCTTCCATCTTCGCATACGAAACAAAGCCTGTCTACATCAGGATCTACGGCTATGCCCAGGTGGGCTTTTTGCTCTACGACCGTAGTACTTAGTTGTGTAAGATGCTGGGGCAGCGGCTCTGGATTGTGCGCAAAATGGCCTGTATTCTCTTCGTTTATAATTTTATAATCAGATACTCCTAACGCCGTTAATAATTTGGGTAATGCAATAGCACCTGTGCTGTTTACCGCATCTGCTATAATGGAAAAATTTGCTTTTGTGATTGCCTCAACATCTACCAGGTCATGCTGCAGTACATGGGTAATGTGGGTATCTATTGTAGTATCATCTTGTATTATTGAGCCTAGTTCATCTACGCTCACAAATTCAAATTTTTCCTGCTCTGCATATTTTAAGATTTTGGCACCTTCTTCTCCACTTATAAATTCTCCTTTGCTATTCAGAAGTTTTAAGGCATTCCATTCTTTGGGATTATGGCTTGCAGTGAGAATGACACCGCCTGTAGCGCCCAGAAATTTTACGGCCATCTCTACCGTAGGGGTAGTGCTGTAATCAGTGTCTATTACATTTATACCCAGCGAAGAAAGTGTAGCGGTAATAATCTGTTTTACCATTTGCCCGCTTACTCTACCATCTCTTCCTACTATCACGGTGATAGTCTCATTTGCGGGTACGGAGCCTTTTAGCCACTTACCGTAGGCTGCGGCAAACTTTACCATATCCAGAGGTGTAAGATTATCGCCGGGAGTGCCACCTATGGTTCCCCGTATCCCTGAAATGCTTTTTATTAGTGCCATGATTATATAAATTGCTTTTATAAAGTGGCGCAAATATAAGGATAGGTTTCAAGCTTTACTTTCTTGCTGCAATCCCGTTGCAGATAGTAAGGAACATAATGCATGCAGAAAGAATATTTGTAAAAACTATGAATAGGAACTTAACCAAAATTAATAGCAAGATGTCATTTTTCAAGATTCTTAAAAACCCACTTGATTAGTTTAGAATAGAACGCATATCAAATAATAGCCCGGATGGGTAGTACTATCATGCCGCAGCTGTGCGTAGGCATAGCCGGGATATACTGCAGACTGCCAGCGAAAAGGCTTTTAAAAAGGAAGATCATTAAGCTCCAATGTAAATAAGTCGTACAAATTAATCATTAATCATTATTTGCCCTCTACCTTTGCCGCTATGGAAAAAACCTGGTTTAAGGATTGGTTTAATTCGCCTTACTATCATCAATTATATTTTGAGCGTAGTATGGCAGAGGCTACTGCATTTATAAGTAAGGTGCTCATACACCTGCAGCCGCCTGCCGGGTCAACTATGCTTGATGTGGCTTGTGGCAAGGGAAGACACGCTATGCAATTGAGCGAGGCTGGATATGATGTTACAGGGATAGACCTGAGCGAGGAAAGTATCCTGGCAGCGCAGGAATTTGAAAAAGATAATCTACATTTTATGCGTCATGATATGCGGCTGCCTTTTTGGATAAATTACTTTGATTATGCATTTAATCTCTTTACCAGTTTTGGTTATTTTGCAACTCAGCGAGAAAATGATAATGCTATCCGCACGATAGCTACTGCACTCAAACCTGGAGGTACATTTGTAATGGATTATCTAAATGTACACTATGCTGAAAGCCAGCTGGTGCATAAAGAAGATAAGCGAGTAGATGACGTAAATTTTTATATTACCAAGTGGTTTGATGAAGATTTTTTCTACAAGAAAATAGAGGTAGAAGACATGAAGCTATCAGAACCGCTGGTGCATACAGAGAAGGTGGCAAAGTTTTCTCTCGGGAATTTTACAGAAATGTTTGCTTACCAGAAAATGCAGATAAAGGAAATATATGGAGACTATAATTTGAACCCTTATGATCTGTATAAAAGTCCACGCTTGATAATGATTGCAGAGAAAACAGGCTAAGTGAGCTTTTCTTTTACTACAGGATAGATCGTATCACCAAGCCCCCAACCCCATGTAAGAAAAGTAGGGAAAGCGGCAGCCCAGGTAGGTACATCATGCCTGCCATCTTGCAGCTCCAGGTAGGCAATATTTTCCTCTGAGTAGCCTTTTTTTTGCAGTACTTCTATGAGGCCTATTGTATCATCAATAGAATCAATGATTCCATTATTATTTCGATCTCCCACCTCGTCTTCTGTACCTACTTCAAAGAAAAACTTAAGCCATGGTTTGAAAGCTCCTTCCCTAATTTGTCGGTGCATAATACGATCCGTTTCTTCATCATATAGTTTGTCATCTGCACTACGATCTCTCCACCATAGCGAGCCACTAAAAACTCCCACCCTCTTAAATTCTTCTGCGTGATTCCACACTATATCCAGCGCACTAAGCCCTCCCAGAGAAAAGCCTGCAAAAGATTTATCCTTGAAGTTGTAACCGGGATATCGCTTAGCTAGCATCGGAAGCAATTCTTTAAAAATAAAGAAATTGAAGAGTAAAGACTTAGCCCCTCTGCCCTTATAATCTAAAATGAAAGCGGTACCATATTCGTTTTTACGGTCGGAAGCGCAATGAATACCAACGCAAAATATGGGTTCTATTTGTTTAGCGGTAAGCAAATCTTCAAGAATGTTTTCAAATGGCATTCTTACCAGATCTTGACCGTCATTTACAAGCAATAGACTTATATCTTTTGTGCTTGTAGCCGCCGGAACATAGCAATCTACAATAACATTTCTTCTTAGAAAAGAAGAACTGATTACAAATTTCTCTACTGTAATTTTTCGCTGTAACTCTTTTACCATCGGGGAGCAAAAGTAATGAAGGAATTTTATAAATTAACCTTTAGTAAGCTGTAAAAACTTTATTTGTTTTATAGCATGACAAAAAATATATTTGAAACGAAAAGAATACATAACTAAATAAAGAGGAAAAAAAACTTAAATTATGAAGAAAATAGGCATGTTGCACGGTAAGGAAAGGAGTTTTCCTGAGGCTTTTGTACAAAGGGTAAATAGCAAACAAATAGATGGCATTGTAGCTGAAGCAGTAAAAATAGACAAGGTGATGCAGGGCGAACCTACTGAGTACGCCGTAATATTTGATCGCATATCTCAGGACGTACCATTCTATAGAGCTTACCTTAAAAATGCAGCTTTGTGCGGTACTACGGTTATTAATAACCCATTTTGGTGGAGTGCTGATGAAAAATTTTTTAATAATTGCCTGGCAACAAAAATAGGCGTACCGGTACCAAAGACCGTGATCTTGCCAAGTCGTGACTTGCCGGATGATACTAGTGCTGATTCGTTTGCTAACCTATCTTACCCACTAGACTGGGATAGTATTTTTGAGTATATAGGATGGCCTGCATATATGAAACCATTCTCTGGCGGAGGCTGGAAGAGTGTGTACCAGCTAAATGACAAAGACGAATTTTTTGAAAAGCATGGAGAGACCGAGCAACTGGTTATGATGCTACAGGAAGAAATAAAATTTGACGAGTACTACCGTTGCTATTGCATAGGGGGAAAGTATGTGCGCATAATGCCTTACGAGCCTCGAAATCCACATCATTTAAGATATGTAGCTGACTTTAAGCCTAGTGCAGAACGCTATAAGCTTATGGAAGATATCGTGCTACGGATTTGCAACTATCTCGGTTATGATTTTAATACGGTTGAGCTTGCAATAAGAGACGGTGTACCTTACGCAATTGATTTCTGCAACCCCGCTCCCGATGCTGAAGTAACGAGTGTAGGGCAAGAGAATTTCGACTGGGTAGTAGAAACCGCTGCAAACTATGCTATAGAAAAAGCGCAGGAACATGTACCAGGAGGAGATAATCTCACCTGGGGTGAATATATAAAACGCAGCAGTAGCAAGCAGCCACTCTATACTCCGTAAAATCATGGCTAAGGAAACCAACTTATTTGTCATCTAAACCTCATTAATGTCGAGCATATCATATAAACAATTTACCCTGGGAGTAGAAGAAGAGTACATGGTAATAGATCCTGTAACACGTGAGCTAAAAAGCCATGACCAAAAAATAGTACAGGAAGCCTATAAAGTCATAAGCGATAAAGTAAAAGCAGAAATGCATCAGGCTGTGGTGGAAGTTGGAACTGATATATGTGCAGATACGGATGAGGCGTTTATGGACGTGGCTACGCTACGCAAAACAATAAGTGGAATAGGAGCAGATCTCGGTCTTTGGGTTGGTGCCAGCGCTACACATCCTTTTAGCCATTGGGAACGCCAGCTTATTACAGAGCACGTAAGATACAGTGAAATTGTAAATGAACTGCAAGAAGCAGCAAGAAGTAACCTCATCTTTGGACTACACGTACATGTAGGAATGGAGACCCGCGAAATGGCAATACATATTGCCAATAGCGCCCGTTACTTTATGCCGCACGTTTTTGCACTGAGCACAAACTCTCCTTTCTGGGAGGGAAGAACGACTGGCTACAAAAGTTTCAGAACTAAGGTTTTTGAAAAGTTTCCTCGTACTGGCATTCCTGATTATTTTGACAGCATAGAAACGTATGACAACTATATAAAACTACTGGTAAAGACTAATTGTATAGATAATGCCAAAAAAATATGGTGGGACATAAGGGTTCATCCCTTTTTCAATACAGTAGAATTTAGGATATGCGATATTCCGCTTACAGTGTCTGAGACCATAGCAATTGCCGGTTTGTTTCAAGCAATATGCGCCAAAATATATAAGTTAAGAACTCAGAACATGAACTATATGATCTATAGCCGTGCTTTACTTAATGAAAATAAATGGCGTGCTAGTCGCTATGGCATTGATGGTAGTATGATTGATTTCGGTAAAGAAGCGGAGGTAAATACGAGAGTTCTGATCTATGAACTGCTCGACTTCATTGATGATGTTGTGCCACAATTAGGCAGTCAGCACGCCATAAGTCACGTGCACAAAATACTGGAAAAGGGCACCGGTGCAGACAGGCAACTGAAAATATATGAGGACACAAAGAGCCTCGAGAATGTAGTAGATTATATTCACGATAGCTTTTTGGAAGGCTTGTAAACAATTTGCATTTAGAAAATTACTCAGATAGTGCTGCCTCAAAATACTGAGGCGGCACTTATTTTGAGGGCTTTAAATCCTTCTGACAGCCTATCTAAACTTCAACAGCCTTACCAAGGTTTACAACCCTTCCCACGATTTTAAATGCACCTCTAGTATCAACTGTCGTATTAAAGCCATTTTTATATTGTAAATTTATCTTTCAATAGATTTATGACACTTCACAAGCTTATATACTGGACCTTCACCGCTGTACTCTGTGGAATATTTATTTTTTCAGCAGGCATGTATCTTCTTAAGTATGACATGGTAAAAGGTTTGTTTATTTATCTGGGTTTTCCTATTTGGTTGATATATCCTCTGGCAGCGGTTAAGGTATTAGCTGTTATTGCCATAATTAGCAACAAGTCTATCTTCTTAAAAGAATGGGCTTATGCCGCGTTATTTTTTGAAGCTCTCCTTGCTACGGCGGCACATCTTATAGCAGGAGATAGCCTACCGTTTCTTTCAATACTTGCAATAATAGCGGTTGCAGGATCTCGGTTTTTTAATACTCGCCGCAGTAGGTTGTAATACCATCTTGATTTATTTACTAGGCCGAAGGTCTAGGTACAAATCTTAGAGAGTATTATGCCAATAGAAAAAAATGGGGCCACCTTCTATTTATTATCGGCATAAATTCACACTTCTATTTTATTTTAATTTTGGCAAATGAATATTACATCAGATTTGCTCACCATTGCAGTAGCACAAATCTCTTCTGTGTGGCTTCACAAAAAAGCTACCATACGAAAGGTTGTGTCTTTTATAGAAAAGGCTGCCGCCGACAAGGCAGAATTAGTTGTATTTGGCGAAGCTTTGTTGCCAGGTTATCCCTTTTGGCTTTCTTATACAGATGGAGCCCGGTTTGAAAGCAAGATGCAAAAGGAGTTACATGCTCACTACCTTAATGAAGCGGTAAGTATAGAAGCCAAGGACTTACACCCGATTTCTGAGGCCTGCAAGGCCAAAAACATATCTGCCATTGTAGGCATCGTAGAAAAACCCGGAGACCGTGGCGGGCATAGCCTATACTGCAGTTTGGTTTATATTTCTGCTCTTGGTCTTATAGACAATGTACATAGAAAATTGATGCCCACTTATGAGGAAAGACTATCCTGGGCGGCAGGCGACGGTCATGGGCTGAAAGTATTTCCTCAGAAAAAATTTACACTGGGAGCGCTTAATTGCTGGGAAAACTGGATGCCGATGGCACGAACGTCATTGCAGGCGCAGGGTGAAGACTTGCATATATCCTTATGGCCTGGCTGTGTTCGTAATACTGAAGATATTACTAAGTTTATTGCAAAGGAAGCACGGTCTTATGTGGTAAGTGTAAGTGGGCTGTTCAGCACAAAGGACATAGGTAATGACCTGCCTTATGCAGCCTTACTACAGGATAAAATTCCGGCAAATGCTGCAGATGGCGGCTCCTGCGTAGCTGCTCCTGACGGTTCGTGGCTACTACCCCCTCAGTTAAACGTTGAAGAACTTTTTATAGTTACTCTCAATCACAACAAAGTAAGAGAAGAAAGGCAGAATTTTGATCAGAACGGGCACTATAGCAGACCAGATGTTTTTCAACTAGAGGTAAATAGGGAGAGGCAGAAGCTGGTGAGGTTTATAGACGAAAAATAAAAAACACATAACAAAGCCCGTGGAATAAATACCACGGGCTTTATTATCAGATAGCAATTTGCAACCTTCCAGGCAAGTTAATGCAGCATTAGTTGCTTTGCTAATTCCCCCGCACTTTTATAAAGTCTTTTTTGGAGGTAATGCAAATGCTTTTGCTTCATGCTCAAAGTGATCTTTGTGACTGCCGTCACAAAAAGGTTTATTAGCAGAAAGTCCACAACGGCAAATGGAAATTACTTCTCTGCCACCAAGATCGTAAGGATTCCCATCAGAATCCAACAATTCTACATCGCCTTTTACTACCAGCGAACCATTATTTTTTACAGTAAGTTGTACAGCCATAATTTTTTTTCTGAAAAATAAGCATTTTCTCTTGCTTACAACTACAAAAATATATTATCTTTGCAGTCCTTAAAACGGGAATGGCTGCGTAGCTCAACTGAATAGAGTACCTCACTACGGATGAGGGGGTTTTAGGTTTGAATCCTAACGCGGTCACTAAAATGAAGGTTGTCTTGAAAAAGGCAGCCTTTTTTTATGCCATAATAATTGCCAGCGTAGCTCAATTGAATAGAGTATCCCAATACAGCCTATCGGGAGGGTTTTAGGTTTGAATCCTAACGCGGTCACTAAAATGAAGGTTGTCTTGAAAAAAGGCAGCCTTTTTTTATGCCATAATAATTGTCAGCGTAGCTCAATTGAATAGAGTATCCCGATACAGCGTCTCGGGAGGGTTTTAGGATTGAATCCTAACGCGGTCACTAAAATGAAGGTTGTCTTGAAAACAGCAGCCTTTTTTATTCTTAATGTCTAAAGAAATCAAATCGCATTTTCTGATCAAAAATTTTGCATTACATGCAATATGTAATTTTAAATATAAGTATATTTACACCCAAAAATTAACCCCAATTAAAAAAAGAATGAAAGCTATTATTAGACATTACTCCCTGTTTTTTTTTCTGGCAGCAACCCCTTTTCTTATGCAAGCTTCTTGCAGTAAGAATAATGACGATGTAGTGGTAACTCCTCCGCCCCCACCTACGCTTCCTGCAGCAGACCAGTATATAACTGCCACCCTTAATAGCGCAACAACTGTATTTAAAACTCCTACAGACAGCCTTTCATTTTCGAAAACTAGTAGTAGCACCTCCCTTAATGCCGGTACCCAACCTGCAACTTCTTACATTGGGATAAATTTTTCTGGTTCGCAAACGATAGGTAATTTTCCCATTGATATTTTTTCCTTGTCTATTAATGGTAGAGATTACTTACAGGGAGCTACAGCTCTTACTGCTACGGTCACAACATACGGAGCCATAGGTGCCTACATTATAGGCAGTTATAGTGGCATGGTAAGAAGCTCTTCCTCATCAAGCTCTGCCTTTACGGAAGTTAAAGGAGATTTTAGATTTAAAGTGAAATAGGTTTGCGACAAACTCCGGTTTATGAAGGATTTAAATAAATGGGTAAAATTTTAGACACTCCATATACAGTTTTAATGATGATTATGTACTTTAAGAATCAATTGATTCAGTTTGTAAATCAGTAGCAGTATCTCTGATTCCTGCCATATTCGCACTCTGCTAAACTTGGTATGATATTTACTTATATTTAAGCTGGAAACTTATTAACATCAACCATTAAATAAAATAAACATGGCAAAGAAGGGAGCACTACTACTAGCAGGATTAGCAGCATTTGCGTATTATAAGTATACTAAAATGAGTGCAGAGCAAAAAGAAACGATTAAGAACAACATTAAAGAAAAAGGTAAAAGCTTCTGGGACGGATTGCCTGAAGAACTTAAAGATGTTGTAAACAAAGCAACTGGAAAAGCTAAGAATGTGGCTGATGACGTAGAATCAGCGACAAACTAAACAAGAGAAAAAATAATTTTAAGCTCCCTGAGAACATCAAGGAGCTTTTTTTTATGCCCGCATTACAGTTTCTTTGCGCCATGGCAGTAAAAATAGCATCGCTCAACTCTGGAAGTAATGGCAATTGCTATTATATAGAAAATGATAATGCAGCCATCTTGGTAGATGCAGGATTGTCTTTAAAGAAGATTTCGCAACGGCTGACAGAACTTGCCCTTTCCTGGGAAAAGATTTTTGCCATAATTATTACCCATGAGCATTCTGATCATATCTCTGGATTGAAGACAATTTGTAAAAAATATGAAATACCAATATATGCTAGTGAGGGTACGCTTAGGCACATAAAGGAGTATATGGCGCCACATTGTTTACATAAGTTAGCACTACATGTTCCTGTAGCAATAAGTGAGTTTACCGTAAATGCATTTTCAAAAAACCACGATGCCAGCGACCCCATAAGTTTGACTTTAAGCTATGATGACACTGTGATTGGTATCTTCACAGATATTGGGAAACCGTGTAAGCAAACTCATATGCATTTTAAGAATTGTAATGCAGCATTTCTGGAGGCAAATTATGATGAAGATATGCTGGCCAATAGTAGGTACCCTTATTTCTTAAAGCAAAGGATTTCTGGCGGTAAAGGGCACTTATCTAACGAGCAAGCATTAGAGATATTTTCAAAACATCGCTCTCCAGCTTTATCCCTGCTTGTTCTAAGCCACTTGTCGGCCGAGAACAATGAACCTGCTCTGGCACTAATGCATTTCGAAAAGGAAGCCGGTAAAACAAAAGTAGTAGCCGCCAGCAGAACTGCATGTACAGAATTATTTGACATCACCGCTGCAGATCTTCCTAAAAAAGTTCCCGTTCCTACACAGCTGTCTTTGTTCTAATTTTGCAAGCCGTGGTCTTTAAAGTACTTTTTAAAGACATCGAGTTTGAAATCAACATTGCCATCTTTGCCTGTCTGACCGCGTAAAAAAATACTTCTACCTCCCTTCTTATCTGTTCCTATATTTTGTGGCTCATAGTCTTCATCCCTTTTCTTTAGGTTACTTAGTGGTACTTGCACACTTACATCAGTATTGCCAGCAGGACTATATAATCCTTCAAAAAATAAAGTGAGAACAGAACTTTGAATTTCCATTCTGGGTATTGTTATTTCGCCTTTTCGTATTGCAAAGTTGTTCTTAATTTCTGCAAACTCAATATCATTGAAGTCTCGTCGCTTAAACACAAACTTTTGTATCTTCTTCAGTGGTTCATAATCATGTAAAACACCCTTTTTCAATGAAAAGTCGACAAAGCCATTTGCAGTCTGTGGCATCACTTTTCCTTTATTATCCAGACTTAGTTGAACATTTGCTTTTGCAGTAAGTTTGCCTTCCAGATTTTTAGCACTGATAGCATCCTGACCAAAGTTATCAAAGGACGTAAAGAGTTTCTTCACAGATACATCGTTTAAATCAGCCAACAGTTTTGCAGCGTGCCGCCCGCCATTAGTGCCTTCTATCTTGCCATTCATTTTCATAGCACCTCCTGCAGTATTCATACTTACATTATTGAGAATATAACTATTTTGTAAGATTGTAATTTGTGACTTTAAGTTGTCAGCATCAAAAGACTTAAAACGTGTTTTAGCGGCATTTAAACTTACTTCTATTTTGCTTTTTTCCAGTATCTGATCCAGCTTTCCTGCAAATCCCTGAAAGCCTGATTTATTTCCAATATTACTGCTGGCAGGGGCTTTCTTTCGGTCGCTAAAGAGAAATATAAATGGGTTAAGGTCAAGATTGGGCGAGTATATACTATAATCAATAGTTACACTATTTGGTGCTGTATTTATAAGCGTCATTATCTTTTTGGCAGTGCCGCTCATTTGTATAATATTGCCCAGGACTTTGCAATCTAACTTGTCTATTGTAAGATCAGAATTTCTAAAACTAAGGTTTCCATTTACGCCTGTCATGGTTACATTTCTTGGTTCGTAAAGCATAGTTCCATTTTTTACTTTTACGGTTCCGTTTATAAGCGCCAGACTATTTGCATCTCTAACCACAGGTCCTGAGTACTTAAGAGAAACTTCTCCTTTACCTTGCTGCAATTGCAGCGCCGACGAACCTATTAACTCATTCATTTTACTCAGTTCAAAATTACTTTGCAGATCGCAGGTAAGTAAAGGTTCGTTTAAATCATTTATGAGAATACTGCCACTATGTACTGGCAAGCCATACCATTCTGCCGTAAAGTCTTTTACACTAATCATCGAATTTGGGTCTTTTCTGGGAATTCCCTTTTGGACCTCGTTATTAAATGACCCCGTGAAACTTGCATGCTCAAAATCCATAAAGATGGTTTTCATTTCCGCATCTTTCACTTTCCAGTGTACATCTACATAAGGATCGCCTCCCCTCAGAGGACCTTTAATTGTTGCATTAGCATCTATTGGTTTATTTACAGAAACCATACTCAATGAGCGGGCGATCCTCGCTGGTAATATTTTTTTTACTTCTTCATACTTTGCCTTCTCAGTATTTACAAAAAGGGTAAATTGCGGATTTTTTTCCCCGAGATCAAACTTACCTGTGAGCACATAAAAATGCTTATTCAGTTCTACATTGATCTTCTCAAATGATAATATCTCCGTCTTTTTATTAAAGAATATGGTGAACTTACCGTCAAATAGAGCGTCCTTCAAAAAACTTCCTCTTTTAGTATAAAAAGCCAGGTCACCTACAGTCATATCCAGGTCTGTTTCCAGATTTACATTTTGCTCTCCATCATCTATTTTAATGACAGCATTTCTGATTGCAAACGTAAATAGTTTCTCCCGCTTCTCATCTATTTTCACAACCTTCATATTTGTAAGTTGCACCCGCTTTATCGAAATATTTTCTGAACTTTCAGCAGAGGCACTATCTTTTTGCCCATTGCCTCTTACCAGATAATCATTGCTGTAGCCACTTGTATCTGTGTAAATGGAGACAGAGCCATCTTTCACCTCAACACCAGTAAGGGCTGGCTTTTTTCTAATGAGCTTTACGATGTTAAGGTTTACAAAGAGAGACTTTGCCTCTAAAAAAGCATGCTTATGTACGGGAAATAAACTATCGGTCACCAGAATATCCTTTATTTCTACAGAAATTCTGGGAAAGGAATTCCATAAGCTGATGTCTGCATCTCTCAAAGATATTTTACCTTTCAGCTTTTCGCTTAGCGCCACATTTACCTGTGCTATAAGCTTAGTTTTATTCTTGCTAATGTAGAAGTAGGCAACCCCGAACAGGAGTAAAATGATAGTGATAAGAATTGCGATAACTTTTGCGGCAACTCTTAAAAATTTTTTTATTCGCATACGATACTATAAATGTAATCTTTATTGGGCGCACCCAACTGACAAACGATATTTAAATTGAAGCAGATTGGTAACCATGTCTTGCTATAGTTTTTGCGTTATTTATTATGCACAATTAATCGCTAGTGCTTTTTATGTAATATTACAGCATGAAAATAGAATTGTGGAGCATAGGCAAAAATCATGACAAGATTTATTCGGAGGCTATAGATACATTTACAAACCGACTGGATAAATACTTTTCCACTTCCTGGAAGATCATAGCACCGCCAAAAAACGCTTCGAAACTTTCCACAGATTTGCAAAAGCAAAAGGAAGAGGAAATTATCCTGCAACTTCTACAACCTTCGCATTATTTAATTTTATTGGATGAAACAGGCAAGCAAATTAGCAGTATTGGCCTGGCAGATTTTTTACAACAAAGGGCTAACGCAAATGATAATCATCTGATATTTCTAATAGGTGGCGCATTTGGTGTAGGTGAGCAAGTAAAACAAAGAGCAACCTACATCTGGAGTTTGAGTAAATTGGTATTGCCTCATCAGATAGCGAGGTTGGTGCTTGCAGAGCAGCTGTACCGAGCCTGCACTATAAACAAAAACGAAAAATATCACCACCAGTAATTTCTTTTATATTTGCCGCCATTAAATTATACTATGGATTTTTCGCAATACCCCATTACGTTGGTGCTTATAGCTGCCAATGTTATTTTTTCCCTGATAGGATTTTCAAATAAAACTATGCTTTCAAGATTTATCATGTGGCCCATGGTGGTGAAGGAAAGGAATCAATGGGATAGGTTTATTACTTCTGGTTTCCTGCATGCAGACTATATGCATTTATTCTTCAACATGTTTACGCTGTATTTCTTTGGGAGAAATATGGAATTGATCTTTAATGCCGCCTTACCTTTCGGCAACATCTGGTATTTGCTTATTTACTTTGCTGGCCTTATCGTTTCGGACATACCAAGCTATCTTAAGCATAAAAACGATCCGAACTATCGCTCTCTGGGAGCCTCGGGTGCAGTATCTGCTGTAGTTTTTGCGGCAGTTGTTTTTGACCCCTGGAGTCAGTTACAACTGTACGGATTTATTTCTATGTCTGCCCTTTTGTTTGCTTTTCTCTATATCGCTTATTGCATTTATGCCGGTAAGCGTGGAGGAGATAATATAAATCATGATGCCCATCTGTGGGGAGCGCTATTCGGCCTGGGAGCTACCCTCCTGCTTATGGCGGTGTTGCGTCCCGATATTTTCCCGTTTATTATTGATGACCTGAAAAATCCTAGTCTTTTTGGTCGGCGGGAATTAGGCGCAACTTTACAACAGTTGCTGTACCGTTAGGATCTATTTTAAATCGATCGTCTATACGCATACCCACTACCCAGAGGATTTTCCTTTCTACATCTTCTAGTACCCAGGCATTTTGTTTTTCTTCAAGAGATAGTTTTTGGTCAATGAAAAAGCGACTAAGCTTCTTCTTCTTTTGCATACCTAGCGGGTAAAAATAATCCCCCTGTTTCCACGTCCTAAGCATAAGAGGGTACGCAATCTTTTTTGCATTTAGAAGGGCCACATCTGCATTCTTATCTATTTTCACCGGGCTTTCCGGCTGTGAGATCTCTAGTTTGCCCGCAGCAAAATCTATCTTTTTTGTATCCGTTTCCAATAAGTAAAAATGCGAATCCTCCGTTTGTAAAGGGCTTACGAGTAACCATTTCCTATTTACAAGAATACGATGTGTGCTACTTTGTATGTATTTGCCAGAGGCTGCATCTAACAATTTTATAATCTCTTCTGTAGAGGAAGCAGTGAAGCCGTAAGCGGAAAACAGTTCATACACAACTGTAGAGAGTGGCTTTTCCTTCTTCAATTTAGCGATAGACACTTTCCACTCGTTACCATTTTGTTCTTCCAGCTTTTCTATTTTTTTGCTCATGCTCTCCTCATAAACCTGCAAAATTTCCTGAAATCTACTTATCCCAGATAATACATTTTGTTCTACCATGGGAAATACTTTTTCAACCTGTGGCAGGATTGTATTTCTAAAAAAATTTCGGGAGTATTTGTCAGAAGCATTACTGCTGTCTTCCCTATAAGACAAATCGTTTTGCGCTGCATATTCTTGTAAGCTTGCTTTTGTTGCAAATATTAAGGGTCGTATTATTTTCCCATTCTTTGGCAGAATGCCTTTCAATCCCCTGATCCCGGTTCCTTTAAAGAAATTCATCGTTACAGTCTCCACGTTATCGGAACCATGGTGTGCTGTAAGAATAAAATCAAAACCGTTTTCATATCTTATTTTCTCAAAGTAAGAGTAACGCAGCTCCCGTGCTGCTACCTGAATGCTTTGTTTTTGCTCGCTAGCATAGGCTTCCGTTTCAAAAACACTTTCGTATAGTTTGCAGTTACACTTTACTGTCAGTTCTTTTACAAAGTCAGCATCTGCATCGCTCTCCCCACCTCGCAATGAAAAATTACAATGCGCTATGGCAAAATCATAATCCAATGAATGTAGCAGATGACACAGCACAATAGAATCTACGCCGCCGCTTACCGCCACGAGCAATTTGTCTGCTTTGCTAAACAAATGCTGCTTGCTTATAAATTGAATAAAGTTTTGTTCTAAATGCATTAATATGTTTTACAATTCCTTTTCTATTAATTTATGCCACAAATGCAATAAGGCATCCCGGTAACTATCGAAGAGGGTCAAAAAGTTGATCAGCCTATGATTTTTGCATACCGTCAACAATTTTTTCAATCACAAATCAAAATATCAAAATCATATATTTCTAGTCTTCCAAATCCTCCAACGCCATTTGCAATTCATTATAAGCATGCTGGTCTTTTTGCAGTTTTGCTATTTCCATTCCTTTTTTAAATGTGGCTATAGCTTCTTCTATCTTCCCGGTTCTTTGTAGCAACTGAGCCAGATGGTAGTATGATCCCAGATACTGCGCATTGCGAAGCAAAATCTCTTCAAATAACAACTTTGCCTGTACTACTTTATCTATTTTAATGTATTCTAAAGCCAGCGCATGTTGCAAGAAATCATCCTGCGGGCTGTCTTTTAAAAATTTCTTTAATTTTTCTATCCTTTCCATTTCGTCTCTGTTTTTTTTGGAATTAACCTCTCAATTAAGATATATTTGCAAAATAGTTGCATAAACAACTTTTTTTCTTTTAAATTGTTTTTATAATAATTATAGCTTGTAAAAATTACTTTTGCAACAATAAAGAGAATTTTTAAAAAATAAGATAATATATACACATGAAGATACTAGTTTGTATAAGTAAGACGCCAGATACAACGGCAAAAATAGCGTTCTCAGATAACAATACTAAGTTTGAAGAACAAGGAGTGCAGTGGATCATTAATCCTTATGATGAGTGGTATGCACTGGTAAGAGCCATAGAGCTTAAAGAAGCAGACCCTTCTACCATATTACATCTTGTAAATGTGGGAGCTGCAGACAATGACCCCATCATAAGAAAAGCACTGGCACTAGGTGGGGATGAGGCTATCAGAGTAAATAGCACAGAAGGTGATAGTTTTAATATAGCAGCGCAAATAAGCGCCATAGCTACAGAAGGCGGGTACGACCTTATTCTTACAGGTAAAGAAACCATTGACTATAATGGCAGCAGCATAGGCGGTATGATAGCAGAATCGCTTGACCTACCCTATATTTCACACGCCATAAAACTAGACCTTGCCGGAAGCGATGCCACGGTAGTAAGAGAAATAGAAGGTGGCGAAGAAACAGATACCGTGACCCTACCAGCAGTTATAAGTTGCCAGAAGGGAATGGCAGAGCAGCGTATCCCTAATATGAAAGGAATAATGGGAGCACGCAGCAAACCACTCACTGTAAAAGAACCCACCGCTGCAGAAAGCTATACTACGGTAGCATCTTATGACCTGCCACCGGCTAAGCAAGGTGTAAAATTAATACCGGCAGATACTCCGGAGGAACTGGTACGCATCTTACACGAAGAGGCCAAGGTTATATAGTTATAGATCAATAAAAACGCAGGAGAGACTTAAGAAAAAAAATAAAGAAAATGATACTAGTATATATAGATACCGCAGAGAAACAAATTACCAAATCGAGTTACGAAGCTGCCACTTATGGGGCAGAACTGGCAGAAAAAATGGGCACTACCGCAGAAGCAATAGTACTAGGCACCGTAACAGATGACCTGGCTGCACTTGGCAACTACGGCATTAAAAAAGTACATACCGTTGCAGATACTAAGCTAGACAGTTTTGATGCACAGGCATTCACAAAAGTACTGGCGCAGGTAGCTGCTGGTTTTGAGGTGGTTGTCTTTACAAATAATAGTACTGCAAAAGCAGTAGCTCCACGACTAAGTGTGCGTTTAAAAGCAGGCCTAGTGGCAGGTGCAGTGGCCCTTCCCGATCTTAGCGATGGATTTGTGGTAAAAAAATCTGTGTTTAGCGGGAAAGCTTTTGCCAATATAAAAGTGACCACAGAGAAAAAAATAATTTCTCTCAATGTAAATGCATTTCGTACTACCAAAACAGAAGGAACTGCTGAAGTGGTTGCCTTTGATGCTACTGTAGAAGAAGGAAGGGTAAAAGTGGTAAAAGTAGACAAGGTAGAAGGTGATATCTCCCTCACAGAAGCCGATACGGTAGTGAGCGCTGGTCGTGGAATGAAAGGCCCGGAAAACTGGGGCATGATAGAAGAACTGGCGGGTCTATTAGGTGCAGCCACTGCTTGCAGCCGTCCGGTATCCGATATGGATTGGAGACCACACCATGAGCACGTAGGACAAACCGGTCTGGCGATTGCACCAAATTTATATATTGCCGTAGGTATCTCAGGAGCCATACAGCATCTTGCCGGTGTAAACAGGAGTAAAACGATCGTAGTTATAAACAAAGACCCTGAAGCACCTTTTTTTAAAGCCGCAGATTATGGAATCGTGGGCGATGCTTTTGAAGTGTTGCCCAAGATAATAGAGGCGGTGAAGAAGATAAAGGCGGGGTAGGAAATGATTTAATCACAGCTTAATATATCTGTGGCAATAAATATAGTAGGCGGCAAATTGAATTCCAATTTGCCGCTTTTCTATTTTTCAACGGTGCTGCTTGCTTCCGAAAAAAAAGAGCTAATAAGGTGTATAAAAAGTCCCCTAACTTAATTCAAAAGTTTTCATAGTTTCGTACCTATTTATGAGAAAGATAGAACTAGAAATAGTAGCACTTAGCCACAGCATTACGCAAACCCATTCCTACGCAGTGGTACTGGGTGAGGTAAACGGGCTCAGAAGATTACCGATTGTTATTGGTGGTTTTGAAGCACAGGCCATTGCAGTAGCCCTAGAGCGTATGAGCCCCAGCCGTCCGCTTACGCATGATCTTATGCGCAACTTTATGCTTGCTTTTAATGTAGAGCTGCACGAGGTCGTAATCAATGATTTACAGGAAGGTATCTTTTTTAGCAAACTAGTGTGTAGCAGCGCAGATGATACAGTAGAAATAGACAGCAGAACCTCTGATGCCCTTGCACTTGCCGTACGATTTGGTTGCAGTATATATACTTTTGATACCATTCTAGACCAGGCAGGCGTGCTTATGGAAGATGATCAAACGCCCCGCTCCCCTGCTACCGCCACCATACAGTCTGATGATAGCACTGGTGCCGGAAAGGATAAATTAAAATCAATGAGCCTGGAGGAGCTTAATACACTACTGGAAGAAGTTCTTGAACACGAAGATTACATAAAAGCAGCTGCTATACGAGACGAAATCAATAGTCGTTCTTAGTTTCCTCTCAACTTACATTTTTTACAATAATGCAAAGGAAATCTCCGACTACACTTATTGCTTTTCTGGGTATACGGTTATTTGTGAGCATATTTTTTTTACATCTCCCTGGATTTGTTTCTGCACAATTGGTAGGTAGAGTTTTATCGTATGAGGATAATAAGCCCATAGCCGGTGCAAGTATTTATATAAACAATACTTCTATTGGCACTACCTCTTCCGCCACAGGAGATTTCTATTTACAAGTTTCAGAAATTCAGAATAAAGAACTTATTGTTTCTTACGTTGGGTACGAACCCATTCGCTATGAGCTGTCAGGCCCAGACCTTGCTGGAAAGCGGCTGGTTTTTAAACTAGCAGAGAAAGAGCAGGAAATGGAAGCTGTTTTGGTAATGACTGATCCGGAACGAAGAAGACTATTACAAATATTTAAGATAAACTTTGTAGGTCAAACGAGAGAAGCAGAACGCACGTCTATTGAAAATATCAAAGACATTTATTTCCTTCCTGGTAAAGACGGGCCCAAGAGTATAATTGCCAAAGCGGACGCCCCTATTAGGCTAAAGAATAGGATGCTGGGATACGATATAAGCTTTGATCTCATAGAATTTGCTTACGACCCTGTGGGTGGCACTACTTCTTTTTTTGGTTATACCCGATACGAATCATTCTCTGACAAAAATAAGTACATTAAGAACAGAGCAAATGCCTACGAAGGGAGCACACAACATTTCTTCAAAAGTGTACTTGCCAATAAACTGGAAGAAGAAAAGTTTTCAATGCTGGGTTTAAAAGAAATGAAAGCGGCAGATGGGCAGAAAATGGACATTGGTTACCCACTCACAAAAGCACAGGTACTCACAAGGGATAGTGCAGATACGACTACCTTTATACTCAAAGTAGAAGAGAGGCTACAAGTGAAATATTTAAAAGCGACACCAGGAAGTCGTTATCTGCAAGGCAAGTTTCCGTTTGCCAGAGGCATTTCTAAAAGCATGGTACAGTCAACGCTTCATTTTACTGGTCCTCTATATATTTCTGCAGATGCTGTAATTATAAATCCTCTTGATCTGCAAGTGGCAGAATACTGGTCTTTTGAAAAACTGGCCAATTTATTACCGCAGGATTATAAGCCCGGAGATTGATTCCAAAAAACCTAAAACATGGTACGTTTTCCAAATTGCAAAATAAATATTGGCTTACAGATAAAAGATAAGAGAGCAGATGGTTTTCACAATCTGGAAACAATTTTTTACCCTATTCCCCTAAGAGATGCACTGGAAATAATTCCTGTTATAGAAAGTAAAACTGAAATTACCACAACAGGTATTGTAGTAGATGCACAGCCTGAAAAGAATATTTGCTACAGAGCTTTTGACTTACTCAAAGCGGACTTTCCGGAATTACCATTTTGCAAGATGCATTTACACAAAGCTATTCCCATAGGCGCAGGACTTGGGGGCGGCTCAGCAGATGGAAGCTTTGCGCTGCAAATGATAAGAGATCTTTTTGCTCTGCCTTTATCTGATGAAGAACTCCTGCCCTATGCTGCCAAGCTAGGAAGCGATTGTCCATTTTTCATAATAAATAAACCTGCATTTGCCGCAGGCAGAGGAGAAGAACTGGAACTGGTGCAACTTGACTTATCAGCTTACAAAATACTAATTGTAAACCCCGGCATTCACATTAACACCGCTCAGGCATTTGCTGATTTATCATACAATACCAGTGATCACAAAGACCTAAAAAAAGCAATAGCGCAGCCAATAGAATCCTGGCAAGAAAATATTGTAAACGATTTTGAGAAAGGCATTTTTGCATCCTACCCAGCAATAGCTCAGATTAAAACAATTCTTAGAGAAAAGGGCGCTTTGTACGCCGCCATGAGTGGCACGGGAAGCACAGTCTACGGGATATTTCCCTTGCAGAAAAACTTAGGTCAGCTAATTCCTGCTAGCTATTTTTGTAAATGGGTTTAGAAATTGTACATTTACAGCATCAATCTACACAATTCCATACAAAGTTTTCTTAGATCCAACCTGGATCTTCTTTGGCATTAATTATGCCCTTGAGGCATTTTCGCATTTGATAATTATCATTGAAAATAACCTTAGCTCCCAGCTTTTTTACCTTTTACTTTTTTAATTTACAATATTATGTCTAACGCAATAGTGGCAACTGATGCCAATACTTTTATAGAAACAGAGAACCAATACGGCGCTCACAATTATCACCCCTTACCAGTTGTTATTTCCCGCGGAGAAGGCGTTTATTTCTGGGATACCGATAGTAAAAAATACTTTGATTTCCTAAGCGGGTATTCCGCTGTGAATCAAGGACATTGCCACCCGGCAATAATAAATGCGCTAGTGCAGCAAGCACAACAACTCACCCTCACTTCCCGTGCATTTTACAACGACAAGCTAGGGAAATACGAAAAATATATCACTGAATACTTTGGTTATGATAAAGTACTGCCCGTAAATACGGGTGTAGAGGCAGTAGAAACGGCTATTAAACTTGCCCGCAAATGGGGTTACGAAAAGAAAAAAATTCCGGCAAACCTGGCAAAAATCATTGTTTGCGGTCACAATTTTCACGGAAGAACGCTTGGTGTTATTTCTTTTAGTGTAGACAAAGTTGCCACTAATAATTTCGGCCCTTTCTTACCCGGCTTCGAAGTTATTCCTTTTGACGACGTGCAGGCTTTGGAAGCTGCGCTTAAAGACCCCAAAGTAGCAGGATTTTTATTTGAGCCCATACAAGGAGAAGCGGGCGTAGTAGTGCCGCAAGAGGGATATTACACGCAGGTAAGAGCGTTGTGTACAAAGTATAATGTACTCATGATAGCAGATGAAATACAAAGTGGCTTGTGCAGGGCGGGTACTATGCTCGCAGTAGATCACGAGCAAGTAAGGCCAGATATGGTCATTCTGGGAAAAGCCCTCAGTGGTGGCGTATACCCCATAAGTGCAGTACTGGCAGACGATGAGATTATGCTCTGCATACAACCCGGCGAGCACGGCAGTACTTATGGCGGCAATCCATTGGCAGCAGTAGTAGGAATAGCAGCATTAAAAGTTTTAAAAGATGAAAACCTGGCTGCTAATGCCTACGCTCTCGGCGAACTTTTTAGAGAAAAGCTGAATGAAATAAAATCACCCTTAATTAAAATAGTGCGGGGACGTGGCTTACTAAACGCAATTGTAATAGAACATGAAGACAAAAATGCTGCCTGGCGTTTTTGTTTATTACTAAAAGAACATGGATTGCTGGCTAAACCAACTCATGGCGATAAAATAAGATTTGCGCCACCGCTGGTAATTACAAAGGAGCAAATTTTAGAGTGTGTTGCTATAATTCAAACCTGCGTAAGCAAATTTAAATAACTCCATACCATAAGTTTTAATCAACACACAGGACCTGCGTAGCGAACCACAAATTCCCATCTTGTTAGCAGCTGCAATTCGTTTACTTTCGCAGCAAATTACACTCACTATGAATGATGTCCTTCACGAAGAAAAACACCTCCACAGCTCAGATTTCCTTAGGGATATCGTCATAGGAATGAGCGATGGGCTTACCGTGCCTTTTGCCCTTGCTGCCGGCTTGAGCGGTGCGGTAGATAGCAGTCATATCATTGTAATCGCGGGTATCGCAGAAATAGCCGCAGGTAGTATTGCGATGGGGCTTGGCGGCTATCTGAGCGGCAAGACGGAGCAGGATCATTATGATAATGAAGTAAAAAGAGAACATTACGAAGTAGAAAATCTCAGGCAAAAAGAGATAGAGGAAACGAGAGAGTTTTTTGCAAACATTGGTCTTAGTGAAGAAATACAACTACAGGCTACCGAAGAAATAGCGCAGGACAAAGAACGCTGGGTAGATTTTATGATGAAGTATGAACTCGGTCTGGACAAACCTGACCCCAAGCGGGCGACGAAAAGCGCACTTAACATTGGCATATCATACGTAATTGGAGGAATTATTCCTTTAAGTCCGTATTTTTTCATAGAACAATCTACAGACGCATTACAATATTCTGTAGTAGCTACACTTATCTGCTTATTTGTTTTTGGTTATTTTAAAAGTAAAGCTACAGGGGTTAATCCTATGTGGGGCGCAATAAGAGTAACGCTTATAGGCGCTATAGCAGCGGCAGCAGCCTTTGGAGTGGCTAAGTTGTTTACATTATAGTCAATAATGCTTAACACGCAGGTCATATAGAAAAAACCTATGTGCCTATGTGAAAATATAAGTTAACTATTCCTATCTGACCTATGCGGTAAAGAAAAAAGCTAAACACATAGTTCTTATAGAGAAATACAACACAATAGGCAAAACCCTCTGTACCTATGTGAAAATTTAAGATAACTGTTCCTATCTGACCTATGTGGTAAAAAAAGAGTTAAACACATAGTTCATATAGAGAAATGCAACTCAATAGACACATAGAGAAAGCATCTTCAGTAAAAAGACTTCCTGCCTTTCTCTACAGTATTTTACCCGCAATAAAAAACAGCTCACTCCCCTGTCTTGGTGCAGCAGAATTGTAGCAAGGCTCCATCATATAAACGTGAAATTTCTTTTCGAACAAAGTCAGGTACTCCTTACGACTGCCACCATAAGGAGGACCCTCTTCAAATTCCCGGTCAAATAAAAGTCCCGCGAGCCTCCCCTCTTCTGACAATAAATCATGCATCTTTTCTACATACTTTTCGCGAAAACCTGTAGGTAAAGCACAGAAAAAAGTCTGCTCTACAATTAGATCATATTTGCCGGTAAGGGCGAAAAAATTACCATGAATAATCTCTATACTGCCTCTCATTTTTTCACACAACCTATCTTGCAAATTCTTTACGGCCAGCGGCGCAATGTCTACCACGGTGAGGTTTGTAAACCCACGCTCTAATAGATATTCTGCCTCGTAGGCATTGCCTGCCCCGGGAATAAGAATGCTTATAGTCTTATCCTCTAGCCCATCAAAATACTTTATCAGCGGAGGACTAGGCACACCCAAATCCCAGCCCGTTTGCTCCGACTCGTATTTCTCATTCCAGAATTCTGCTGTGTGCATAGTATTATGTTTGTAAAGAGTGTTTTTTGTTGATGCGAATGATGTCGGGAGTCCACCATATTGTTTTTTCAAAAGCTTGCTGTCGCACCTTGCAATCTTCTTTGTGGCAAATGGCACAGCTAAAAGGCTGGCAGTCGTCGCTATGCACAAATAATTCTACGGCGGCACCATATTGGTCTTTAACTAAGGCTGATAACTCATCTATTTCCTTGTGCGCCTCCGTTACATTAAAATACCAAGGCAAGGTAAGGTGGCAATCTATATGCAGAATAGCACCATATTTTATGATACGAACATTGTGCAAATCTATCCAGTTTATTCTACGTTTTTTATTGAGCGTTTCTACCAACGAAGCGAGTAAGTTATCATCGGCTTCGTCCATGATACCGCCTACAGATGTTCTTATTATTTTTACTCCCGTTCCCATAATGAGTAAGGCAAAAATTATAGCGACCACGCTGTCTATCCACACTATTTCTGTAAAGTACAAGAGCAAAAGCCCAATGACAATTCCCGCAGTAGTATAGGTATCAGATTTAAGATGTTTCCCGCTACTAATGAGTGCCAGGGAATTGCCTTTTTTACCTTGCCGCACACTCCATACTCCCGCAGCATAATTAATAATAGCAGTTATACCAAGAATCAATAAGCCGGTATCTAATTGGGCTATTTTTATAGGCTTCCAAATGGTGACCACCGATTCATAAATAATAAAAATACCGGCTAC
>JBBKWE010000157.1:0-12676 GCA_037968795.1 Ferruginibacter sp.
ACTCATACCTTTTAAAGGTAAAAATGTATAATAATAAAAATATATATGAAATCTGGGAGAATGATTTATGCGTTAATCAGTGAAATTGGCTACAAATTTTTTCACCGCGTCATAAGAGGTTAAAAAGGTAAAACCGTGCTGCTTGTACGTTTCTTCTTCAGAGCAAATGTTTCCTGAAAGGTATAAGGGTACTTTTTGTGCTAATTTATTAAGCTTTTCTTTATACTCTACATTAGCCATTATCTTTGTGGAGGCTACTATATGACTGTATAAAAAAGATGGTTTACAATTTTTTACAGCAACGGCAAGGTCATCTACCGGTACATCAGCACCCAGATATAATACCTGCAATTCACTCTTCTTAAGGAGATAGTGCACTAGTAATAGTCCTATCTCGTGGTACTCACCCGGTGGCAGGAAGAGAATAGCTTGTACCTTGTTTTCTGCAGGCTTGGGCAAGTCATTGATAGCCACTATTACTTTTTGTCTTATAATATTGCTAATGATATGCTCCTGCACTGGTAATATGTAGCTGGTAAGCCACATCATACCCACCTTTTCCAAGAAGGGGAAAAAGATATCTGTAACGCAAAGCTCTATTCCATGCTTGTTTATATGCGCATCTATTAATCTTTCAAAAGTAATACTATCAAGATCTACCATGGCGAGAATGAGCTCGTTTATTACTTTCTGAGGGAGGCTGGTATTTTCCTCCAAGGTCAAAATCTCCTTACTCATTTCCGCAGCTGACATAGCACTTATATGGGATATTTTTACGCCATGACTATTGAGCAGGGCAACATTGAGCAGGGTCTTAAGGTCTTCGTTACTGTAAGTGCGAATATTCGTAGAGGATCTTTTTGGCTTTAGTAAGCCATATCTTTTTTCCCATATTCTAATGGTATGTGCCTTTACCCCGGAAAGGGACTCTACATCTGAAATGGAAAATTGATTCATAAATTTTTTAGAATTACAATACATTACAAACTAAGAGGAGAATTGTTTTCAAATCAATTCTCTATCTATAAAGACACTTTTTTCTCATTTACTTTTTTCTTGATAAAATAGTAGCCAAAAATCAAGGCTGTGAATAAAAATGGCTAATATTTTCGCACCTGCTTAAAATAAAAATACTCGCTCCAAGTAGTTTTATTATTTGAACAGCGGTCGGGCTCAGACAGTTTTTATTGCTTAACGGCAGTCAAAAAAAATTTCATGCACATTTTTTTTCAAGGCCAAGAGCCCTACAACTTAAAACATCTTTTAAATTCTAAAGAATATCGCTACACCGGTTTTAAACCACCGCTTAAGAGGTTTGTCAGACGCAAAGGCATGTTCTCTGACCAGCCCACAGGAACTTTGTGTGTCCTAGATTTCATTTCTTGTAGCATTATCTTTTTTGCATGAGCGCCAGGTTTATTTCCTGGATATAAGCATTTACCACAATACTTTTCTCAAAAATCTGCTTCATTTTTTCTCTCCCCTTTTTCCCCATCTGTGTTCGTTCCGCTACGGAAAGCAATAGCATTTCCTTCATGGCAGTTGCCAGACTTTCCCCGCTTCTGGGCTCGCAAAGCAAACCAGTAACCGTATGGGTGATAACCTCTTTACAACCCGTAACATTGCAAGCAATCAATGGCTTTTCCATACTACTAGACTCTAATAATACATTGCTCATTCCTTCACGATAAGAGGGAAGTACCACACAATCTGCATTGGCAATGTGTTGTCTTACATCATGAGCAGCTCCCAGGTATTTTATATATCCTTCTTTTTCCCATTCCTGCATATCTTTTTCGGTAACGGTGAGGTCGGCAACATTGAGGTTATAATAAGGTCCCAGAATTTGAAATTCAACAGCAGGGTTGCTGCTATGCAGCAACTTGGCGGCTTCCACATACTCAAGTATTCCTTTGTCTTTTATAAGTCTACTTATAAAAATGAATTTAAACACATCATCGCTATCTTTCTTTTCCTGTGGCACAAAATGAGCCGTATCTACTCCAGACCCAGGAATAACTTTTGTCTGCTTTTCTTTTACAAAGCCATAATTGATAAAAATTTTTTTGTCATCTTCATTCTGGAAGAATACTTTGGTTGTGTTTTTCAATACAAACCTGTACAGCGTGCGGGCTATTCTATATACAATACTTTTACTTTCGGCCAGCGGGCCTATGCCGGTTATGTTTGTAATAGTGGGAATCTGCAATTGCCGGGTAACCATATTTCCCCAGATTGCAGGACGCATAGTGTAGGTGAGGCATACATTAATTCGCTGCTGTTTAATGATGTTCTTAAGGCGTTTCAAATATTGCACTACGCCCATAGGATTAGTGCCGGAACTTCCTACATCTATTACTGTAAAGCCAAAACTCTTCGCCAGGGCCAGTTCCTCCTCACTACCCGTTGTAAGAATTACAACATTGTAATCATTTGCCATAAGTTCCTGCACTAGTTTTTTACGAACTGTATTTGTGGAAATGATGTGGTTTTCTAAGATGGCGATTGTGTTCTTCATGTATAGATAGGGAAATGTGTTCTACCACTACAAAAAAATTAAATATTCTTATTGTAAAGGCAGTATTTTGCTAATTTATAATTAAAGTTAAAAAAAGACAAAGGTAAGTGATAAGCCAATGATTGATGGCTTGTGATTATCAGGTTTTTACAGGACAACTACACACTTTTCTTGTAGTATTTAAGAAAGTATTGAAATAAAAATCTATTTACTTAAGAAAGCTTAAAAACTTTACTATTCCATATCTCCATGCTCAATAGTGTCCACAACATTTTGGCTCTTTTTTCAGCTGGTACTTTCGCCTTGCCGCTCAGGAGGTTTGCAAGAAAACCGGGGTCAATAAATTCTCTGCTAAGCGAGGAAGCACTCCCCACGTAATCCTGTATGATGTTATTGAGATCGTTTTCTACCCATTTCTTCAGCGGTATTTCAAAACCCCGCTTGGGCTGGTGATGCAGGTCTGGCGGCAGGTACTTTTCTGATAGTTTCCTGAGCAGATATTTTGTAGTGGTATCTTTTATTTTGAAATTATCATTCATGGCGGGAGCGTACTCCATAAGTTCTTTACACAGGAAAGGGCTTCTTCCTTCCAGCGAGTGCGCCATATTGGCTATGTCCATTTTAACCAGCAGGTCACTAAAGAGATTTACTTTAAAATCGAGCTGCATTACTTTGCGCAGACCGCTTATCTTTTGCGAAGCTACTTTTTCAAAATCGGCTCGTAGCTCCTGCAAATAGTCCTTTTCTTTACTACCTATGATGTGGCTATCAAAATCCTCAAAAATATCTACGCCGGCGGAGAGATACATTTCCAGATTTTTCTTACCGGCAAACGAAAGCAACCTATATATATAATTGTACTTCGACTTTTTATTGTCAGATGCGGGGAGGATTCCTGTACCTAATTTTGCGAGCCCTTTAAGAGCGGCCGGCGATTTAAAGAAGTCATATTTTGCAAAAGGCACATATCTTCTGTACCCGGCAAAAAGCTCATCGGCTCCGTCGCCATTAAGGATTACGGTTACATACTTCTTTGCTTCTTCGCTTACATAATAGCTGGGAATGGCAGAGCTGTCAAAGAAAGGCTCGCCGTAATTACTAATAATTTTTTCCAGATCCTGCTGCAGATTATCAAAGGAAATATTGATCTCGGTGTGGGTAGTATTGTATTTTTCTGCTACCATTCTGGCGAGTGGTGCTTCATCATATTCACCCTCAAAGGAAACGGTAAAGGTTTTTAATTTGCTGTTATACTCACTTGCAATCGCAGTTACGAGGCCACTGTCTATTCCGCCACTTAGAAAAGAGCCTACTTCCAGATCAGAAGAAATGATGCGGCGCTTAACGCCCTGGTGTAAATAGCTGTCTGTTTTTTCCAAGGCCTGTTGCAGTTTATCGCCAGATTTTTGCGCATAAAAGTCAGCAATATCCCACCACTTCACTTTTTTAGTGTCGAGGTTGGTAGTATTTATTTCCCAATAGGTGCCGGCCTCCAGCTCTTCTACATTATTGTAAGGGGTCTGTTTATTATAAAAAGTACCATTGCGCAGATAGGTGTAAAAATGCTCTCTGTTCAGCCCCAGATCGCATTGGCTACGGAGTGCATTGAGCTCACTGGCAAATACGATCTCATTCCCTTTTCTGTAAATGTATAATGGCTTTTTGCCCGCTCTGTCCCTGGCGAGTACCAGTTTTTTTTCGTTGCGGTCATATAAGGCAAAAGCAAACATGCCGTCTAATTCTTCCAGCATTTTTATTCCCAATAGTTCGTAAAGTAGCAGCAAGGTCTCGGTATCTGAAGAAGAGCTTCCTTTAAGTTTATACTTTCCCCGGAGTTCCTCATGATTATATATCTCCCCGTTAAAAATAATCGTGTATCGCTCCCGCAAGTGCATGGGTTGCACGCCGCCTGCAATGTCGAGAATACTCAAACGAAGGTGATACAGGTCTACATTATCTATTTTATAGCCATGCTGGGCATCTGGCCCGCGGTGCAGCATAGCTTTATTTATCTTCTCGTAATCTAGTTTTAAGTTTATTGCCCCTGCTATTCCGCACATCTTTCTATTGCATTTTTGTAGCTGCAAAGTAAATGCATTGGCTGCACAATTAGGGCATTAAGCTTTAAATGCTAAGCCTGCTGTTCTATTAAAAAACAATTAGATTCAACTGCCGTATTTTCGTCCGTAAAAAGATATCCTTACCTGGTAAACTAAAAGAGATATTTGCAACAGGAATTGTAACACAAAAACATGAAAAAAGTATTAATTACCGGTGCTGCCGGCTTCTTGGGTTCCCACCTTTGCGATTTTTTTATTAAAAAAGGATTTTCCGTTATAGGGATGGATAATCTCATTACCGGTGATCTTAAAAATATAGAGCATTTATTTCCTCTGCCGGAGTTTACTTTTCACCATCATGATGTAAGTAAGTTTATACACATATCCGGGGAGCTCGATTACATTTTACACTTTGCTTCTCCTGCCAGCCCTATAGATTATTTAAAAATTCCTATTCAAACTCTAAAAGTAGGTTCGCTGGGTACGCACAATTGCCTGGGCGTGGCGCTGGCAAAAAAAGCAAGAATACTCGTAGCGAGTACGAGTGAGGTGTATGGCGATCCGTTGGTACACCCGCAAAACGAAGACTATTTTGGCAATGTAAACCCTGTAGGTCCCCGCGGTGTGTATGATGAAGCCAAGCGTTTTCAGGAAGCTATCACGATGGCTTACCAGACTTTTCATGGCGTAGAGACCCGGATAGTGCGAATCTTTAATACTTACGGTCCCCGCATGAGGCTCAATGATGGCAGAGTGTTACCGGCATTTATAGGACAGGCGCTGCGAGGCGAAGACCTTACCCTCTTTGGAGATGGCTCGCAGACAAGAAGCTTTTGCTATGTAGATGACCTGGTAGAAGGTATTTACCGTTTGCTCATGAGCGATTACAGCCAACCCATGAATGTGGGCAACCCGGATGAGATAAGCCTTTTGGAATTTGCAGAGGAGATTGTAAAACTTACCGGTACTACTCAGAAGATTGCACACAAACCCTTACCGGTAGATGATCCCAAGCAGCGCCAGCCAGACATTACCCGAGCCAGAGAAATCCTGGGCTGGGAGCCAAGGGTGAGCAGGGCAGAAGGACTTAAGATTACTTATGATTATTTTAAAGGGGTGAGTGAGGAGGATTTGTGGGCGGGGCATAAGATTTTTGGTACCCGATAGCTATATTACTCTATGCTTCATTTATAATAATTACGGGGATACTCTGTGCAATAGGACTTAATAAACTAACTAGTAAAGCTACCTACCGGGGTACACAGTGAAGCCTTTTTTACAAAATAAGTTAGTTAGATTTGTGCAGTTTTCTATCTGATTTACTTTGCAACTTATTGTCTTGACTATAGACTACGATTTAGGTTTCAGAAGCTTTTAATTGAGTTAACGATATACCTACAAAATGAGGATATCTATGACATTCGCAGCAAAAAACGTTCAATAATAACGACATTAAATGGTTGAAATCTTCTTTGCAACTTATGCTGACCTGCTACTAGCGCCAATATATTTGCTCCTCTTTTACTTCATAGTGAGAAGAGTAAAAAATAAGCATTATAAAGACGATCCCTTTCTAGCAAGGAATATAATGCTCGGGTTTTGGCTAAAAACCATTGCCGCAATTTTGTACGTGCTTCTTATTCAATTTTATTACGGGTTTGGAGATAGCTTCAATTTTCATGCATATGGCAGAATTATGCATGGCGCTATTCTGGATGATTTTTCAAATATAGAATTCCTAAACCCATTTAAGACTGAGCCGTTTTATAATTACGTTACAGATGTTGATGTTTTCTCAAAGTATGATTTATTACCTGGTTATATGCAAGAAGTAAGTAACCAGTTTATTGTGAAAATGGATTGCTTTTTGGGGTTTTTATGCTTTCAGAATTACACTGTAATAAGCTTAATGTTTTCATTACTATCCTTTATTGGAATATGGAAAGTATATGTAGTTCTCGATAAGATATTTCATAAATACAGAAAAGAAGTGGCTTTTAGCTTCCTGTTTTTACCAAGTTTTGTTTTTTGGAGTAGTGGTATTCTTAAAGAATCTGTTTGTTTATTTGCCCTTGGTATTACATGTTCATACATATTTAATTGGCTTTATTTCGGCAAATTTTCATTTCGAAAGCTCCTACTCACAATCTTCTATTTTTATATCATTTTTCTTGTAAAAAACTATATTTTGATGTCTCTCTTGTCTGCCTTGGGCGTAATTCTCATGTTAAGACTTGACAAAAAAGTACATTTTGGAATTAAGGTTCTACTATTTCCCATTGTAGCCATAAGTCTTTTCTTCATTCTTTCCGCCATTATTGAGCAGCTCGTAGGGCAAGCGGTTGAGGACGTAGCTCAGGATCTTGTAACCCAAAGCCTTACTTCACAGAAAGGGTACGAGGAAAAGGGGGGGTCATTCGTTGGAACTATTAATTTAAATCCAACAATGGGCAGTATCGCTTCTTCCATCCCTACTGTACTAAACACAGTATTTTTCCGGCCTTATCTTTGGGAGGCGGGAAACCCGGTTATGCTATTAAGCGCATTAGAATCTGTCTTCTTTATGCTTCTATTTTTACGCCTGTTGCTTACAAGTAAGATTATTTTCTTGCTGGGTAAGATTAGCAAAAGTCCAATTTTCGTCTTTTCATTTGTTTTTGCTATTATGCTGGGTGCCATTGTGGGGTTTACTACATTTAACTTTGGCACCATAGTGAGATACAAAATGCCTTGTCTCCCATTTTTATCTTTGGCATTACTGATATGCTACAAGTACAAAAAAGAAGATTTAATCTTAAAAAAGGCAAGCTAAGAGGAAGTAACATTTGTAGAAATATTAAGCCCTTTCATTTTTTCAATAGAAAATCGCCTAAAATTTTTTTGCTGAAATGTCGATACTGTAAATATTCAGAGCACAATAGCGAAGAGATGATTGTATATGTACTTTTGCGATATCGGAACAAAAATGCAACTTGAGAGCGTTGTATGCGTGCATAACATTAAAACAACCCTTAACTCAAATTCTCTATTTAAAAATTAAAGTTAACCTGCATTTGAATTCGGGAGTTACCACCTGACCATATACGAAATCGATGCGATTTTTTTACAAATTATAGATATGATAGGCAGTACTAGCAATACATAGTTTTGTAAAGTAGTAACCGTTATTAGGTTTGCGAATCACCAGGCATTTAGTTCAATGAATTATTTTGCACCTTTAATATGATGATAGTAATCTGCTGTATTTTTCACCATGATGTCCTTTGTGTACTTTTCAGTGTAAACCCTACGAGCATTCTCTCCCAACATAGTTCGCAAAGGAGTGTCTTGCAATAATTTTATAATTCCTTCAGCAAGTGAATTAACATCTTTATTTTTTACCAAAATCGCATTTTCATTATTTTTCAAAATTTCTTCAGATATAGGAGTTTCAAAACTGATGATAGCTTTGCCAAGTGCCATTGCTTCAAGATATACCAAACCAAATGGCTCAAAAATAGAAGGAATTACTATGACATGTGCTACTTGCATAAATTTGTAAGGATTTAACTGAAAACCCATGAAGTGAACATTTGCTTCAATTTTTAAATCCTTTGCGATGCGCCTTAGTTGCTCTTCTGCAGGCCCTAAACCTAATAATTGTAGTTGTACATCAGGAATTTTTTCTAAAACTGCAGGCAGTGCTTTAAGTAAATACTTCTGGCCTTTTACATCTGCCAGCCTACCTGCAACTAAAATTGTTGGCGAAGCAAATTGTTGTTGTGAGTGTAAGATCTCAGACTGATCAATATAAATACCGTGGCGGATAACGTATTGCTTTTTTGCATACAATTTATTTTTTACAAATAAATCGGCCATACTTTGGCTAATCATAAAAGTATAATCAAAACGTTTTAAAATGAATTTCTGAACATAATAAAACAAATCCTTTTTAACTATTCCATTGCTATTTATACTTTGTAACAATTGTAATTCATTATAACCATGGACGGTTTGAAGAAGTACTGTTTTTGAAAAAGATAATAAAGAGGCAAAATAAATCAGCAAGTCAGTTCTTATAAGATGGCTATGTATTATATCATAATAACCGCTTCTGAGAACATTTCGAACAGCAGTTAATACGGCTGGACTAAAGCTACTTTTAGATTTTATAAGAGTTACTGTAACATCAGTGTCGTAAAATTTCGAAGCATACTGCTCAAAGATTTTTTGTTTTGCAACGGGGTATATAACTAGCAAAGAAGCTGTTATACCATATTCTTTTAAACCTGGAAGCAAATGAATAAGGTATTTTTCTGCCCCTGCAACCCCATCGGAAACTATTACGTGAAGAATTCTCATATTTCCTATATAGTTTTATGCTGTAGAAAAGGTTTTACTAAATGTTTTATTAATCTGCTAATTGCTCGCAAATATATTAATTTGTAGGGGAGCATACTCACTGCTGGTTTATTGATTTTAGAATCATATTTATATTTGACAAAAATTTTGTTTCTCGTTATTTTATTAACCAATATTAATCTTTAGAAGAAGAATAATTTAATAACGAACCTGCATAGATTTCATTTTTAAAGGCTGATATTTACTCTTTGTTACTTTTGCTTACCTCTTTAAGTTATTACTCATAAATAAGCTCCACTTTTCGATAATAATTTCGATTTAAACATCATAATTTCGATTTAAAATGAAATCTCTTTTTATTCTCTTCTTACTCTTCGCTACCCATAGCATAAACGCCCAGATAAATACAATGACCGTACAAGGTGGGATAGAAGCATTAAAAGCTTTATCAAATAACACGGCTGAGGTTACATATATAGCTGATGTAGAGCGAGGTGGTTATTTCAACAGGTATTATGGTAATGAAAAAGCAGATAATGGAATGACCCTGCAAGATAAAGCAGGTAGAAAATGGAGAAGAAACACTACCGACGCGGTCGTTAATGTAAAATGGTTTGGTGCAGAAACCTCCAATAAGGATAACCGACCCCAATTTCTAGCAGCTCTAGAATTTATTGCAACCCATCCCAGGTTTACAACTTTATATATACCTGGCGATGCTAGTATAAATTCTTTTTACAAGCTTAGCGATAGCATCCTCATTAACTTTCCGGTAAAAATCCTGGGTGATGGCACAATAGGTAGTCCTGCAAGTCGGCTTCAATTTGCAAGGCATAAGGCGGGGTTAGTTTTTTTGCCAACCTACCCGGGTAATAATTTTGGAGTGGAAGTTCAAAATCTGTTCATTTCCGGCACTACAGAAAATGACCAAAAAGATATTTCTAAGCATGGTATAATTTTTAAGACATTCATGAAGATGGATAATGTATGGGTAGATAAAATGGAGGGCAATGGAATTCACATTACTGCATGTGCACTGCAACCGGCTGGCAATAATAATAATTATGGAAGTGCAGACGGATCCATCCTTCAAAATGTAACAGCAACATTTTGCCTGAATGGAATTTTTATTGAAGGTTGTGATGCCAGTACCATTCAAGTCATTAACAGCTCTACCAATGAAAATAGAAGATGGGGCATTTTTGACAATGGCTTTTTGGGCAATTCGTATCTTAAACCTCATGCTGCTTTTAATGGCACTCAATTGTTTCAAGGAGCGAGTTCCGTAGTAAGTTTTGCCGGGAAATATTATGTGGCTAAGCCAGGATATGATGGCTATTTTGAAGACGTCCCAGATAGTAACTATAATAAACCCCCGGAAAAAAACCCTGCCTACTGGAGGGAAGTAACCAAGATGGAAAGTGCTGCATGGAATGCTAAAATCCGCTACTATTCTGGTGGGGCCATCTGCATAAAAAATGCAAACGCCAATACCAATATCATTAATTCCTACACGGAAGGTTTTCAGCCACCAATTGTTTTAAATCCACGAAGTAAATTGGAAGGCGGACAAAATGCTGCAGGAGTGGTAGAAGGTTCTTTCCACAACATATATCAAAATATAGAGTTTATAAGAAATGGAGGCGTTGTTTTGCCCAATAGTGCCAATGCCCAGCATTACCTGAGCGTAGGGAACCAAACAATAGATTATTCTTCTCCCTTAAAAGTATATAATGACGGAGGGTTTACGGGAAACTCTGTAATAGCGAAGTTTGAGACAAACAAAGCTACCGGATATCTTACTGTAAAAAATTCAACTAGTACAGGATCTATCGCATACGGTGCAGAAAATTTTGATTTCTATACTAAAGATATGGTAAGCTATTCTGCAAGAATAAATACTTCAGGAATTTTTTCCATGAAAAATAACACCCAGGATGTAGGAAGTTTTTCTTCGAGATGGAAAACTATTTTTGCTGCCAAAGGAAATTTTTCGGAAGCATTGTCCATAGGGCCATATACAGTAGATGAAAGTGCAATACTAGATCTATCTAGTACTACTAAAGGTCTTCTACTACCAAGAATGACTAAAGTGCAGAGAAATAAAATAAACGCTCCCAAAGAGGGTTTGGCCATTTATCAAACAGATAATATACCCGGACTCCGAGTATACAACGGGACAAATTGGATACGGTATAACGAAACAAGTGATTAATTATACTACTCATATTAATATATCGCCTTGGGTAATAACGAATGAATAATTCAATTTCAATATCGGCTCCCGTATATAATCTTCTATGCTCTCAAATATTCTTAGTGATTTTACTAAATGATAATTGCACGTTTAACAAGAGATAAAGTGTACAATATTATTTTAAAAGCTTTTCGAATTCATTTCTTTCATGTTTATAAATTGCCTCCAGATTGCAAGCGTCTAATCCCGCTTTGCGAGCTGCTGCAGCCATAAGCTTAGATTGATTAGTATTATTTATTAAATATATTGCAGATTCAGCCATTTTTTTAGAATCTCGAAAAGGAACAACAATCCCTGCACCATTTTTACCTACAAAATCCTGTTGCCAATCTCTATCATATGCTACTATTGGGAGGCCGGCCAATGCTGCCTCAACCAATGATCTTCCCGTAAGTGGGCTTAGCACGGCAAAGCATCCTGCTAAAAGACTTACCAGTTTATCTTGGCTAATGTTGCCGGCAAAATGTACCTTATCAGCAATCTGCATCTCTAATGCCATCAATTCCAATTCTTTCTTCATAGGTCCATCGCCTGCCATTATAAGGGCACAGTTGGGAACAGATTTAACTATCAAATTAAATGCGGCTAAAACATCTTCGGGAAATTTTACATCTAATAATCTCCCTACGTAAATAAAATGATAACTAGCTTGGCTAGTGAGAAAAAATTCATCTTTATCTCTCAAATTACTTTCTATCAAGTGGCGTTGATGGATTAATTTTCCATTTGTAAATATTGTAGTTTTGCTTAAAGTTGCTCCATTATTTAAAGCAAATTGCAAATTATTTTGATTTCCTGCTGCGACCAAGTCAGCGCTTTTAAATACGCTTTTGTCCACAATTTTTTCTACCCAACGTCTTTTAAAAATCCTGGGTGCAGCAAGCACTCCATTTGCTTCATAAGCTTCATCATTATTAGCTATTACCCAAATTACTAACCGGACTTTAGTAAATGTCTTTAATATTTTTCCTACCAGCCCCATAAAATATGGATCTGTACTTAAGACAAGTGATATTTTCTCTAGCTTTATTAGTCTAACGAGGAATACAGTAAACCTGATTTGTGAAATTAAAAAGTTAAGAGGATAAAAAAATCGGAGCCAGGAATAATAAGCGGAGGAGCCCTCTATTATAGTTTGATTTTCTGACAGTTTCGTTATGGAAACTTTGAAACCATTATAATCAGGTTTCCTGCCCTCTGGTATGTCTGCAATAGGATGTACTCCCCATACATGATCAAAATACCCACCACATTCACGAGAAATTAGTTCCTGTTCAAGGCCCCGCTCCCGAACCATTTTCATTGTATATGCCATATCAAGATACAATATACGTGGCTTCATTTCTTTATTATTATTTTCAATTTCCTTCAATTTCCTTTTATTCAATTTTATAGATTATTAATTCTTTAAAATATACCTTTCGTAAATCTCTATTAAATACTTTCTTGCTATTATAAATAATAATAAAAGCAAAAGAACGCATTTTATTAAAATAATAG
>JBBKWE010000158.1:0-10212 GCA_037968795.1 Ferruginibacter sp.
AAATAATATTTCCCAGAAAGAGGCGATGCAATTAAATATATTACTTGATAAGATTAGAGAAAAAGATACTGATGAGATTAATAAGTAAAACTGCCCTACTGGCATTTTTAATAACTGTATTTGTACCTATTTATTGCACAGCACAAAATACCTCAAAACCAGAGATGCGTGCCGTGTGGGTGGCTACAGTAGCTAATATAGACTGGCCTGCCACAGCTACCCGTAGCAGTGCAGTACAACAGCAAGAATTCATAAAGCTGTTAGATTTTCATAAACGCACGGGACTTAATACTGTAATTGTACAAATAAGACCGGCAGCTGATGCCTTCTACCCCTCACCATACGAGCCCTGGAGCCAGTGGCTTACGGGAGCGCAAGGACTACCACCTGCCCCCTACTATGATCCCCTGTCCTTTATGATAGAAGAAACACATAAGCGGGGAATGGAATTTCACGCCTGGATGAATCCATACAGGGCCGTGTTTAATGTAAATAAAAGCAGCTTGAGTCCTACGCACATCAGCAGGTTGCACCCGGAGTGGTTCGTGCAGTATGGAGATACTAAATACTTTGATCCGGGACAGGAAGCGGTAATGCAGCATGTAATCAATATTGTAGAAGATGTAGTGCGCCGTTATAAGGTAGATGCTATTCATTTTGACGATTATTTTTACCCCTACAGAATAGCAGGCAAAGAATTCCCAGACTATGACAGCTATAGAAAAAGCGGAACAAGTTTATCAAAAGCAGACTGGCGCAGGAGTAATACAGACAGTATTATTTCCCGCCTTTATAAAGCGATTAAGGGCATAAACCCAGATTGCCAGTTTGGTATAAGTCCGTTTGGTGTTTGGAGAAATATAAGTGATGACCCAGCAGGGAGTAAAACTACCGCCGGACAAACAAATTATGACGACCTCTATGCAGATGTTTTATTATGGCTAAAACAAGGCTGGATAGACTACATCACACCACAGCTATATTGGGAATTTGGCCACAATGCAGCCCCTTTTGAAGAGCTGGTAGACTGGTGGGGAAGACATACTTACGGCCGCAAATGCTATATAGGCCTAGGCATATACCGGGCAGGAAGCAACGCCGTATGGCGAGACCGTACAGAGCTACCACGGCAAATACAAGCTATAAGAAATGATCCTAGGCTGCAGGGAATGGTGTTCTATAGCAGTAAAATTCTTTTGCAAAATCCTAATGGCTGGGCAGATAGTTTGCGGTTGAATTATTTTAAGGAGGAAGTGGGGGCTCCGAGGTAATATCTTAAAATATTTTATGGGAAAGAAAACAAAGAGACGCAAGAGAATACAAATTAACTCTTCGCCTAGACCGCAATGGCAGATAGAGGAAGTAAAAAAACGAATTCTGAAGTATGAAAATAATCCTCAGTTACTGATAAGCGAAAAAGATGCTTTAAAGATGATTGAGAGTGCAGAATGGAAACACATAACCCATCATGAAACTCTCCATTCTTAAATCTTCACCAGCTTCTTAGTAATAATTTGTTTGCCCTGCTGTATTCTTATAAAATAATTTCCAGCGGATAATGCTGACAAGTCACAGGAAAAATTTATACCATTTGTGATAGACTTCTTTACTGTTTTACCATTCGAATCTACAACAGTGATTATTGCATCGTTTAGCACATTTCTAAATGTAATAGTAAAAACACCAGAAGTGGGATTTGGGTACAGCACATCTACGGCTAAAACCTCAAAGTTAGCTGCTTCTTTTGCAAGTATTTCTTCTCTGCTTGTTTGTGATAAACTAGGTGAAACAGCAGCTGGCACAACAGGCACTGTGCCAGTAGGGTAAGGGTCATTGCCGTTATTACAAAAATATATTCTTCTCGTACGGTTACCTGCTGCATCGTGTATGTATACGATACCACAATCGCCAATAGGTAATTGCTGAGCAAAACCATCTAGGCTTAATAAAAAAATAGTAATAGCAGTGATTATCGTTCTCATAGTTGAGTTTTTGTTTTATTTTATGAATTTTCTTCCTGGTAAATGACTGTGATAAGAGAATCTGCAGTTTCTCGCAGAACAACTTCTCGTCCTTTAAAAAGTGTGCTACAGGTATCTGCTGCTGCGCCTAAGAAAAACTCCTGCCGTGTAAGCGTAGGGTTATATAAGCCAGTGATTTTACTTCGCTGCCTTATCAAAACCTTCCAGCTGCAGAATGTACTGCAACTTACCCGGGAATAGCTTACACCATTACCACTAAAGAAATGCTTAACCACAGACTCGGGTAGGTTTTTACGATAGCCGTCTTGTCCATTGCTAAAAGTGATTTTCCAGCAGAAACGTGCTTCGCTGGCTCTGAAAACAAAGCCATTGTTTGCACTTGCATTATTTTCTAACTCGCTCTTCTTTATATCGCAAATCTTTTCTTCTTGTATATAAGCATTGTAGGCGACTTGGAAGCAGCCTTTTTCTTTGGAGCAGGAGCCTAAAAGGAGAACGAGTACTGCGCTCGTGATAATTTTTTTCATCTGTCTAATTTAATTTTTGTTATTGAATTGCATCCTGCCAAAACCATTTTTTATTTGTCCATCTATTCCCACGCTCGGGGTCTGGTAAAGGAATATCTATCTTATGATATAGAACAGAATCTGTGCGTCTTTCTTTTGTACTTTCAAAAGTATACTGATATACTAGTATAGTGCTATCGTTTAAAATGTTTCCTTCATACGTAACAACATCATAAGCAAATTGCGTGAGATATCTTATAGATTGGAATGAAATTTTATTATTATTGATTCTGTAACCGCCGTCTTCAAAAATAGAATAATCATACTGTGTCGCATCCTTAATTAGTGACTGCTTTATGTTTCGTAAATCATAGTTGAATGTATCATAAGAAGATCTTCTGTAGCGATAATTATCATAAAAATATAAAGAAGATAAGATCGTCGTTTTCATGTTTACGCCATAAAACACTGCCTGAAAACTTTTAGAATTAAAATTTGTGGCACGTAAAGGTTTAAGTGTAAATAGAGTTACATGAATGCTCGAGCACGAGCAAATACAAAAAAGAATTATATATATATATCGCTTCATTTTAATAATAATGTGTCCTTGAATTATAATTTCCATATCTGGCAAATCCCTTACTTGGAGTGTGAAGCTCAGGAAAGTACCAGTCATTAAATTTGCGACCCGGTAAACTTCTTAAAAAATCATGCATAGCATTCTGAACTCTATGCATTGGTCTTTCAGAATCAAATCCTAAAGAAAAACCTAAGCCTCTAGTATTATAATAACTGGCATAAAACGAACCTTCTCGTGGGGCAGCCTTACCTTCAATTTCACGATAGATCGTGTTTTTTTTGTCATAATCTCCTCCATCGTCCTCGCCAGTAATAAAACGAGAGCCGATTGATAAAATACTTCCATTTTTTAAACCATAATTTACACTCATACCATTAGTGCGCCATCTATCATGACGACCAGCAAAACGATCATTTTCCCAACTTCCTGATATTCTGCCAAAATGAAAACCTATCGTACCTGTATTTTGGTTACCCACACCTCCGGAAAAGTGATTTCTGTAATAGGAGAGCCCCCAATTACCATTGTCATAGCCGCCTCCGACTGAATACCCAGCATTGCCGCCAGTTGCATTAAATCCAAAACCGACATTCACATTGCCAGAATGAAAAGAACCGAATAGGCCTGCCGACAGACCTTTACTACCAAACGCAATTGCTGGACTTAATGAAAAATGATCTCCGATAGGAATGGAAGGAAAAAATGAAGAAGCAACGCCTGCTGCCATACTACCTGTAATAAGAGTCGTATTACTGATGACAAACCCCGCAGATGCAGCGTGCGTGGCACCAATAGCACCAAAACCACCATAACCAATACCGGCTGCAAGTGCACCTTGAACTGCACCAAAAGCTGCTGCCTTTATTCCATCTCCGAAATTTTTAATAGACCCAGTTATGAGACCAGCAGCAACATTTACAACACTACCTATAAGAGCTCCAACTAATAAGTGTACAAAATTCCCGTCCGGATCTGTATACTTCAGCGGATTATTTAATGCATACGTATATCTATTGTGGCCTTGGGTCCCACCTGGCATTACATAATTGTCAGGGCTAAGCATTCTGCCGAGCACAGGGTCATACATACGACCATTCATATTTATAAGGGCAAAACTGGAAAGCATTTCGTGGCCCGTATATCCACGATACAACCAATCAGGTGCAGAAGTAGTATTACCATATTGGTTCCAGTTGGTGGGATTTCGTTCTCTGCCCCAGGCATCATAATTTTGGCGTGCCACTATATTTGCGCTTTGGTCTGTTGCAGCCACTATACTACCCAGATGGTCAGTGTATATAAAATATGGTGTTGTCTGTTCTCCAGCAGTTACTAACATGGCACAAAAACCATTGCCCCCACTTACATATATTATTTTTGTGGACTCCCCAAAGTTTACCTGTCGTTCTTCATAATCACCATCATAGTATTTGTTTACCATTGTTCTCCCTATACTTTCCTGGGAAGTGACTCTCTCATAATCTGCACCGTATTCAATATCATAATTAATAGCATACCCTTCATTTATACTCGCTACTTTATTAAACGAAGTATAGTTGATGTTTTGTTCGGACTGCCAAATGGAAGATACTGGAGCTGGGTTAATTGCTGGCTGCCCGGCAATCGGGGATCCGACTACATACGCTACTGCATGTTTTTTTGCATTTTGATATTTATAATACCCGGCATCCGACTTTGCTATGATATTTCCTTGCGTATTCCCTATAGATCCATCATAATTAACAGCGAATTGGCTTACATTATTTACAGTAGCAGAAGTTAGTCTGTCTAGATTGTCATAAGTGAAAGTTTCTTGCTGGTTAAAAATAGCGTCAGTTCGCTGCATTAAGTTGGCCGTAGTCTGATTAAAAGAATAGCTGAGATTCTGCACTCCAAAAGTGCTGGTACTGGTAGGAAATTCTCCGCTATAAGTATTTGTGGTAGTCTTACCATTTCCGAGAGTGTATGATAAAATTTTACCTTCGCCATCTACTAAAGGGTTGCTGTAAAGACTAAGAGAACGAGTTTGTATTCCTGCACCAGAAGCATATTTTTCTATTAAAAATCCTCTAGTGTCATAGACATTATTAACTGCTACACCAGACGGGTATGTAATAGCCCGTAAGGAACCATCAATATTATATTTATACCTAGTTGTGCGTGATAAACCATCTCCTGTGCCTGATTGAGTTTCAAAAGATAAGCGTTTAAGAACCGGATCATAAACATAATCCCGAATAATGCCATTATAGTTGGTTATTTTAGTCAAATTATCATTGCTACATCCTGTTAGTGGGTCCTTGTAAAAATCATACTCTATTGTTCCTTCTGCAATCGTCTTGCTAGTAACTCTGCCTAAAACATCATAAACCAAACTTGTTACGTTTCCTTTTGCATCTTGCTGTTGTATAAGGTCGCCAAATGCATTGTACTGGTAAGTAATTGTGCCGGCATCTACATCTTGCAGCGCTATCTGCCTGCCATATTGGTCATAGGTGCTACTGCTTGTAAGCTGGCCATTGTGATGCACAGATGTTTGCTGTGCTGCACTGTTATAATCATATAGTAAGTCTCCTCCATCATCTTTGGTAACTGTTGTAAGCCCAATAGCATTACTTGTAAGTTCTTTTACTCTGCCAGCAGTGGAAGTGCTTATCACTTTAATTGCGCCATTTTGCAATACCGAATAACTTGTACTTGCAGTACCTTTATAATCGCTTGCGGTAAGCGGTCTGTTATATTCATCAAAAGTGTAAGTAGTAATCCTCGGCGTTTCTGTAAGTGGGAAAAATGAGTTTGTTTTTGTCTTTACATTCCCTCTCGCATCATAGGTAGTGAGTACAGTATGCCAATTTCCATTTTGTGCGGCATAGCTTTCTTTTTCCGATTTTACTTCCCGCCCATATTTATCATAATACACTTTCACTACAGGAGAGGCGGCTGTGCTAGTGGTAGTCTGCTTGTACAGGCCACCACCATTATTTTCCCAACTTAAATTTGTGGAGATAATAATACCATCAGGACTTGTTATACTTGTTACACGACCAAAGGCATCGTAAGCACTCATAGTTGTAAGGCAGTCAGTAGATGTAACGCTTGCCGGCAATCCCCACTTGGGATCTGTAACATAAGTTTCTGACTGGGCAAGAGGTGTGCCTGCGGCCGTAGTGCTGTATAATACAAATCTTCCTCTTGCATCAAAATTACTGCTGCTCACAGTCGTGGGAACGCTTGCTGATGATACAGTTTGCATAATTTGATTTCCAAAAATATCATAATTGTAGGAAGTAGTTACCGCCATAAGTAATCCTGCAAAATCGGTTATAGAAGCGACCGCCCGATTATTGTTATAGGTAAATGTTTTTGAAGTGCTTATTGCAGGCTTGCCTGTAATAGTAGCTACACTTGTAACACTTTGTGGGTAAATAGGCAATGAACCGTTTACTGAGGAAAATATAGTATTGGTCTGATTATTTGAAAGTTCCACAAAACTGCTACCATTTAAATATCCTTTGCGAATAGTGGCAGCTGTAAGGTTGCCATAAGTATCAAAACTATTATCTGCTGTTTGTTTTCTGCTACCATTAAAATAATCAACCGCTTCTGTTTTAGTTACATATTGCTTATATCTTCTGTCATAACTATTTGCTGATAAATGAGATAATGCATAGGTTAAATAAGTTTCTGATAATAATTGTCCTGTACTAATCTTCTTTGTAGATTGTTTTATGGGATATAATAATGCATACTCTACATTGAGCTCGTTTTCATTTGTACTTGAAATGCCTGTAATATTGTTTGAACTAATAATTTTCTTAAAACCCATAAATCCCTTGCCTGCCCTGTGTGCAATAGCATCTTTATAATTATATGTTGTCACATTTGTGCCGCCATCTCCATCAGGCGTACTTACTGCTGCGGCAGCATATAATGGCACTTCGATAAAATTGAACGGGTTTTCATTAGGAAAATTGTCTAAGTTGGTTTCTCTTTCGTAGAAATAAGGGTAAGAACTTTTGTCAGTTAATAATCTATAATCAAAACTATTACTGTTACCATGTCCGGTAAGTACTTTTTTTAATAATGTTTCCTGTCCCAGCGACTTTATTGATACTATGTCTAAGTACCCTCCTGCTCCGCTCCCAAGATTATTTACAACGTCAGTTCTCCCATCTCCATTAAAATCCCCTACAAGAAATGGAGAACCTCCCAAGCTATTATTGTAATTATATTGTTCATAGTAAAAAGCATTGCCACTGCCAGCCGCAGCAGATTTACTGTAGTATAAAGAAAATTTGGCTTTCAAAGTTTGATTGTCCAAATAGTTATAAGCATGTAAAATATCAGCTTTGCCATCTCCATTAAAATCACTTACTACTACTTTATGGCTAGGATTTATTTTATTCCCGTAATCAAATACTACCGTTTGATTAAAACTATAAGGTTCACTTATAAAGTGAGTTCCTGTGCTGTAGAGTATATTCCATAATCCGTTGGAGCCTCTGACCAAGAAATCGGTTTTCTTATCTCCATTAAAATCGCCAGGAAACAAGGAGCTATTATTAGAAATTAAATTTGTTTGAAAAATTATGCTTGCAGTAAATGGTGTTGCCCCATTAGGAGTAAAAGAGATTTGTAGGACGTATGTGGTCGTACCTTTTACCACAAGAAGCTCCATTTTTCCATCTCCATCAAAATCTATTACTTCAATTTTATCAGCCTCATTTATTGTTCTGGCAAAGAATGCCCCATAAGTATTTGTTCCAACTCCAAAATTGCCAATCACGCTATTCACAATTGATTTCCCTGGCGAAGTAAAAAAGGCTTTTGAGTCAAATTCAAATTCCCAATTCGGATATTGATTACAATACCCAACATTTCTTAACTTAGCAAGTATAAGAATATAATCTTGAATGCCATCACCATCAAAATCTCCCGGTAATAAAAAATTCCCTTTATTTCCACCATCATATTCATAAGTAAAACCACCCTGAACTGGTACTGGAAAATCTCCTGATATAACAAAATCAGTATATGAAGTATTTGGGTTAAAGCTTTTTGTATAATTAATATTCAACTTACTTACTTTCCTACGATACTGCCCGCAAGCAATAATGTTAAAAGTGGAATTAACGTATAAAATATCATCTCTGCCATCCTTGTCATAGTCGGCTGCCATAAAATTGTAAAACTTTGCTTGGTTTACATCTTTTATACTTGAGTTCTGAGGTAGTGTAGTCATATACATTAAACTGCTACTACCATTAAGAGGTCCAAAATCCTTTCTTAATTCATACCCAGTATGCACCACAGATCCAATCTGCTGATTAAATACGCGGTTAGCAACTAACATATCGGTTTTCCCATCCGCATTAAAATCTCCAGTGAAATAATCATACTCGCCGTTTAGAACATCAGTAGGATATGAAACTATATCTGCTGGTTTATCCCCATATAAAAATATAGAGCTATTGAGCGATTGCTGAGTTTCGTCACCACCAAACTCGGTTATTTCTTTTAACAATGAATTAACTCCATCAAAACCATAGTTTAATTTGTATGTTTTGATTGTATTGACAACATTATTATCATCTTTTTGTGTAATCGCAATTTTATCTAGAAGATATTTTAAGGCAATATTTGAGCCAGCATCATAATTTACTGTAACATCAGAGCGCACAGAGTAAGATAATTGCACAATATTGTATGGCGTTAGTCCTGCAGCATCATTGCCAGTATACAAAATTTCGGTAAGTCTAGGACTTCTATCTGTAGAGGAATATTTAAACTCAATATAATTACCATCAATATCTATTATCTTACTTAGTTGCCATAGCATAATATCACTGCCACTACTAGCAAAAAATTTAGATGAAGCACTATTTCCATACTCCATTACACTACCATCTTTGGTCACAACTCTAAACCATTCCGGATTATTTAAAGAAATGTTAGACATACATTCAACTCTGGTATATGATTCTTCATCACCACTATAAATACTACCTGCACTACCGTTATTACCACTCACAAGGTTGAGCCTACCGCCATCTAAGGTAAAAGCATCTTGCCCTACATCATAAGTGGTAGGCTGCACGATTCCATCATAGTACAGGTTTTTGCCCGTCCTGGCTATGCTGGAGAGGCCGGACAAACTCCAACCAAAACCCGCTATTCCTGTATTAGCTTGTGAACTATAATTTAATGACACATTTGGCTGTACACTTTTTGTTCCAGCTGGTGTGTAAATGGGAATTGTATAAGTAACCGCTCCAGACGGCGATACCCCTGCCATACCAGCAATTTCACCTACAGGCTTACTTAAATCGATTGTCTTGCTAAAGGTGGCACTCGTATATAAGCTGCTGTACTGCGTATTTTGTGCTATAGCTTGTGTGCAACTAAAAGATATAAACGCCGTTAGGCACCACAATCTTGCGTTAATGCAGCATGTCACTGCGTTCATCTTTGGGAATGGCATAAGAGGATTAGTTTTCTAAATATTCGAAGGTGAAGAATAGTTTTATAGTCCCTGATTAATTTGTCATAAATATAAGGGGAAATAATTTTCAAAATAAAATTTATTTTCATAGCTATGAAAACTATGTAGGCAATTTCAAATTAGATTTTTTCCACTCCCCTCATTTTCTTTATCTTTCGCCCCGCCGGAGCACATCGTTCTGTCATAAGCCAAAAAAATCTACTTACACATGCTACCAAAGTACAAGCGTATTCTTCTTAAACTTTCTGGTGAATCTTTAATGGGAAGCAAAGACAGCTTTGATCCTATAGATCATACCATCATTGCTCAGTATGCTTCTGACATAAAACAGATAACAGAAATGGGTGTGCAGGTAGCCATTGTAATAGGTGGCGGTAATATTTATCGCGGAGCCAATGAGGCTGAAACTGGTATAGAAAGAGCGCAAGGAGATTATATGGGCATGCTCGCCACTGTAATAAATGGAATGGCAGTACAGAGCGGGCTAGAAAAAGCTGGTGTAATAACCCGCTTGCAATCTGCCATAAAAATGGAGCAGGTAGCAGAACCTTATATTCGTCGCAAGGCAATGCGGCACTTAGAGAAGAACAGAGTAGTCATTTTTGGCGCAGGTACCGGCAATCCTTATTTTACTACAGATAC
>JBBKWE010000159.1:0-27927 GCA_037968795.1 Ferruginibacter sp.
TATTTAGCAAGTTCAGGTAAAATAAAAGCGCTATTCAAATTTTTCCTTGATGCATGTCATATATTAATAAAGCCACACTAATGAATTAATCATCTATGTACTTTATCGCTTTGACTATATATTCAGGGAGGGGAGGTCAAATATAAGAGAATTATATATATCTTCTGTCGATTTTTTTTTACAGTAAACAAAATTTATTACTACAAAGAGACGGTAATGCAATATTGTATTTCGAAAGAATTCCAGGTATTGTGTTAACTATCAAAAGCTACTGTTAGTATTAAGGTATATTATGTATCTATTTTCTATGAATAAGAGAAAATTGGAATTTATATATTTTATAGAAATGGCTAGGTAAGGTTTGCCAGCATTATCATCATTAGGGTTATTATTACTCGCCACAAAATTCGGAGTGGTTTGAAGAATCACGCCCTAATATTTTTTGCCAATTATTCTTCTTCCATTTCATCTTAGAAATAATGGCAGAATGCGGGATCTTGAATTGACGCAATTTTTAATTTTCAGGTAGCATTTTCTGAAATGTAGTACCTGCAGGAATTTTGATATATATAGTTAAATATCAAGGAGTGTTTAAGCTCGGATTATTAACCTACAGATATTGCTATATTATTACCTGGCGATTGTAAAAGGGAAATTATGCAATAAGACACTATATATCCCATCTCCGCTTCAAATAAAAGACATACAAACAGACATTAGCGCTACTCCTTAGAATTAAGAATACTTCAAAAAAACGACTTATCACTGCTTATCTCTGCCTATGATCAAACTTATCTTTAGATTTATGGTAAAATAGCTATCATTATTATCCGGATTTCCCCTGCGCCGGCCTGTGCTTGGATTAGCTACAGGGTTTATTTGCTTATCATTCATAAGCTTTGCTATACGTGCTTGCTGCGGTGTGAGGTATTTTGCAAACAAAGCTGGGTCTATATATCTTTCGCTGAGGTCATCAAGGTAGTCGGTTTTGAGAATTCTATGCAATACCTCTAGCCGGGCGGCGAATAATGGCCCCAATTCGTACTTAGCACCTATTCCTACCGGAAAGTTTATTTGCGTCAACTTATAATCTTCTCTATTCGGAAATTCAGGAAATCCTTGCCCTTCTGTATGAAGAGGTTTAAGGTCTATAACAGAATTGGTACCAGGTACTGAGCCTTGCGGTCGAAAAGAAAAATATCCTACACCTCCTAACAAATAGGGAGAAATCCGGGGCGGTGGGCGATCCTTGGCAGCCCAATCTATAAAAACAAACAAAGGATGTATTTCTCCCAAAACAACTCCTTCTACAATGGTCGTCTGAAAATCGAGATTGCGATTATAGCGTTCTTTTGCAATATCTGTAATACCTTTTAAAACATTATCACGGGCATATAAATTCCCATAAGTTGCCTCAACTCTGAGCCCAAACTCATTATGATATGTTACAGCACCAAAAATGCCTACAGAAAATTTAGTTTTTCCGGTATTAAGATCTTTTAAAAATGGGGCTCCTTTGCCTTTATGCCCTCCCAGGTCGGTAAGGCAATTCATTGCATTAAAAGACAGACCCACTTCATACAATAAGTCTCGGTCATAATAGTCGTCGTCGAAGAAATAGTACTGCGCCTTCGTACTTTGGCTACAGAGCATGATAGCGCCAAAGAAAAATATCTGTGCTAAATTTTTTATTGTCATGAATCTGTATTGAGTAGAATTTCTTTTTGGATTTTATAAAAATGTTTCTTTTTCAAATAGTTACTGCCTTATTAGTGTCAATATTCACTATTTGTCAACTGTAGATCGAAGGATTTATCAAACTTTAAACAAAAGTCTATAGTGTTAATTGTCAAACAGATACACTAAATTTTCTGGTTTTTTTTACGATATTGGTATTTCTGTTTATAGTATTGTCTTTAAAAATACGTAAATAGTCTATACAAAATACCAGGATAAGAAGACTCATTACAGTCTAAAATAAAAGTATACAAGAAATATCATGCAGCATCATTACTTGTGGTCTTTGTTTTATGTAGAAATAGCTCTACTTTTTTTGCTTATGCAAAAAGTACCTTCTATTTCAATATATTTTAACAACATAGGAATTTATTGGCACTGCCTTTGTAACTAATCTCTTGATAAGATTTAATAGTTTAATCTTTTTCATAAGCAGTTAGTTTTGGTAAAAAATCGGCTCTTGTTTCTACAAGAGCTTTTTTTGTGCGTATAGATAACCCGTTATAACAGGCAATAACATATTTTATGAAGTAATATAGCTATGAAGTAAATTTGCGGCTATATAAAAAATATTCCATTGGAAAGTGTAGAGCAAAATAGAAAGTCTTTTTTAAAGAGAATGAGAACCAAGGCTATAACAAATGGCGATGCTGCGGAGATGAGTTTTGTAGATCATCTTGAAGCTTTACGTTGGCATCTTGTGCGTTCAGTAATAGTGTGGCTGGTGTGCGTTATTCTCATGTTTATGAATATAGACTACATGTTTGATAATGTGGTTTATGCCCCTGCCAGAAGTAATTTTATCACGTACGATGCCCTTTGCCGCTTTAGTCACTGGTTGCATATAGGCGAGTCGCTTTGTATGCCACCTATAGATATTCAGTTGCAAGGAAATACTGTGAGTGGTCCATTTATGAGCGCCATTTCTATCTCTATGATAGGAGGGCTCATTATAGCCTTTCCATATTTGTTTTGGGAATTGTGGCGCTTTGTAAAACCTGCACTTAGCGATAAAGAAAGACGCTACAGTAGAGGAAGTTTATTTTGGGTGAGTCTTTGCTTTTTTGCTGGAGCAGCCTTTGGTTATTTTTTGCTAGCTCCGTTTACATTTAATTTCCTGGCAAATTTTAAGCTCGGACTTACTACCGGCTATAAATACATGCCTACGCTTGATGATTATATTGATACCATCAATAATCTGGTACTAGGTTGCGGCGTAGCTTTTGAGCTTCCCGTACTAGCCTATGTACTTGCTAAGCTCGGACTCGTATCTGCTAAGTTGCTCAAGAACTCCAGAAAGTATGCTTTCGTTGTTATTCTGCTGGTGGCTGCCATTATAACACCCTCGCCAGACTGGACTAGTCAGGCGCTGGTAGCTTTGCCCTTATTGCTATTATACGAGCTGAGTGTAATCATTGTAAAGCGGGTAGATAAGAAGAGGGCGAAAGAGGAGAAAGCTGCAGAGAAGGAGTGGAGTTAAAAGCTAAAAATGTAAATGCTTTTTCTTTCTTAAAAATTAATTCACCTGGCTGTCGTTCCAAAGCAGTTTCTGCCATTTGGCGTGTAAATTTCTTTTTTAAGGTCTTACAATACTTAGCTGTGCAAATTTATTATCAATTTTTCTCACTTCAACCGCTCAAACCTAAGACCATCGGTATGCATTATGTGCCTCTTTAATAAACCGTTTTACAGAGGTAAATAAAGCCTTTATTGTAAAAAATATTATATGGATGTGTAGTTGCTGCCATGCCAGACTTTAAGGCTGCAACCATCACAAACGAAAACTTATACACCAAAACTCTGCGAAAGAAAGTTTTAGTTTCCAACTTGTGGTTTACAAGATGCTCAGGCTGTTTAGAAGGAATTACCATTCTAAATAAACTAGTATTTTTTTACAGCGACCAAAATGTAGCGTTTTTATTTTTTTTCCCTTGCGGATTTGGAGTTAATAGATGAACTTCCAAATGTCAATATTAAGACTGTGCAGAATGGTGAATATGGGAGAAGAGATAAATTCAAATTACCCGGCACTTCGTCTTATTCAATTATTATAGATGAAGAGGTAAAATTGCCAGGAGGGTTCTATTTGCATCCTATAAAGATTTATTTTCCTATTGTAAAAATGAGGTGAATAAGCTTTTATAGATATTGAATAATTCCTAAAAGAAAAACTGCACTACATAATATACTATCGCTGCCATAAGCGCACTTATGGGAATGGTTATTATCCAGGCCCAGAGCAAGTTTATAGTAACACCCCAGCGCACAGCACTCAGTCGCTTAGTGGCACCTACACCTATGATACTACCTGTGATAGTATGGGTAGTGCTCACTGGTATTTTGAGCATTTCTGTAATAAATAAAGTGAGTGCTCCGGCACTTTCTGCAGCCACACCCTCAAATGGAGTAACCTTTGTTATACGGGTTCCCATGGTTTTTATGATTTTCCAACCGCCGCTCATCGTTCCCAGGGCTATGGCTGTGTAGCAAGCCAGTGGTACCCAATCCGGCATCTGATCAAATCTTTCTATTACGCCGCCACTTATTAGTGCTACGGTGATGATCCCCATAACCTTTTGAGCATCATTACCGCCATGCCCTATACTAAAAGCAGCAGAGGATACAAGCTGCATTTTTTTAAACCATTTCTCAGATTGCGTATAGTTAAGACTACTAAGAAAAAGTGTAAAGATGGCGAGAGAAATAACTATAAATGCTATAAGAAACCACTTAAAATTATGACCATGAAACAAGACATTAAAAAAGTGAGAATCATAATCTGAGATGATTTGCGTGCTGTCTGTATTTACGACCTGTGTAAGCAATAAAATCATCCCGACTATTATACCTAAAGCAACAAGCTTGGGCCAAATATTTTTTCTAAATGCATTTAAAAACCAGACAGAAATTATTAAAGCCATAATCATACCTACAACCGGTGCTAGAACAATAAAGCTTATAATCTTAAGCATTATAGGGGTATTTATAACCGAAAGTGAGCCCGTACTTGCTACTGCTGCGCCTGTGAATCCTCCTATAAGTGTATGTGAGGAACTAGAGGGAATGCCATACCACCATGTGATGAGATTCCAGGTGATGGCGGCAATAAGGCCAGACATGATTACCGGTAATCCTATATTCTCTCCTCCGGGTAGGACCACCGTTTTGGCTATCGTTTCTCCTACACCATGATCTTTAAATATAAAGTACGCCACAAAATTGAAAAAAGCTGCCCATACTACTGCCTGGAAAGGGGTAAGTACTTTAGTAGATACGACGGTAGCTATTGCGTTGGCAGCATCATGAAACCCATTAATGTAATCAAAAATGAGTGCCAGTGCTATTATGACAATAAGCAATATAGAAAAAGTCATTAATAAAACAGATTGGTGAAAGAATCGTGAAGCCTATCGGATTCTAAGAATATTTTATAATAATAGATTCGATTACGTTAGCGGCATCCTCACACTTATCTGTAACAATCTCCATTGCCTGGTATATTTCTTTTTTCTTGATTACTTCTTTCGCATCGCTCTCTGTTGCAAAAAGACGCTCTACACTCATATCAAAAATATCGTCTCCTTGGTTTTCTACGCTATTGATAGCTACAAGGGCATCTGTAATTTTACGCATATTTTTCATATTGCGTAGTTCTGTTACTGCCTTATGCACCTGTACCGTACCCAGCGCTATAAGGTCCCCAAATTTCTTGATGCCTATGTCATCTGGGTTTACCCTATAAAAATTTATTTTTTTACCACTGGCATAAATATAATCTGCAATATCATCCAAGGCGCTGGCAAGTGCATGAATGTCTTCCCTATCAAAAGGGGTTATAAAATTCTTGCCTAACTCCGTAAAAATCTGATGCGTGTACTCATCATTTTCATGTTCCAGATCTTCTAAATCCTTAATGGTAGTAGCCCGCTTGTCAAAGTCTTGCTCATTCACTACAGTTTTAAGCTTGTCTCCCATCTGAACCAGCACGTCTGCTACGTTTTCAAATAATTGATAAAAGACCTTGTCCTTTGGCAGGAAAATTTTTATCACATTGTTGATGCCCATAGTTATTAATTTGAATGCAAAATTATAAACTTACCTGTTCTTTAATGTGCAAATGTAAATAGTAATAATTTGGTAACATCAAAGAGTATTATATCCATCAGAATCTTGCGAGTAAATAGGATCTTCTACAAATAGAAGGCCTGTGAAATAAATCTGCATTTGTACTCTTTTTAGGTAATTGCTATGTCTGACCGGGTCCTCTGTCGTATATAAGTTTTTTTTTAAAAAGATAAAAATATTTTATCATGCTTTCCTTGATATATGTCAAGAATAAATATGTTTTGAAATTCTATTTTTGTGCAAATTATGAGCTTAAAATAAAAACATTTTGGCCATACCCTATTTAAGAAGCTATTTCTTTACAATATGTAACAGGAGTAGCTTTTTTTTATGCTGCTATAGAATTAATACATCTTGATTGCTGTTTGTTGGGTTTATTTAGTTTACTTTCCGGTTGTTATAAGTTGGAGACAGGAAGCTTAAAGTAGGCATCAACATTAATTGCGAAACAATGACAAAGAAAGAAGCTACTCTTGCTCCTTTATTAAAATACCTGCACTCCTTACAACCGCTAAATGTAGTTGTAGAAAAGCTACTCATAGACTCTTTTACCTTGGAGAGCCTCCGGAAAGGAGATCTTCTTTTGCAGGAAGGCGACGTTAACGAGCATTTGTGGTTTCTTGCAGAAGGTGTGCTTCGTGCCTACCACAATATTGATGATAAGGAAGTTATCTCCAGAATCATGTTCATGGGGCATTTGGTAATTTGCCCCGGAAGTTTTTTTACACAAACCGCAGCAACCGAATCTATTGAATGCCTCCAGGATTGTAACCTCGCCAAAATAAGCCATGCCGCCATTCAAAATATATACAAATTGCATCCTGAATTTAATTTTTATGGAAGGGTTATAACAGAGCATTACTTCTACCAGCAGGAGCAGCGTTTGTATATGCTCAGAAAGCCTGATAGTATGGCAAAATATAAATTTTTAATTAATAATTTTGAACGATTTTTAGAAAATGTACCTAGCAAATATGTAGCCTCTTTTCTGGGAATAACACCGGAAACGCTCAGTAGAATAAGGAAAAAAATGCAGGAAGAAGATAAAATTAATTAGTTCGATATACATTACACACCCACTACATTTATTATTACTTCGGCCAATATTGAACATTAAATTATATCAATATTGAAGCCTGAATCACATTATATAGTATCTTAATTTTTTTTAATTTCCTTAAAAGTTCATCGTTGCACAGTATTTGTTATTATTACCTTAGTGGACATTCATTATCCAGATTACTTGCAGTTGAACTATTTTTGTATCGATTATTAAGCGTAATCTCAGAGGTAGATTTGATTTACCATCTTCCACTCACTGTCAATTAAATGACGCTGTCAAGGTCTAAATCAAAATTTTTCGTCTTAATTTTTCAAACTTTCATGAATATAGTTTCAAATTCACATCAATACTTACTGGGTATTTTAAATAGCATTCAACCCTTGTCTGCAGAACTGCAAGAAAGGTTATGCGAATCCTTTAAGCAAATTGTGGTTAAAAAAAATTCTCAGCTTATCCGAGAAGGAGAACCTTGTTTATATGCGTGGCTGCTAATTAGAGGCATGGCCCGCTCTTATATAATCACTTCAGATCAAAAAGAATCTACAGGAAGGATTATGGGGCCTGGATATTTTATTACATCTGTTATTGCTTTTTATGAAAACGAAGCCGCCGTAGAAACTATTGAAATTTTAGAGAACAGTTTACTTTTACAAATTGCATATCAAGATCTTGAAGATATTTATAAAGATTTTCCCGAGTTTAATTATCATTCAAGAAAATTAACCGAGAAGTATGTTGTACTTATGAGTAAGAGAGAACTTATGTTGCGAAATAATGATGCCAGAGAGCGGTATTCAATTTTTCATAAATATTTCGAAAAACTAATTAACACCGTACCCTTAAAATTGCTGGCTTCCTTTAGTCGCATGGAAAGAGCAACCTTTACGAAGATCAAAAACAATAAATACTCGTAATTTTCTCTTTGTAGAATATATTCTACAAAATAAAAAAACTGTGTTGTGGAGCACACTTATCTTCATCTTAAGTGCATAATTTTGAGTTGTATTTAAAATCAAATGTTTCGTGTCTTTGGATATGCATCTTATTTAAGATTAACTACAGCAGAATATAGAATTTAACAGAAATTACTACAGCTATTACCAAGATTTACACACCCACAACTTTCCAACATGAACAAAATAAATTTCAAATTATTTGTCGCCTTTATGGCGTTTACTACAATTTTTTCCTGTAATAAGTCAATCGAATCAAAAGTCAATGACCCAATTGCAGAAAAAGAATTTCATTTTAATGCAAATAATTTAAGCATTTCCTACAGCGGAAAAGTGATTAATGATTCTTTAAATTTTACAATATCTATAAAAGATATAAGCAGCAATAAAAGTATAGAGGAATCTTTTGTGGCAGGTACCGATAGAACAACATTAGGAAAATCCATTGCTGATCAAATCACTGCAAAACAAGCCATTCTAAAAAATAAATTTGATTTAGCTGAAATAAAAAAGCTGGTAACCACAATGGACGACATGGTCAATTTTGTTACTCGCAACATGAAAATTGAGGAACTAAAAAGCCTGAGTACTCAAGGGCTCTTTATGAGTAATTCTCTTATAAAGTCTGTTCATAGAAGGATTGTAAGTTCTGCCTTTTCGGCTTCTACAGCAGGAAATCCTATTGTGGGGACGACTGCCCAGTCAGATTCAAATAATACAGCAACTTCAAATTCCGTTTATGAAGGGTTTAATAGAGAATTGTCTTCTTATACACTAGAAGAGGATTTAGTTGTAAATGTAGCTTACTTAAAAAACTATATAAATTCTAATACTGCTTATGCACAGGAGAAAGGGTTTCTATTCGTGAGAGACATCCTGAATACTTATTCACAGACCTCTGTGACTGTCTATAAGTTAGAGGAGGACATTATTAATTATACTGCAAATAATCCAAACAAGTTCGAGGGCACTGTTTCCTCCAGAGGATTTGCCTGGCCAATTGGCAGTAGTCATGGTTGTTGCGGAAATTACAGCGGTCCGTGTATGTTTTGGCATCCGGTTTGTCATTTGCATGATGCCCTGTGCTCAAACTGCTCACCGCGATGGTTTTGTTTAAGTGGGTGTATACCTGATTAAATTATTTTTTATGAAAAATTCAGTAAACATTATTCTGAGTGTAGCTTGCTTTGTATTTTTCTCGGTGCTTGTATACTTATCATATAAACACTTTTCTTTCGCCAATATCTTTGAAGGGGTACTGGAATTCATCACTATTCCTTTGGTTGGACTAACTGTTTTTCTCATTTATTTTAATCTCAGACAGTGGCGTTCAGAAAAGTGGAATAAAACTTCGTTTATACAATATCCTACATACTTTTCACTTGCTACGGTAGCAGTCATTATTATAGCTACTATTTTCAATATTTAAGGCAATATTTATGCATTTGCTCCCGCGGCATTTGTATTGCTTGCGCAGGATTTTCTTGTGATTATACAAAGGGATCGCTACCCGATATCCTAAGTGGTACTTTTTATAGATTTTATTAATTTCATTGTTACCAACTTTTGCTACAAGGTTATGAAGGTATAAGGTGTGACCAGCAATGGTAGCAAATATTCTCATGCAAATGCCAGAGAGCCTGAAATTTTTAACCTTTTCTCTTATAGCATTTTACAGAGGTACTAAAAAAGGCAACCTCATTTTCTGAGATTGCCTAGCTTTTATTTTAATTGTAACTGCTTACAACGTACGTTTCACTTCTACTTCTTCGAATGCCTCTACAATGTCGCCTACCTTTATGTCATTGTAGTTCTTAATTACAAGCCCACACTCCATATTAGTCGTTACTTCCTTAGCATCATCGCGGAAACGTTTTAGAGAAGCTAGCTCGCCAGTATGTATAACGATACCATCTCTCACAAGACGTATACGGTTATTACGGGCCAGCTTGCCATCTAGCACCATACAACCTGCAACGGTTGCCTTATCAAATCTGTACGTTTCTTTTATTTCTATATTACCGAGTATCTTCTCTTCCAAACCAGGCTCCAACAGACCTTCCATAGCGCTCTTAATTTCTTCTATAGCCTTATAGATAACAGAGTAGAGTTTTATTTCTATGCTCTCTGCTTCTGCCAGGCGAGCAGATTGTATAGTTGGTCTTACATTAAAGCCTATGATGATAGCATCAGATGCATTTGCAAGGGTAACATCACTCTCTGTGATAGCACCTACAGCTTTGTGAATTACTTTTACAACGATCTCTTCGGTACTCATCTTCTGTAGGGAATCACTTAGTGCTTCCACAGATCCATCAACATCACCTTTTATGATAATGTTTAATTCCTTAAAGTTACCTAGGGCAAGTCGACGTCCTATTTCCTCCAGGGTAATATGCTTCTTAGCACGCATTCCTTGCTCTCTAAGTATCTGACCGCGTTTGTAAGCAACACTTCTTGCGTCTGCTTCGTTTTCGTAAACTTTAAAAGTTTCGCCCGCTTGCGGTGCACCATTAAGACCAAGGATAAGAACCGGCGTACTTGGCGGTGCTTCGTCTACACGAACATTGCGCTCATTGTACATAGCTTTTGCTTTTCCGAAGAATTGCCCGCTTACGATCATGTCACCATGCTTAAGCGTACCATTTTGTACAAGTATTGTAGCTACGTATCCACGCCCTTTATCCAGCGTAGCTTCTATCACTGTACCGCTACCTTGTCTCTCGGGATTCGCTTTTAGCTCCAGAATATCAGTTTCAAGAAGTATTTTTTCGAGTAACTCATCTATATTAGTACCTGCTTTGGCACTTATTTCCTGGCTTTGATATTTTCCACCCCAGCTTTCCACCAGTATATTCATACCGGCAAGCTGTTCTTTTATCTTCTCCGGATTAGATCCTTCTCTATCTATCTTATTTATAGCAAAAATCATAGGCACATTGGCTGCTTGTGCGTGAGAGATAGCCTCCTTTGTTTGTGGCATCACCGCATCATCTGCTGCAATTACGATCACGGCTATATCTGTAACCTTTGCACCTCTGGCACGCATAGCGGTAAACGCCTCGTGACCCGGAGTATCCAGGAAGGTAATGGCTCTTCCGTCTTTGGTTTTTACCTCATAAGCACCTATGTGCTGGGTTATACCACCGGCCTCACCGCCTATTACATTAGTATTTCTTATATAATCCAGCAAAGATGTCTTACCATGATCTACGTGACCCATTATGGTAACGATAGGCGCACGAGGCACCAGGTCTGCCGGGTCATCTTCTTCCTCTTCCTCATCTAGCTCGCTGGCGTCTTCTACTCCAATAAACTCTACCTCAAAATCAAACTCACTAGCTACTAGTTCAATAACATCTGCCTCTAGTCTTTGGTTTATACTTACCATTATACCAAGTGTCATACACTTGCTTATAATGTCTGCGAAGCTCACTTCCATAAGACCGGCTAGCTCACTTACAGATATAAACTCTGTTACCTGCAGCTTGTTGTCCAGCATTTCATCTCCTTGTGCTTCTGCAGCATCTTCTCTCTTCTGCTTTCTGTATTTTGCTTTCAGGCTTCGTCCTCTTCCGCCAGCACCTGCAAGTTTTGCCTGCGTTTGCTTCAGCTTCTCTTGTATTTCTTTCTCGTCTATTACTTTATCCTCCCGCTTAGAACCGTATCCGCCACCGCTTGTTCTGCCACGAGGGCTGGTACTTCTTCCACTAGCTGGAGCTGCAGCTCTGTTATCTGCAGGTCCTGCATTTTTCTTTGGTATACGCTTGCGCTTCCCTTTGTCATCCCGCTTAGGTCTGGTATTGCTATCCTTTGGCAATTCTATCTTCCCCATTATTTTGGGGCCAGCAAGTTTAGCTGTAGTTATATTTTCTATAATTCGAGGAGCTATCTCCGGAGTAGGTGCAGGTGGTTGCGTTGCTGCCTTAGCTTCTTCCACTTTCGGTGTTGCTTTAGCTACAGGAGCTGGTGGAGTTGTTGCGGCCGGTTTCGCTTTTATGCCTTTCTTAGGCTTCGTACTGCTATCAATCTTAGATAGGTCTATTTTATTTATCACCTTTGGGCCTTCCAGCGCAGGAGCACTTATTTTAGTAAGTGTATCCTTATTGGGCTTCTCCTCTGCGGTTACTTCCTTTACAGGCGCTTGTTCTTCTTTTACTTCTGATTTCGCTTCGTCAACATCAGCTTCTGCGGCGGCCTTTTCTTCCGGTACAGGCTCTTGTGCCACTTCTTCTTTCTTTTCTACTACCTCAGGAGCTACAGGAGGCGTTTCTTCAATAGCTTCTACTTCCGCCTCTTTAGCGGTAGCGGGGGTTTCTGCCGCTTCCTCTTCAGGTGATTCCGTAGGCTTCTCATCTGCTTTTTTACTAAAAGACAAATCTCGCTCATCCCTTCTCTTCCGAGGCTCACTGCGGTCACTCTTTATAAGCTCTACTTTCTCTGCCTTCGCTTTAGCAGCCATATCCTGCTGAAACTCGGCCTGGGCTTGCTCGTACATGTCTGCAGACAACTTAAAGTCGCCTTTCAGATCATCTTCGTCAAATCCCTTGCTTATAAAGAATTCGCTAAGCGTATCTGAGCTTACATTAAACTCAGTAGCCGCCTTGCGAGCCCTTGGTAATCTTTGTACTTTTTCTGACATTCTTTGTTTTTGTAATTGCACCTGCGTGGCGCAATTATGTATATTCTATACGGCGTGCAAATTAATCAATTGCCTGCGTATAAGTTTTATTCTTTTTCAAACTCTTCCTGCAGTATTCTTCTTACGTCAGAAATAGTTTCTTTTTCTAAGTCTGTGCGGCGTTCCAGTTCATCTGCCGAGAGGTCAAGCACAGCATGTGCTGTATCGCAACCTACACGCTTAAGTTCAGCAATTACCCACGGGTCTATCTCATCTGAGAATTCTGACAAATCAATGTCGAAGTCGACCTCTTCACCGGCATTGTCGCGGAATACATCTAGCTCATAACCCGTAAGTTCAGAAGCTAGTTTTATGTTTACCCCACGGCGGCCTATAGCAAGAGAAACCTGGTCTGGTTTCAGGTAAATGTTTGCGTGCATTTTTTCCGGATCAAGATCAATCGTACTAATCTTAGCCGGAGTAAGGGATCTTTGTATAAGCAGTTGAATGTTAGAAGTCCAATTGATAACATCTATATTTTCATTCTGCAATTCTCTTACTATACCATGTATGCGGCTACCTTTCATACCCACGCAAGCTCCTACAGGGTCTATACGGTCGTCGTAGCTTTCTACCGCTACTTTAGCTCTATCACCTGGATCTCTTACAATTTTCTTTACAACTATTAAGCCATCGAATATCTCTGGCACTTCTATTTCCAGCAACTTCTCCAGGAATACCGGGCTTGTACGAGATAGTATAATAACCGCCTGGCTATTTTTAAGTTCTACTTTCTTTACTATTGCTCTTACAGTCTCACCCTTACGGAAAAAGTCGGAGGGGATTTGCTCAGATTTTGGCAACAGCATTTCATTTCCTTCTTCATCGAGGATAAGTGCTTCTTTTCTCCATACCTGATACACCTCGCCACTTACAATTTCTCCTATGCGGTCTTCGTACTTCTTTACAAGTATATTTTTCTTCAGATCATTTATACGGGCAGCCAGGGTTTGCTTACCTGCAAGTATAGCTCTACGTCCAAATTCTTTTTGTATATCTATTGCCTCATATAATTCTTCTCCTACTTCATAATCGGGTTCTATTAATTTAGCATCTTTAAGCTCTATCTCAGTAAGAGAGTTATATAGATCATCATCTTCTACGATATCTCTTCTTCTAAATATCTCTAAATCTCCTTTTTGGTCATTTACAATAACATCAAAGTTATCGTCACTGCCATACTTTTTTCTGATGAGGGTTTTAAAAACGTCTTCCATTACCTTCATAAGGGTAGGCCTGTCTATATTTTCAGCTTCTTTAAATTCCTGAAACGAGTCTATTAAGTTGATACTTGCCATATCTTATTTCGGCTACAAATGCTGTCCCAGCCGAATGTGGGGGTTTTCTGTTATTTAAAATTTATTTGTACAATTGTCTGTTTTACATCTTCCATTGCCACAACTTCTACTTTTACCTCCGCTTTCTTTCCTTTGCCTTCTGTGTAAGTAAGGGTGATATTTTCTTCTGTTACTTCTTTAAGTTCTCCGGTTACCTTGCTATCGTCATTTTTTGTAACCTCAACCTCACGGCCTATATTTTTAAGATACTGCCTGTGCATCTTTAGAGGTTCACTTAGTCCCGGGCTACTTACTTCCAGCGAAAAATCTCCCTCAGGATATAGCTCCATCTCCTCCATAGTGCGATAAAGCCTTCTGTTTATCTTAATGCATTTTTCGATACCTAAACCGCTATCTGCATCCAGAAAAATCTTTATGTTGTTTACTGGTTTTACTTTAATTTCTACCAGGAATAGGTCATCTATGAGCATGGGCTCCAGTAGATTTAGTACCGTCTTTATTTGATAATTTCCGTCCATAATTTTGCAAAATAAAGAAGGGAACATTAACTGTTCCCTTTCACTTTCTTCACTATCGGCTGCAAATATAGTAATTTTTATGGAAATAGCGTAATGTTTACGCTAGAAAAAGTTTGCTGATTTTGAAGGATTCTTATGGAGATAGCGTTTTATATCAAGAAGGAGTGAGGACATCTAGATCTAGAGAGAATTACACAAGACTTGAGGAAAAGTATAGCAAAGACCAAAAGGAATTCGCAAAGGATGCCGAAGGTAAACCAAAGTTTCTCTCTGCGCCTCATCGCCACTGTTAGTCGATGGGTTTTGCATTGAGCCAGTTTTAATAACCTGATTGGTTTTTTGGACATTAAATAATCAGTAAAAACAAAGCCACTCTTTTTGGGTACACCCCTACTTGACAAAAGCTTTCTTATACAAATTAATCCAGTCATCTGTCGTCATCTTTTTCATCAACTCCCCTATAAGTTCATACGGGATATCTTCTATTTTTTTGAATCGTACGCAACTTTTGCCCATATCCAGTTTATACTTGCAATGCTTAGGGTACTCGCTAGTAAACCAATTTAAGAGCTTTGGGTCTGCATACATACCCATGTGGTATAAGGCTATAAAATTTTTCTGAGACGCTATATTAGCAAAGGGTAAAGGAAGCTTTGGGTCGCAGTGGTAGCCCGCCGGAAAGAGTGAATGGGGTACTATATATCCTATCATGCCGTAACTCATTTGCTCTTTAAACCCGTCGGGAATATTATCACTTACTGTTTTACGAAGTTTAACCATGGCTGTTTTTCGGTCTTCAGGCAAAGAGTCCATATATTCTTTTACGGTAGTGGCGGTTGATGTCATGAAGTAAATTTAAGAAAGAATTTCAAATCAATTTCTAAAGAGAAATTCCTGCCGCATTCACACATTACTTTAAAGCCAATTGTTCGCAATTATTAGTTTATAGATTTCTCTTAAATTTCATGAGCATTTTAGAATCTTCCATAAACGAAAGTTCGTTTTCCATAATGATGTATGCGTTCACTTTTGGAAGCGTGGTAAGAAAAGCCTGTTCTCCTTCCATACCGCTGGCACACATTATTTTTGTAGCAGCCATGGGTGCAGAAAGATCGAGCATTTTTTCACTCACCTTAAAACTACCGCTATAATTGTTGCAGCCTGCGCTACCACTAATAAGACTTGATGCTGTGTTCAAAACCATTGTTGGCTTTTTAGTAGGGAATAATGCTTCAGTTGATTCGTCATTTTGCAAAAACAGTAATTCCCATGTTCCATCAAGGTTTGAGATTTCCTTTTCTGCATGTCTACTATTAGCACAGGAAAATAGGACTAGTATAAGAAAGCAACATACACTGTAAATTGATATTTTTTTTAACATGATGATATTTTTTTGTGGGTTAAAAAATTATCTTCCTTAAATATAGCACATTTAAGATGTAGTGCTATGTGCTATAATCATATCGCTGTAAGACTCACTTTTATAATCTTCTTGCTTTACTCCTAGCATAGCAGCATATTTATCACATTGCTTCTGAAGCGTTTCTCTGCCTATTTCTCCGATTTTGTCAATTGCTTCTACTTCTACAAATTTGCCTAGCCCTGCAATCTCGTCAAAATGAAATTTTACATTTTCTATAAAATATATTCTTCGTGTTTTTTCCACCACTACTTTTATGCCATGCGCTGCCGTAAGCAAGGCCTTAAGCGCAGGGTCTTTCTTTTCCAGGACACAGAGCTGTACGTTAGAGTCTTTTATGCCTGCCGCATCTTCTCTTATATAAAAAATAAGGGAGTTTTCTACATTGCCTTCCCTTAGCTTCAGGCGTCCGACAGGTACGTTAAAGTACGTATCTGTCTGCCGGTCTTCTCCTGCATAGATAGCATTCATGTTTTTAATGAGTTCTTCCTGTTCTTCCTGCTTTTCTGTATTTGCTTTAAACTCTATATTGAGATGTCCCATTTTTGTAATTTTCTTTTATAAAAAGCAAGTATAAGAATATTATGGGCTAATGCATGCCGCAATATTTTTGCCCCTACATTTGCAGTCATGACAGCCGGAATCATAATCACTTTTTGTGTCCTACTACTTATCGCTTATCTGTTTGACCTCAGCTTTAGTAAGACTAATATTCCTTCAGTAATTCTTTTGCTTGTTCTGGGGTTTGCAGGTCGCAGATTAGCAGAATATTTTGAAGTAGGCCTCCCAGACTTTACCCCTGTGCTGCCTGTTCTCGGAACATTTGGTCTGGTACTTATTGTGTTAGAAGGTTCCCTGGAGTTAGAGCTAAATGCGAGTAAAATAGGGGTAATAAAAAAATCGCTTATAGGGGTAATTGTGAGCATGCTGGCAACTGCTTTTGTGATAGCCGCTCTCTTCCATTATATAGGAGAAAATCCCTGGAAGCAAAGCCTGATAAATGCTATACCTTTTTGTGTGATAAGTAGCGCTATAGCTATTCCCAGTGTAAAAAATCTTACTAAAACGACCAAAGAATTTATAGTATACGAAAGTAGCCTCAGCGATATAATAGGTGTTTTGTTTTTTAATTTTATAGTCTCACACAAGACTTATGGCCTTGCGACCTTTGCTACTTTTTCGCTACAGTTGGTGCTTATGATTGCAGTTTCTTTTGCTGCTACTTTGCTGTTATCTTATCTGCTTGGTAAGATATCACATCATATTAAGTTTGTGCCCATTATTCTTTTGGTAATGCTTATCTATGAAGTAAGTAAAGTGTATGAGTTGCCCTCGCTTATATTTATAATGCTCTTTGGTCTTTTTATGGGCAACCTGGATGAACTACGAAAGTTTAGAATAGTAAGAGCGCTCAAGCCTCTTGAGCTCAATGAAGAAGCGCAACGATTTAAGGGGCTTGCATTTGAAGCTGCATTTCTAATAAGATCTTTATTTTTTATACTTTTTGGCTACCTGATACAGAGTAACGAAGTCCTCAATACGTCTACCCTTTTATGGTCTTTTGGAATTGTGTTTGTAATCTTTGCCTTTCGTGCAATACAGCTAAAATGGAGTGGCCTGCCTATGCGCACTTTACTTTTTGTGGCACCAAGAGGATTGATTACGATATTGTTATTTATATCTATAATACCGGAAAATAGTATCCCGTTGGTAAATAAGTCTATTGTAATACAGGTGATATTGATCTCTGTCCTGGTGATGATGATAAGTATCATGACAAGCAGTAAAAAAGTAATGCAAGAAGATGAGGTGCAAGCTGCTGAAGCAGTAGCACCTGATGATACTGATGAGGAAGAAACGAAAAAAGCTGTAGTACCAGGATAGAAAAAATCCGTAAGCGTTTTCCATTATTGAGTATATTTAAAAAAAAGTAAGATGGATTTTATATTATATGAAGTTAAGAATTCAGTTGCTATTATCACCCTCAATAGGCCCGATAAGTACAATGCTTTTAACCGGGAAATGGCTTTTCTCCTACAAAATAAACTTGATGAAGCCAAAGACGATAATGCCGTGAGAGCAGTGTATATCACTGGTGCAGGAAAAGCTTTTTGCGCCGGTCAGGATTTAGCTGAACTAGTGGGAGAAAATGCAGTAGGTATAGATAAGATCTTAAGCGAACATTACAATCCTATTGTAAGCAGAATAAGAAATTTACCGAAGCCTGTGGTGGTAGCGGTAAATGGTGTAGCTGCCGGGGCTGGTGCAAACATAGCACTAAGCGCAGATGTGGTAGTGGCACAAGAGAATGCAAGTTTCCTGCAAGCATTTAGTAAAATAGGACTTATACCAGATAGTGGTGGTACCTGGTTCTTGCCTCGTCTTATTGGGTTTCAACGGGCAAGCGCGCTCATGATGATGGGTGATAAAGTAAGTGCAGCAGAGGCAGAAAACATGGGTATGCTATACAAGGTTTTTTCTGAAGCAGATTTTGTAGAAGCTAGTTTCCAAATAGCAAATACGCTCGCTGCAATGCCTACAAAAGGACTTGCCTATACGAAGCATGCATTAAATGTATCTGCAAAAAATAGCCTGGAGCAACAACTGCAAGAGGAGGATCGATTGCAAAGAAAGGCAGCTGCTACAGCAGACTACGCAGAAGGAGTGCAATCTTTTTTAGAGAAAAGAAAGCCTGTTTTTACTGGTAAATAACTTTTTTTAAATAATCTAATTAGTACAAAAGGCTGAAAATTTAAACATTAAAATTTTTTTGATATTATGATGACAACGAGTACAGATTCTACCCAGGTAGTAGATCACATGATGAAGCACGATGCATTCTCACAATGGCTGGGAATAAAAGTGCTTGAAATAAATGAAGGGTACAGTAGAATAGAAATGACTATAAGGCCAGAAATGGTTAATGGATTAGGTATCGTACACGGCGGCATCCCTTTTTCTCTTGCAGATAGTGCCTTTGCATTTGCCTGTAACAACAGAAACAACCTCTCGGTAGCCTTAGATGCTTCTATAAATTTTGTAAAGCAGGTAAAGGTAGGCGATATACTTACTGCCGAGGGGAAGGAACTGCACAATGGTCGCAGCACAGGTCTGTACCAGGTATACGTTCATAACCAGGATAAAATGCTGGTAGCACAGTTTAAGGGTTTATGTTTTCGCACCAATAAGCCTTTGGTAAAAGAAAAATAAAACAATGGTTTATTCTTACAAAGGCATAACCCCAATTATAGACGCAACGGCCTACGTGCACCCGCAGGCTACAGTGACGGGCCATGTGCAGATAGGCAAGAATTGCTACATCGGCCCTGGTGCAGCTATAAGGGGCGACTGGGGAAAGATCATTATAGAAGACGGCTGTAATGTGCAGGAAAACTGCACAATTCACATGTTTCCCGGCGTCACTGTTTTATTGCAAGCTGGTGCACACGTTGGTCACGGGGCTATTATACACGGTGCTACAATAGGGGCTAATTGCCTTGTAGGGATGAATGCCGTAGTCATGGATAATGTAGTGCTTGGGAGAGAATGCATTGTGGGCGCCTTATCATTTGTGCCAGCAAATTCTACGTTTGAAGACCGCAGCATTATAGTAGGCAATCCTGCAAAAAAAGTAAAAGAAGCCAGCGACGAAATGATAGCCTGGAAAACAGAAGGCACAGCCCTGTACCAGTCCTTGCCGGCGATTATGCACGCTGATCTGGTAGCTTGTGAGCCAAGAAGAGAAGGGAAATTAGAAGAGGTAGCATTTGATGGGGAAGGGTATACAAGTCTTTAATTTGAGGATTTGAAAATGAGTTAATTTGAAAATTAAGGAATTAGTTGATTTGAAAATTGTATTATGAATGTAAATTTTAACTGAGTCATCCCATTTTCAAATTCCCAAATCAAACAATTTTCAAATTAGTTCGCTGGCCACCCTGAAAGTATTACAATGCGCCTCTGTAATCACCGCCACATCTTTACTATAGCCGCCACCCATACTTATAGCACAGGGGATATTTCTTTTAATTAGTTCCTTCAATACAAACTCGTCCCTTGCTTTACAGCCTTGTATACTTAGAGCCATTTTGCCGTAGCGATCTGTGGCAAGTACATCTACGCCGCTCAGGTAAAAGGCAATATCAGGTTTTACTTTTTCCAATAATTCAGGAAGTGTATTGGCAAGAATATCTAAGTAGGTTTTATCATCTATTCCATCTTTCAGTGGTATATCCAGGTCGCTGTTTTCTTTTCTGAAGGGGTAATTATTTTTACCATGCACACTCATTGTAAATACAGCGTCATTGTTTTCAAATAAAGCCGCAGTGCCATTCCCCTGGTGTACGTCTAAGTCTAGTATGATAATTTTCTTTGCCAGTGTAGAGTTCAAAAAATAGTTTGCAGCAATCGCCTGGTCATTGAGCATACAAAAGCCCTCGCCCCTGGCAGCAAAAGCATGGTGGGTGCCGCCGGCTACATTAAGTGCAATGCCATATTGCATGGCGGCATGCATACAATCTATCGTGCCTTGAGCAATCTTAAATTCCCGAGTGGTAAGCTCAGGAGTTTGCGGAAACCCTATTACTCTTTGCTCACGAGCACTTAGGGTTTGGTTTAAGAGTTTGTGTACGTATTCTTTATCATGGGTTTGCAAGACCACTTCTAGCGGACAAAATTCCGGTGCGAGAAGGTTGCTTCTGGTTATGGTTCCCTCATGCAGCAATTGCCCGGGAATGAGCTCGTATTTAAGCATAGGAAAGCGATGCCCTACTGGCAAGGGGTGTGCATATATAGGATCGAAGGCTATGTGTAGCATAATTGGGGAGAGAACAAGAAAAGAGATAAATAAGTTTTGTAAAGCATTGATTCATAGGCAAAGCCTTATTATAGCCTGATACTTGTCTGCGTTTATTTAAGAACAGCTTTCTTCAACCGCAATATATCTTCCAGTTCTGCAGTAGATAATTCTTCTCCCTTATCCCAGCGGCTTTTAAGAAAGAGAACTCTCTTATGTTCAGGATACTTTGCCAGAATGGCTTCCATATCTTTCCCCGGCTTCTTATCGCGGGCTTCTTCTACCGCGGGAGCAGATATTTCTGATTTTTGTTTCTGGTGTTTCTTTTTTATGATTGCTTCCAGCGTAGCTAGCTTGCCCGGAGAAACTTCCGTAAATTTTGTGGCTTTGCCTAGCAGTCCTTCAAGTTGCTTTTTACTCAAACCGCCCCGTTCACAATATTGTTCCCACAAGCTTTGGCAAAAATTGTCTTCTGGCCGCACCGCTATTAAAGCTTGCAGTAGGTCTGCGATAATGTCTACGTCGGTATTTGCCATTTGAGCTTTATTTAAAGAACGTAAAAGTATTGACTTTTTAGTCGCGTGCAAAAACAGAAAATCGTAAATGTACTCCCTGTCTTTAAACTTTCATAAAAAAGTAGCCGGGCTATAGGAAACGTATCCGAATGCTGCGGGTCGAATATATATAGCAAAAAATAACACAAAGACTCAGATTATCCCACACATAAAAAAGGAGCAACTTTCTCAAGTCGCTCCTACTACAATAATATATCAAAGCCTGTAATATTTGTAAATCCGCTTTTTCTACTACCTAAGCCCTCGAAAGGCCAGGAATAAAATTATGCTTCAGTACTTACAACTGGTGCTTCCACCTTAGCTTCTACCTTCTTTTTGCCTTTTACTTTCTTTTCCTTACCCACTGCCATGCGCTTTTCTTTAATACGAGCACTCTTACCGCTACGCTCTCTCAGGTAGAAAAGTTTTGCTCTACGTACACGGCCTACTTTATTTACAAGTATGCTCTCTACATTTGGAGAAAATACAGGAAATAAACGCTCTACTCCTACACCATCACTTATCTTACGTACAGTAAAACTAGCAGTAGCTCCAGTTCCCTGGCGCTTAATTACATCGCCTTTAAAGCTCTGAATACGCTCTTTAGTTCCTTCTACAATACGATAATTTACCGTTACGTTATCACCTGCTTTAAATGTTGGAAGCGTTGCTTTAGTAGTCAACTGCTCATGAACAAAATCTATTGCGTTCATATCTATTTTTTTTTAGGACTGCAAAGGTAATAGTTTTAATATTACATTGCAAAGAATATTTTTTGCGGAAGGCTTGCTGGCATAAGCTTCTGCTACAACTTTACTTTAAAACTATTATACAGGGGCTTTGTTGCACTCTGTAAATAGTAGTTAACTTAATAATAAATAATCGCTCAAGTTCTTTTTTAAATGAACAGTTCTGGTATTTAGAACGTAATTGACTATAGTTTTAACCACGGCTGATTCCTTATATAAAAGGTGAGCAGAACAAAATTAAATAAATATGAAGAATATACTCGTAACAACTATTTTTAGCCTATTTCTCATCTTTTCTCTGCAAAGTTGTGCACAGAATGGAACTAACAGTACACAAAAGCAAACAAGCAAAGCTGCGGGGGACAACCGCCACCCCAGTGAAGAAAGCTTGAAAAAGTACAGCAAAGCTACCTTTGCCAGCGGGTGCTTCTGGTGTGTGGAAGCTGTATATGAAAGTGTAAAGGGTGTAAAAGAAGTATACTCTGGCTATGCAGGTGGTACAGAAACGAACCCAAGTTATGAAGAGGTAGGAGCAGGACGCACAGGCCATGCAGAAGCTATAGAAGTTTATTACGATCCGGCAGAGATTTCTTACGAGACTTTACTTAAAGTATATTTTGCTTCTCAGAACCCTACCCAGGCAAATGGCCAGGGGCCAGATAGGGGCAGTCAATACCGGTCTATTATATTTTACAGAAATGAGGCAGAAGAGAAAGCAGCAATTGAGTATAAGACAAAACTCACCACTTCCGGGAAATACGACCAACCTATCGCTGCGGAGATAGTTCCCTTCACAAAGTTCTGGATGGCAGAAGGTTATCATCAGAACTATGTAGAACTAAATCCCACTCAGGGATATGTAATGGGTGAATCTATTCCGAGGATAAAGCGTTTTCAAGGGCAAATGCCAGAATTAATAAAAGAAGGGTATAGGTTCTAATAATTATAAAAACGAATTTCTATAATCTTATGTAAAAGTGGATGATTCCTCTTATATCAAAACTGTTTTATCTACTCCTATTTTTATACTGTTAAGAGTATGGTTAAACGTTTATCTCTTTGTTAAAACATTTTTATTATTCTATTTGCAGATGATAATACTTTTTGTATTAAATGACTCTAATCCCTTAACTACCATATCATTAAAGGAAAAATACTGCATGAAGAATGTCAAATATAAACTAAAATAAATTTGTTAAAATTGTGTTAACATGTCTGACTTTCTAGCTTCATTATAGTTGAAATGGCAAGTTTGTTAGCTTCTTGTTAATGTCTTTGATTTTTTGATGCAACTTCTGATATATTTTTACGCTCTCTACGGAAACCAGTTCACCATAATTTTTATTTAAATATTACAAAACAAAACTCATGATGAGAAAACTATTACTTTCTTTAATGGCGATTTTTTGCATTGCACTCAGTGTAACTGCTCAAAAAACTATTACTGGTAAAGTTACAGACGAAAATGGGGCACCTGTTGCTAATGCAAGCATTTTAGTAAAAGGAACTCGAGTAGGTACTTCTACTGGTACTGATGGTAACTTTCGCATTACCGTTCCGGCAAATGGACGTACTCTTGTAATTTCTGCTATAGGTAACAGCGAACAAGAAGTTGCCATTAGCAATGCCAGCACTTATGCTATCTCCCTTACCAGTATATCCAGCGACCTTGATGAGGTAGTTGTTGTAGGCTATGGTAGTGCTAAGAAAAGAGAGACTGTTGCAGGATCTCTGAGTACAGTGGGTGGAAAGGAAATTAGCGACAAGCCTACCGCAAATATGTTGGATGCCCTACAGGGTAAAGTGCCAGGATTACAGGTTTATACTTCTTCAGGAGAACCCTCTGCTACTCCTTCAGTAAGACTACATGGGGTAGGGTCGCTTGGTGCCAGTAATACACCATTATATGTTCTTGACGGTGTGCAGGTAGGCGCAGGCACAATCGTTTCACTTAATCCTAATGATATTGCTTCTATAACAGTTTTAAAAGATGCATCTGCTACTGCCATTTATGGTTCCAGAGCAGCGAGTGGTGTTATGTTGTACACCACTAAGCAAGGTTCGGCAAGAGCGCCTTCCCTATCTGTTTCTGCACAATATGGTCAAAGCAGCTTGATAAAGGAGACTGAAAACCTTTTCAATAGTTTCATGAATACTAAGCAACTTACAGATTTCTGGATTGCTACCGGTTATCGTAGTCAGGCCCAGGTAGATGCAATTCTTGCACAGAATACTTCTGATACTAAGTGGTATAAAACTTATTATAAAAATAATGCGCCATTCTCACAGGTAGACCTTAGCCTGAGCGGCGGTGGCGGTAAAACGACTTACTACGTATCAGGTAGTCTTCTTAAACAAGAAGGTCTGACTTTCCGCTCAGATTTCCAAAGAGGTACATTTCGTTCAAACGTTACTTCTACTGTAAAAGACTGGTTGAAGTTTGGTCTTAATGTAGGAGGTGGTGTAGACACACGCCAGACAAATCCTTATGGTAGTAATAGTACAAACCGTGGTTTGTCGCTACTTGCTCAGCCATTTTATGCAGCTGTTGATTCTAATGGTAAGCGTTTCCAGGGCGTTATTCCTGGCTGGAATAGATACGACCCACAATATCTAGCTGAAAAGATAAGATTTGAAGGTAAAAATATACAGTTCAATCCATCTCTATTCGTTGAATTCCGTCCGGTTAAAAATTTGATTCTAAAAAGCCAGGTGGGTATGGATGCTTACGATTACACTACTAATAATACAACACTTCCATCATTCCTTGGTTCTCCTAATAATGGTTCTGTGGCTGAGGAATTTACCAGGGGCGTTCAAAGTACTATTACTAATACTGGAGAATATAAAATAAAGATCAATTCTAGTAATGATATTACTTTACTAGTAGGGCAGGAGTACATAAAGAGCAGAACTTCAAGTTTTAGTGGTTCTTCTAATGGCCAGACTGACGACCGTCTTTTATTAATAGGTGCTGGTCCTACAAGAGATGCAGGTTCTAGCCTTACTGAATTTGCTTACCAGTCTTTCTTTTCTAGGATCAATTATGGTTTCAAGAAAAAAATATTTTTAGATGTTACGGGACGTCAGGACCAATCCTCTCGTTTTGGACGTAATAATAGGACTGCAAATTTTTATTCTGCGGGTGCTTTGTATAATCTTACCAAAGAATCTTACATGAGTAACTTAAAGTGGATATCCAACCTTGCAGTAAGGGTGAGTTATGGTGTTACAGGCAACTCTGCTATAGGAAATTATGAAAACCTTGCTACGGTTAATAATTTACAGTACAACGGACAGACAGGATTTAATATTTCTGCCCCTGGAAATCCCGAATTAGGTTGGGAGAGACAAACTCAAACTAATCTTGGGTTAGACCTTACTATTTTTAAAAGAATAGATGTGACTTTAGATTTATATAATAGGGAAACCGGCGATCAGTTATTTAGTCAACCTTTCCCGTACACTTCTGGTTTTTCTAATGTAACTTTTAATGCTGGTTCTATTCAGAACAGAGGGATTGATCTGGGTGTGAGAGCAGAACTTCTAAATTCTAACAGAGCCTCTATCACTCCGTTCGTTAACTTTAACTATAATAAAAATGAGGTTACTGAGTTATTCCAGGGACGAGATTTTTATGTAATACCAAATACTGGAGTTAGTTATGTAATAGGTCAGCCTGTATCATTCCTATACCCTGTTTTCGCAGGAGTAAATCCTGCTAATGGCTTGCCTACCTGGTACAAACCTAATGCAGATCCTACTAAATTTGTGTATGGTCAGCAAGATCCTAATAATGTGACTTCTGTCTTTAATTCTGCTGCACTACAACAGGGCACTGGTATAAACAGATATGCTCCTTTCAATGGTGGTTTCGGAGTAGATGCAACTTTTGACGGTTTTTACCTTAATGCAAATTTTAGTTTTTCTAAGGGTAAATATTTGATTAATAACGACAGATATTTCTTTGAGAATCCATCTACATTTCCAGGGTTTAACCAAAGTACAAATGTGCTTGATTACTGGAAGAAGGCAGGGGACGTTACAAGATTCCCTAAATATGGTGAGCAGTTTACACAATTTGATAGTCGTTTGATAGAAGATGCTTCTTTTATGAGATTAAAGGGATTGACTGTAGGGTATAGCATACCATCAAAAATTCTAAATAAAACTAAGGCGATAAAGGGAGTTGACTTTTCAGTTACCGGTAGAAACCTTTTTACAGTTACTAACTATTCTGGTCCTGATCCTGAGATAGATTCAAACTTGTCATTAGGCGCAAATCCTAATACAAAACAAGTTGTAGTAGGAGCGAAATTTAGATTCTAATAAAAAAAGTTAATCATTAGTAGACAAGGTAAAACAAGTCTAAAAATATAAAAAAATGAAAAAAACAATAAAATTCTTCGCAATAGCAGTACTTGCTTCTATTACGTTGGCTTCTTGTAAAAAAAATCTTGACCTTTTTCCAGCTAATAGTATAGAGCTTAGTCAATCTTTTCAAACAGTACAAGATGCTAAGGCTTATGATAATGGCATTTATGCTCTACTTAGAAGCAGACAATACGGAAATTATACCGTACCTCAGGATGTACAAGCAGATCAGCTTAACGCTACTATAGATTATGGTAACAGAAATGGTAGTACACATAAATGGGGTACAAACTTTTTAGCAGACGATCAAACAATAAGTGCCATTTGGCAAGGTTACTATTTTGCATTAAAGAATGTAAATGCTGCAATTAATGGGTATCCTGCAATTCCAACCACTACTGTTGCTGAAAAAACGGAATTGGACCGTTATCTTGGAAATGCTTTAATGGCAAGAGCGTATTATTACTCTGAGCTAATCATTCGCTGGGCCAAGCCTTACGAGCCGGCTACAGCTGCTACCGACCTCGGAGTACCTTTGGTACTTACTTACGATCCATTAGCTAAGCCAGCAAGAGCGACTGTAAAAGTAGTTTATGACCAAATCATTAAAGATATAACTCAGGCTAAACCACTTCTTGCCAGCGTAGCCGGCGTAAAAGGTAGTAACTACTTTACCACGCACTCAGTATTGGCATTAGAAGCAAGAGTTAAGCTTAATATGCAGGACTGGGCAGGCGCTCGTACTGCAGCTGAGCAGGTTATTAATTCTGGCGTTTATCCTTTGTATACTACAACTGCAGGTCTTAATTCTATGTGGACCAATGACGCTACCCAGGAAGTAATACAGCAGTCTTTTGTAAGCAAGCCAAATGAGCTGGCTAATACAAATGCTATTTACATTGGTTTTAATGGAGGAGCTAATAGGTTTTCACCTGATTTTGTTCCTAGCCAGTGGGTGGTAGATATGTACGATAATGCTGATCTGCGTAAAAATGTATATTTCTCTGTAAAAACAGTTTACTTTCAGGCCATGAATGTTCCTAATATCACTATCGTAAACAAGTTTCCGGGAAATCCGGCTCTTTTCACCGGTACTTTTACAAATTACCAGCATGCTCCAAGATTATTCAGAGTAGCAGAATTGTATCTTATAGCAGCAGAAGCCGGCCAGAGAGAAGGTGGTGCAGGAGAAGTAGCGGCTGTAAGCAGACTTACTCAACTTAGAACTGCAAGAGGACTTACTACAGCAGTTACAACAGGTACAGTACTTAGAGATGCCATCAGAGACGAACGTTTCAGAGAGCTAGCTTTTGAAGGTTTCCGCTTGTGGGATCTTAAAAGGTGGCATTTAGGTTTCACCCGCCGTGCACCTCAGAATTTAAATATTCTACAGGTAACACCTCCAGACCAGTTTTATGCTTTGTCTAAGCCTGCAGATGATGATAAATTTACCTGGCCTATACCAGTGAATGATATCACTGTAAATCCAAACCTCGCTGGGCAACAAAACCCCGGCTGGTAATACCAGATTGAAATTCTTCAATCTTATAATAGAAAAGAGGTTATTTCACGGGAGTGAAATAACCTCTTTTTTTTGGAGTGAAACTTCACTTATTTTATTATTGTAATAATAAATGAAAACTTGGCACGTATAAAATTA
>JBBKWE010000160.1:0-26357 GCA_037968795.1 Ferruginibacter sp.
ACTATCGTAATCAAAATGCTATCAACTCCGGTTGTGAACTTAAGTAAACTTGATGTGCTTTGTGAAGGGGAATCGAGAGTATTAAATGCAGGTTCTTTTAATGATTATTTGTGGAGTGATGGTTCAAAGAACCAAACGCTTATTATTAACAAATTAGGTAAGTATGCAGTTGTGGTAACCGATTTAAATGGATGTCAGGGAAGAGACAGCATAGAGGTAAAAACTATTCTTAAATCACCCTCTGATTTTCTTCCTGCTGATACATCTATGTGTACCTACAGCAGTTATAAAATTGCTACTGCGGGAACTTTTTCCAGGTATTTATGGAATGATGGATCTGCTAATTCAGATTTAATTATAAGTAAACCAGGAAAATACTGGCTTGATGTGATTACAAGAGAGGGTTGCAAAGGAAGAGATTCTATTAATATTGTAGGTAAACAATGTTTGACCGGACTGCATGTGCCTACTGCGTTTACGCCCAATGGAGATTCGCGAAATGATATATTCAGAGCTTTGATTTATGGAAATATCAAAAAATTTCAGATAACAATTTTTGACCGGTATGGTAGCATTGTTTATCAATCTACAGAACCTGCCAAAGGGTGGGATGGCAGACACAATGGCCAACCCAGGGACGCTGGTGCTTATACCTGGCTTTGCAAATATCAATTAGAGGGCGAGCCAGATCGCTCAGAATTCGGAACAATACTATTAATAAGATAGTAAGACTAATTAAATTTAATTAAAATTGTATCAATTTTCCGCCTTGGTTCGTGCCTTCACGAACTTACTTCTTATTTTCTTTGTCATGTATCTTCTAGTGTAACCATTGCTCTTTAGTTATTTACTTTCTCTTCAGCGGTTCAGTTAATGCCCCCTACTGGCGCATGTGTTCCGCTTTAGCGGCTCACTTTATGCCACGATAAGTTGTCCGGTTTGTAACCGGATGTTGGCAAGCCCATGTAGTCGCTGGCTTAGTAAATCGAGCAGAAGATTGGAGATACAGCAGCGCTATAGATTACAAGGGCGGTAAAGGCTTGCTAGATATTATGCTTTAAGATCCGATGATTATGTGAAGATGCGCACAAGAGACAAGCAGAATATCAGCGCTAGTTAAAGTGCCGCACAGATAAGCTCACGCACAAGAGCTGTACTACATATCTGCGCTAGAGGCGTCATAGCTGCTGTTCCAAAATTATCTGCGCTGAAACTAGCAATATTTTTCATAGAATTGTAGTTATTATTTTAAATCTTCGCGGTATATGATTAAAAGATTAACTGTTGCCTTTTTGTTGCTCCTGCTTCTTGCAATGGACAACAATTTATTTGCTCAGCAAATGACTTCCACGGAAATAACTGAATACATGTGCAAGTACAAATGGTTTCTGCGCCGGTACGAATGGAAAGGTCAGTTCTATACAACCCCTAAAGAATACCAGGGAAGTTATATGGTCTTTCTGCCGCAGGGGAAAATGTATTATCACAAAAAAGGAGAAAATCAGGGCGATCAACCCCGGTACGACTGGAAAGTTTCGGGCGATAAAATATCCTTTACGACCCATGAAGGAACAAAAAGCAGTTTCAAGTTTAAACTGGAAGATTATATTGGCTATAAAATATACATCAGTGTAATAGGCGGTCAGCAAAATGGGCTTACCTATGTGTGGGAGAAGTCTGCCGAAGTGCAGGCAGAAGATAGGGTAGGTAGTACCAATACTGTAAATAGCACGCCCGCCCCGGGTAGAGTTTCAAACCCTGCTTTTAATTATTCAACAGTGGATAACCTGGCAGATTCTTTAAATAAACTGGTCCGGAGCGCCCGCATCAATTTCCAGAATCCTTCTTACAGTTTCTCTATCACAGGTAGTAACAGTACCGTCCATTCCTCTATTCGTTTTTTTTCAAAGAACAACCAATTATATATCCGAATGCATATTCCAGAAAAAGGGGATTGTGAGTTTGGTGTAAAAGAAACGAAAGCAATACTGACGGGTCAAACAGGATCAGGCCCTGACAGGTTTTATATAGCTTTCAAATACAAATACGCTTGCGACTCCTATGCCTACGAAACCATTGTTGCAAATTTTTATCGGCGGGATAATGGACAAAAAGAAGCTGTACTAGCAGCAGTGAAAAAATATTGTTCGGATTAATGGTAAGATGTCACATCGGAAATGATGCAGCATAGTCTTATACTAAGTCTTTGCTGTTTCCGTTTTAGAAAACTCATTCTTTGCCTTGGTTTAGGTCCTCATATTACTTCCGCCGTAGGTAATTCATAACCGACTCCTGCCCTCCGCCGTGTGGCCTTCCGGCCTCTGGCATTTGTTTTCACTGCTGGTGTAAGTAAGCCATTGAAGTGGTAGTGCTAATGATTATAATGCAGGCAAAAGTTTGTTGGAAATTTTGCTTTTAGATCCGATGATATTGTAATTCACAGATATGCTTACACACAGAGGACGGGCTGCATATCTGCGCAAGACACAGCCACGAACCGGGCTGCTAACTTATAAAAAGAAAAGCGGCTGCCTTAGGCAAACCGCTTTCTTTTATAATTTTTACAATATTTATTTTACCTGCGTTACGGTATTCATTTGCAGGGTAACAGCGGTTTGGGCCAGTAACCTGCCGTTTATAGTAGCACCGGTCTGCATATTTATACCGGTAGCACCTAGTATAGTCCCTTCAAAATGACTGGTAGTGCCCAGGGTAACGGCCCCCGCAACCTGCCAGAAAATGTTTTTTGCACTGGCTCCACCGGCAAGGGTAATCCTCACTGCCGATGCCATGTTTAAAGTGCCGGCCACCTGGAAGATCCAGGTATCATTTGGACCGCCGGCCAGGGTGATGTCAGTAGGTATCAACAAACCACTTGTCCAGGTGTACAGACCTGCCCTAAGGGTTTTGCCGCCAATATCGCCGGCACCAAGGTTTATAAAGTCGGGGTTAACCCTGCCCGCTACATCCGTGTATGCCGTTTGCATATTACTTACAGAAGTGGTTAGCCGGCTGGCATTAGTAAGCGTGCATGGCAGGGGGCCTGCCGCATCTACCGAGTAGATATCCCCGGTTACCTCTGCACATGTTAAACCAATGGCTGCACCAGTAATAGGGCTTGTGCCAATATCCCCGGTAACTGTAGACTTATAAACGTTTGTAATGCCTGATTTAGATAATATCACAAATTCACCTGACAGGCCCAGGTCTACTGTTTGTAGCTTGGAGACAAAGAGCGCAGCGGGTTCGGCAATGTTACTAGTTTCGGCCGGAACCGATTCTTTAGTACAACTTCCCAACAGTGTTGCAAACAACAGGGAAAGCACGGGCAATAAAATTTTTGATCTCATAAAAAATTGGTTTTAATGTAAATGAAAAATGGATAAGTGTAGTGTGAGCGTGTGCGTAATAGTATGCTAAGCGTAAGCGTATGGTAAGCGTGTGCGTGATGGTAAGCTAAGCGTAAGTATATGCAGTTCCGGTATAGTGGCTCTTTTATTAACGTATGGAAGCGCCGGCAAACTGTAGTATAGCCGGGTTGCTGATGCAACCCAACTGCCCTCCCAGTCAATAACCGCTCCACGATTTTAAATACAGCACGGCAAATGGGGAAACCAGCAGTTGATGGCAGCTCACATAGGCGCTGCCAGCGGCTTTACTGCCCAAATAAATAGTTGTTCCTCTCCATCCCATACTGGCATAGACCTTGTAGTTCCTGCGCAAAAAAGCAGCCCGGCTTTTCTGCGCCGCACCAAAGAATGATTCTATAGAATTATACTCTGCAGAAGTAGCCTGGCAGAAATGTGATTAAAAAGGTGGAAGACGTCTATTGGATATTATGCTTTTGAATTCGATGATACTGTGATACGCAGATACGCATACACACACACAGGCCATGCTGCATATCTCACCTGGAAAATTCCAGCATTTCCTTGACCTGTCAAATTGAATATGTTTCGCTTAACTTCACCCTGAAAACCATTTATTTACAGGAATATAATAATGGCTTATGAGTCCACTAAACTTTGATACGCATTTCCAGGATCTGTTCGATCATAGTAGTGATCTCATTCAGTTCCTTGATATGGATGGCAAAATCATTACAGCTAATCCTGCCTGGTTATACACGCTTGGATATACCCTGGATGAAGTGCGTGGGCGTAGTATTTATGACTTTATGATGCCGGCAACGCAGGAGCACTACCGGCAGTACCGTGCCGATGTGGTAAAATTGCGCCAACCCGGCGATATCAATTTCAACCTGCTGTCGAAATCCGGTGATGAAGTGGTAGTGGAAGGCCAGGTAGGCTGTGTATACCAGAATGATGAACCTCAGTACACCCGGGGAGTTTTTCGAAACAACACCCAAAAACGGGCAGCCGCAATGGCTATGGCCAAAAATGAACGCTGGCTAGCAACCATTATTAACAATGCACCCTCGGCTGTAGTCATTATAAATGAATTGCAAATAGTGCTGGAGTGGAACCCCAAGGCAGAGGCTATCTTTGGTTATTTGGCAGCGGAAGTAAAAGGCAGGCCGCTGGCAGATATCATTATCCCGGAAAATTACCGCAAGGCACATGCCCGGGGTATGGCACATTTTCTAGCCACCGGTGAAGGGCCGGTCCTAAACAAAACGATCGAGATAACTGCCCTACACCGCTTGGGTCATACCTTTCCCGTAAACCTCAGCATCTCTGATGTAAAAACAGAAACCGGTTGGATATTTATTGCGTTTATCGCTGACATTACAAACTTCAAAAAGCTACAGGAAGAAGTAATCAATCGGGAGGCACAATTGCTGCAGTCCCAGCTGATGAATGACAAGCAGGATGAATTCCTGAGCATGGCAAGCCACGAACTGAGAACTCCACTCACCAGTATGAAAGGATACCTGCAGCTGATGCAAGATACCACGGATGAAAGCGTCGAAACGGACAGTGCCATATTCTTATCCAGGGCAATGACATCTATAAGTAAGCTGGAAAAACTGATTTCAGATCTTCTGGACGTGTCTAAGTTAAAAGCCAATAGAATGGAGTACTTTATGGAGCCTTTTGACATAGGAGAGCTACTGCAGGAATGTGTAGAAAACCTGCAGCAAACCACAATAAGTCACCATTTAAACATCGTGCAAAGTCTGCAGCAGGTATGCGTGGCAGACCGGTTACGGGTAGAGCAGGTAATTACAAACCTGCTGAGCAATGCGGTAAAATATTCACCGGATGCGCAAGAGGTGCAGGCAGGCTTACAAGTGGAGGCGCATGAAATTATTGTATATGTAAGAGATTTCGGGATCGGCATTTCGCAGGAAGACCTGGCAAATCTCTTCCAACGGTTTTACCGGGTAGAAACTAACGCCCGGTTCCAGGGGCTTGGCATAGGGCTGTTCCTCAGTAAGCAGATAGTAGAACGGCACCAGGGCCGTATTTGGGCCGAAAGCATCCCGGGCAAGGGCTCCTGTTTTTATTTTGCACTTCCACTTAATCCTGGAACTACAATATCAACTTCGGAATAACAGCCCAACTTTTGCGCAGAAATGCAGCTAGCAGCTCACAGCTGCTACTTAAATTTGCCCGTTTTGCAACCGGATGTAAGCATATAGGTAATAAATCACAGAAGCAACGACATTACATCCAAGTGATAGATAGTAAAACGACTTGCCAAGCTTGCATTCAATAGCTTTGCTGTATATCTGCAATACCCAGAATAGAATAATATTCTGAAAGCATACATAAAGGAATACTTTAACTTTGCTTTCTTGCCATAAAAGGGCTTTTTAAAATTTTAGTTTTATGTCCAATTTTGGAGTAAATGAGGAAGATGGGCGCATGGCAACTTTTAATAAAGGAAGTGATGCCCAGTCGGTAGATAAATTATATGATAAATACTCAGCTCCATTATACGGTATCATCATTCGTATTGTAAATGATGAAGCGCTGGCGACAGAGGTGTTAACTAAAGTATTTTTAAATGCCCAAACTCAGGCAGCTGTTTTTAATATTGTGGATGCCAATATGTTTAGTTATTTGTTCAAATCATCCCGGCAACTGTCTTTTCATGCATTAGAACAGCAGCAGCTGCAAAACCTATCCTCCCGTAAAGGCGTATATGATAGCGATCACACTGCTTTTGATCTGCTTTACTATAAGGGATTAAACTACAGCGAGGCTGCAGCAGTCTTAAATAAAACAGTTGAGGAAGTAAAAGCTGAGGTTCGGGCAGCTATTAAAAACCTGAAAACCAGAGAAAAGTTATGATGAGCACTAAAGAATTTATGGAGTCGGGTATATTAGAACAGTATGTGTTAGGCATTGCTACGCCTATTGAATGTGAGGAGGTAGAAAAAATGGCAGCCGCAGATGAGGGAATAAGGGAAGAGATAGAGGCAATTGAAATGGCAATACTTACCTATGCAAATGCAAATGGCGTAAAGCCTGCTTCCACAATTAAGCCGTTCGTAATGGCCACTATTGATTATACGGAGCGTTTACAAAATGGAGAGCAACCTGCTGCGCCGCCCTTATTAGGGGCAGGAGCATCCATTACAGATTATGCGGAATGGCTGGAAAGAGACGATATGATTGCGCCTGAAACCGAAGATGTTTTTGCTAAAATAATAGGGTATACTCCCGAAGCACTTACCGCTATTGTATGGTTGAAGGATTCTGCGCCACATGAAGTGCACGATGATGAGTATGAAAGATTCCTGATCGTGGAAGGCAGCTGTGAGATTACTGTAGAAGACGACGTGAATAAACTTGGCCCCGGCGATTACTTTGCCATACCACTGCATAAAACGCATGCACTTAAAGTGACTTCTTCTATTCGCTGTAAAGTTATTCTGCAAAGGGTTGCAGCTTAAAATTTTACCTAACCACTATATTAATATTCACCAGCTCATTTGACGCTGTGGTTTTTTGTTTCTGCCCAAACCGTACATGCCTGGGTACAATTGCAGACCAGTCCTTTTCCGTCTAGAGCAGAAATGCAGCCTAGCCCCTGTGCGTCAGCGTTTCTGTGTCGCATCTGGCACATACAGGTTTAAATCATGCCAGCTGCCTTTTCTGCCCTACTACAGCGGGTCACATTTAAATATCCGGCAACTTCGCCCTATTAGTAACCGACTATTTGCAGCCACTCATCAACGAGCCAGATACTAATTAATCTTTATTCTCCTTTTTTCTGTCATATATAATGTCTAAAATAACCAATCCTTTTCCGCATATTTCCCAGCTTGCCATTATAATGAAACAGCAACTCTATCACATATATAGGGTATAGGAAGATTTTTAGGTAATGCTTAGATTCCCATGATACAGACCAATAAAACTGGAAACCATGAAAAAATCATTATGCATTATCCTGATAGCTTCTTTTGCATGTATGCATGCATTTGCACAAAATGTAGGTATAGGCACCACTAATCCGGATGCCAGCGCCAGCCTGGAAGTACAAAGCACCAGTAAGGGTGTATTGCTGCCCAGGCTTACGAGCAGCGAGCGCTTATCTATTGCGTCGCCCGCCGCCGGTCTTCTGGTCTATGATACTGAGAAGCGTACTATTTATATGTATGACGGGCAAAACTGGCTGGCTTTTGCATTTGCCAATAGCACGCAAGGGTTACAGCCCACTATACGCACTACGACGGGAACTACTACACTTGGATATCGCACCGCCATAGATTCTGCCGGCATCGTAGTGTCTACCAGTGATGGCCAGGTATTTTTCTTTAAAAGTGATGGAGGTAATTACACGGTTGTAACTGAAATCATCTCCACAGCTGCAGATCCTGTAGCGGAAAAATTTGGTGCAGATGTAGCAATAGACGGGAATTTTATTGCCGTAGGTGCGCCCGGTACAGCAAGCGATAGTGGTAAGGTTTATATTTTTGAAAGGACAGCCGGTAGCTGGGTGCAGCGGCAAATTATAAAGAATATCAACTTTGCAGTCATCGGTAATGGCTTTGGCTTTTCGGTGGCTATGAGCTATGGCAAGATGGTAGTAGGTGCGCCATTCAATGATCCATTTACCAGCGCAGACGAAGGGAGCTTTCACACATTTACCCGCGTAGGAAATACTTACGCCGCTAACAGTTCCGTTATACAGCCTGGTGGCAGCGGTTTCGCGGCGGGAGATTATTTTGGTTGGGATGTAGCCATCCATGGTGCTCACGTGATGGTAGGTGCTCCTGGTCATTCATCCAAAGAAGGTAAAGTATATTATTACCGCCTAAGTGGAGGGGCTCCCATTCTTGATTTTCAACACGAGTACAGTACAGTTGCAAGGCCCGATGCTTTTTACGGATACAGCGTTGCGATAGACTCTTCTGCCGCTATCATAGGCTACCCCGGTTTAAACAATAATGCCGGAGGCTACCATATTGTAGGAAATTTTCGCTTACCAGAATATGGAGATGAGGCACTCGAATTTGAACAGTATTATGTGAATGCGGTATTTGGCGGAGTTGCAAATAACAATAGCTTTACTGGAGCCAGCGTTGCCATTGATAATGCAAACTTTATGTTGGGTACGCCTACCAAGCTGCACCCTTTATTTTCAGCGAGTACAAACTTTTCCAAAAAGTCAGCCACCGAAGTGTACAACTATGAAAAGCTACCTAGCTTTACTCTGGTATTCAGCAAAATTGAAACCTGGGAATCTCCGTCCACTGCGCTTAAGGGAATGGGAATTTCTACCAGCCTGTGGGATGGCAGAGCTTGTGCGGGACATGATGAAGCCAATAAATTTTTAATAAAAGATGTAAGGTAGGGGAGGAACTGATAGTAGAACTACTTTTGCTTTCTCTCTGGCAGTGAGGGGAGCACGGATATAATTTTGGGAAGCTAACGGATAACTGTGCGATGGTTTTTTGTCCTTACAAACCAGATCCCCTCCACTGTAGTTTGTCCCCACTTACCACATTTACAAAACCTCACTTCCCTTTCACTACCTCAAACGAACTCTTCAAAGGCGTATAGCCGGTTACCTTAAAAGTATTATTCCCCACGTTAGTAAAATCTCTACCTCTTTGTGTGTATATAGCTACTGCTCCGCCACCGCCACCAAAATTGCCAAAGAAGGGCGGAGGATAGGCTTTTACTAGAGCGATATCTGTAACAGGAATTATAGAAACGAGGTCTATACTTGCACGCATTTCATCTACATAAAATTGTACCCGCTGCCCCCGCCAGCTGGCAGCACCAAAACTATTAATGTTGAGTCCTGCCACTCTGCCTTGTAAGTATTGAAGAATGCTTGTATAACCGCCGGTCACATTGGTCATGTCTATAAGTCTCTCGTCTGCAGTGCGGAAGAGACCTGTGCTGTATTCCTCATTGAATTTCTCCGCTACTGACTTCGTTTCTGTGACCACCCGCACAGCCTCCAGTATATAAGTTTGACCAAAATAGGTCTGCAGGCTACTACTATCCACGTCTATAACTGTGGACTCTTTGCTGGCATTTTGTTCCCCAATGTAAATGTCTTTATACACAACATTTACATTTTTGGCTGCAGAATCTACGACTTGTATAGTCGTAATGTTAAGGTTGTCGCGATTTATCCTCTTATTAGAAAAAGATAGTAATCCCTCGCCCGGAAATAGTACATTATTGAATGTAAATGTACTGTCGGGCAGCACCGCCACATCTTTTTGCAGGTATTGTCCATCTTTGGTCACGAGCGTGGCCTCCAGCGATTTTACATTGCCCGGCGACTGTACCTTGCCGGTAAACGAGAAAAAATTTTCCATTACTACAAACCGGAGTTTATAACTGCCGGTGGGCATTTCGGTAGGCAAAAAGACAGATGGAGAAATGGGCTCACCCAGCAGGGGAAAACGCTTTTCCCATATTTGTAAACTATCATTGATAGCCATGAGCAGAAGTGTAGCGCCGGCAGTTTTTCCGGCTGCCGGGGAATAACTGGCGGTGAAGTGCAGAGAGTCTCCCGGCTTTATAACCTGCTCCTTTATCTTCACGTTCAGCACCTGTGCATTAGCTTGCAAGAGGAATAGTGAAAAAATAATACTGCTCAGAAATTTACATATCATAAGATGAACATATCAATTATTTTACCAAGTTACTATTATACGTAATAAGGAATAGTGAAAATTTCACTATTGTGGCAGCAGCAGCGAGTAAGCAAATTATAATACGAGAACGCTGCAGAGATTGCCCCAGAGATGATATTTATTATTAGCAGGTGGGCAGCGTTCATTTTTTTGCTATACCTTAGTTTTTTTACTCAAATGAATAAACGGCCTGTGATTTGTATCGGGCATTTGTCAATAGAGACAGCAGGTGTTTTTCAAATTTTTAATTAAGGTAATAATTTATAAAAAAGAAAGAAATGAACAAACTAGTAAGAGGATTAATAGCGGGTTATGGTGCCAAAAAATTGGGAGGTGGTTGTATGGGAACAATTGTAGTGTTTATTATTATCTGGGTAATATTGGGGCAGTGTAATTAGAAATAAACCCCATTCATCCTGTACAGAACTTGCTTACGGCAGGTTCTGTACATCCCTATACTTTTGTAATTGCAATTTCAGACTGCAACACGTAGACGTAACTGTATGAGAACTATTGGCAATTACTTTTTCTTCTGAAAATTTATTTTGTTGTGCACACTACCAATGTAAATGTCAGCAGCAAGAAGACGTTTACTACATTCATAGCCGAATAGGCAGTGTAAGTGAAAATGGCCTGGTGGGTGCCTGCACATTTTTTTTAAGTACTACGCCTACTAAATTTTTTTAATTTCGGAGCAAAAAATCACTTAAAACCCTATCTTCCATCCTTCTTTCTTTTTTACCTTAATATCATACAAAATGAATGTTCATTTTAATGCTAAAAAGCTGCTGCTTTCCTTTCTGCTTTTGTTTTTTATAACTTATAGTTTTGCACAGGATCTGAATTATTATTTGCCCAAAGGCGTTTCTTATAATTCTGCTATTCCTACGCCAAAAGATATTATCTACCACGAAGTGGGTGCCTATCATGTAACCCACGATAGGCTGGTGCAGTATATGAAATCCATAGCCACGGCGGCGCCGGGGAGGGTTAAGCTGGAAACGATGGGCTTTACTTATGAAGACAGACCACAGGTTTTACTTATCATTACTTCGCCTAAGAACCATCAACGCCTCGAAGCTATAAGACAACAACATGTAAAACTTACTGACCCTACACAATCGGCCAATCTGGATGTAAATGATATGCCCATCGTAGTGTGGATAGGTCATTCTATTCATGGCAATGAACCGAGCGGTGCCAATGCGGCACTGGTAGGAGCCTATCATCTTGCTGCGGCGCAGGGTAAAGAAATAGATGACCTGCTTGATAATACAGTTATCCTTTACGACCCATCTTTCAATCCCGATGGGTTGCAACGTTTTTCTACCTGGGCTAACCAGCATAAAAGTAAAAACCTCGTAAGCGATCCTTCCTCAAGAGAATTTAATGAGGTATGGCCGGGCGGGAGATTTAACCACTACTGGTTTGACCTGAACAGAGACTGGCTACCCGCAGTGCATAATGAAAGTAAGAATAGATTAGAATGGTTTCACAAATGGAAGCCTAATATTCTTACAGATCATCATGAGCAGGGAAGTAGTTCTACTTTCTTTTTTCAGCCAGGTGTGCCCTCAAGGGTAAATCCGCTTACCCCAGCCACCAACCAGGAACTTACCGCAAAGTTGGGAAAATATCACGCAGAATATCTGGACAAAATAGGCACTTTGTATTTTACTAAAGAAGCCTATGATGATTTCTATTATGGAAAAGGCTCTACTTACCCGGATGTGAATGGCGCTATAGGAATTTTATTTGAGCAGGCATCTTCAAGAGGACATCTACAAGAAACAGATAACGGCTTACTGAGTTTTCCTTCTACAATAAGAAATCAATTTACTACAGAGCTATCTACGCTGGAAGGGGCAAGGGTATTGCGAAAAGATTTTTTAAACTGGCAAAGAGAATTCTACCAGTCCGCAATGAAGGAAGCGGCAGTGGCTACAAATAAGGCTTATGTGTACGGCAGTAAAGATGACAAAACAACGGTGGCCACTTTTACTGAAATGCTGCTGCGCCATCAGATACAAGTGTATGAGCTGGATAAAAATATAAGCAACGGTGGCAATAACTTTTCTGCAGGAAATAGTTTTGTAGTGCCGCTCGGCCAGCCGCAGGAAAGGCTCATCAAAGCTATATTTGAAAAAACATCTGCCTACGTGGACAGTATATTTTATGACATTACTGCCTGGACAATGCCGCTGGCATTTGGCTTGCCTTATGCTACACTTACTGCTTCAGACATGAGTGCTGTGTCTTTGAATAAATTAGTGACTACTTCTAATTACCCCAAAGGCAATGTAACGGCAAAATCGGACTATGCTTACGTGCTGGAGTGGACAGATTTTAATGCGCCCAGGGCTTTGTACCAATTGCAAAAAGCGGGGATCATTGTGAAACTGGCGCAGTCAAAATTCACCATCAATACCGGCAGTCAAAATAAAGCCTTTGGATATGGAAGCATACTTATTCCTGTGACCATGCAAAATAAAAGCAGTGAAGAGCTTTATCAAGTATTGCAGAAAATAGCAGTGGATGATCAGGTGAAATTTGAAGCAGTCCAAACCGGATATGCCACAGCTGGGAGCGATCTGGGAAGCAGAAATTTTGCCTTGATAGAGCAACCAAAGATTGCGATGATTGTGGGCAGCGGGGCCAATGCAACTGATGCGGGAGAGGTGTGGTATTTGCTCGATCAACGATTTAATATTCCATCTTCGCATATAGAGCAGAGTAGTTTTAACAGGATAGACATGTCAAAATATAATACCATAATTATGGTGGGCGGCAGTTACAGGGAAATGAATAAAGAAAAGCTAAAAAGCTGGGTGCAGGCTGGCGGAGTCCTAATACTCACCGAAGAAGCCGTGCGGTGGGCGGTGGAAGCCGGCATAAGCCAGGTAACGCTTAAGAAGACAGGGAATGTAGCAGACAGTACAAAAAATGCCAGCTATGCTGACCTGCAGGAAATTTACGGTGCCCAAAGTATGAGTGGAGCCATTTTTGGTGCCGATGTAGATCTTACGCACCCGCTTGCTTATGGCTATAATACTAAAGTAGTAAGTCTTTTTAAGGCAAACAATGTGTTCATGGAAAAAGGTAAAAATCCATTTGCAACTCCATTTACTTATGGCAAGCAAGCCTTGCAAAGCGGCTGGATAAGTGAGCAGAATAAAAACAATATTAAAAATACGGCTGCCGTTGTTGTTAATGCACTGGGCAGTGGTAAGGTCATAAATATAGCAGACAATCCAAACTTCAGAGCTTTTTGGTTGGGTGGTAGCAAGCTATTTATGAACGCGATATTTTTCGGGAGGAATATAAGTTCGGCGAGTGCAAGGAGTGAGGAGTAGAAAAATTCTAATCAAAGCAAAACTTACAATTAATTTTTCTACTTGTTCGAAGTAAAAGAATACAGCATATTTTGGGTTGTAATTTGTTTTGGAGTCGGAAAGTATGAAAACTTAGGTTCATACCATTTACTATGCTGCTTTATGCAGAGATTTGTCATGCTCCAGTCGGTTCTCAGGCACTGCTGCACCCCTATCTGATGGCCATATAGCTTTTCTGCCGGGATAGAATAGACCAAAATTTTATTTATATAGACTTGCACAACTAAAGCCTTGTGTTGTATTTCATAATTATAAAATTTTCCTCGCTCTATGGTAAATGCAGAATCCGTTGCGGTACCAAATTTTTCGGACCATTTATAGTAAGTCCAACCATGCCATTTCTCAAATTTAGTTAACCTAACTTTTGTAAGGTCAAAATCTAATTGATATAAAGTGGTTGTATTAATACCTACTGAACTCTGCGTGCTACCCCATTGTAAGTCAAAGCTATTACGAACATCTTCCGAGCTATGAACACTGGCATTAAATGAGATAGAAAAATCGTTTCCAGTCTGGAAGTTGGATATTTCTTTTTTGTACCAAAGACAGCCATTATTTACATTATTTCTGTTTGCCTTTTTAAAATGAAGAGCATTATTACTTATATCAACAGTAAATTCCTCGCTGCTTATAGTTTGCCAACCATTTTTATTAGAATGAAAGTCATCCTCAAAAACTATAATATTTTGAGCAAAAATTGCTATAGGTGCAAACAAGCAGATTACTAATATTTTATTTTTGATTTCCAATCGATTTTTAAGCTTGTGGTCAAAAAATTGCCAGTTTTTATTTTGTTCCAGTGGATACCATAAGGGCGTTACTTTGGCATATCCGCTCTGAAAGTAACGATATTATTTTACAAATCTATCAGTAAATAAGAATCTGGGTCAATACATTTTTGATGATGTGCAAAAACCTTTAAGTTACAGTGATGAGTATTACATTATCAGCCTCACCCCTCCCAGCTCACTCACCCTGTATGGGAAGCGCTGACTAGGCGAGCCGATGAACATAAAGTTTGTAGGAATGTTCCATTTTTCTGATAGCTCCGCTATAAGCTCTGGTCCAAAGCGGCCTATGATTTCAATGAACTCTATTTTTATTTCAGGGTAAGCACGATCCAGTACTTCAAGGTCTTTTATAAGTAGTGCATTAGAATCCTCCGGCTTTTTCACGTTTACGATCTTAAGGCGTTTAGTAGTTTCGTTTTCGCTTACATACTGCATCACTTTATTAAGGATAGAAACATCATCTCCCTTTGTAAAAAACACAAACTCCTGTGAGTTTATATTTGTATGCAGTTTTGAAAGATACCTGTTGCTCAGTATAACTGCCCTACGCATGGGAGCGTAAACGTATTCCAGAACCTGTATACTACCTCTTACCAGCATAGAGCGATTGAGCATAAGAATAATGATAAGGACAGAAGGGATCAAATATTTTAAAAAGGTTCTCCATGCCTCTGCGTTAAGCTCTATATTTCCATAAAATGCTGTGGCTACTGCCGCTATAGCAAGAACTACAATTATTATTTTAGCTTTTACAGGTCTTGGCAATTGTTTACGTTTTATCTTAAGCATAAGATTACCTATGCCGAATAAAGCCATTACCGCAAGGAAGGAAAAGGTGTACACGCCTGCAAGGGATTTCAAATCTCCTTTAGTCACAAATAATACAGAAATACATAACACCAAAAAGGCAAGTACAATCCTGTAGCTACTACCTCTGCTATTTTTCTTTAAAAAGAAATTTGGAAGAATTCTATCCAGGGTCATACGTTCTAATAAACCAGAAACACCCACAAAAGAAGTAAGCACTGCTCCACAAAGAACCAGCACGGCATCTATAGAAATGAGATAGCTAAGCCAGCTTCCACCCGTCGTTTGTCCAAGATATGCCAGCAAAGATTCCTGGTGGTCTCCCACTTGCGCCAGCGGAATAATGCAGATGATAAGCAATGCAATTACAGGATTAAAAAAACTTACCACCGCCCACATATTTCTAAGGGTTTTAGGGAATACGCCCGGCGCCTGCTCTTCTACGAAGTTTGCAGAACTCTCAAAACCAGATATTCCCAGCATAGCTGCCGCAAAGCCAAGATAAAGAGCGTGCACCATGTTTCCGCTGCTTGTAGGTAAAGCCCAGTTAATGGAAAAGGTTTCCAGTCCGCTGCCAAAAAGAAAGAATACGCAGGCTCCTACCAGTAAAGTTAAAGTGACCAGATGGGTTATAAATATAACTACCGCTACAATGGCAGATTCTCCTATACCCACAATGGCAAGCCCGGTAAAGATCAACAATACCACCAGGGTGCCAATGGTAATATTGAGGGAATGAAAAATACTTTCAAGATAGTGCATTGCCTCGCCGGCAGAGATTACTGCTGTGGCCATATACGACAATATTGTAAGCGTAGCTGCCAGTGCTGCCAGTCGCTTCGAAGTCGTATTGAGTAGTACATTGTATGCGCCTCCATTAAGTGGGATAGCACCTACCACTTCTGCATATATCCGCCTGAAGAACAATAAAACCAATGCTACAATCATCAGGGAAATCCATGCATACTGTCCGGCATATACTATAGTGAGGGCAGATACATATAAACAGGAAGAGCTAATATCATTTCCGCAAATAGCAGTAGCCTGTAGTTCGGTTAATTTTTTGTGGATAGCTTGTTTCAATTTCTTTATTTTAAGATACTTGTACATGCCACTTTTATCTCCTGCAAAAATTGTAGGCAGATGAAGTGTAGGCAACTAGTCTTTTTTATACCTATTATTTTATTGAAGAAGTGATTCCAGATGGAAGGTATCGTTCCTTAATTACGTTGACATGATGATATAGGTGACCTACTGTGATGTACAATGCTGCAGCCGCGGTAAGGCTTCTGCCACTTGCAGTGCCTTTAAGCGTAATTGCTTCTTCTGCAAGTCCTGCTACAAGAAAGAGTGTGCTCTTGCGCACTGCCTGCAATTCTGCTATAATATTTCCCCAGGGGCGTTCATTTGCCTCCGAATTTCGGGCATAATCGTTTTCTTCAAAACCCGGCAAATGCTGTTGCTCTCCGCGAGCTATGCACAAGGCTCTGTACGCAAATATGCGTTCGCAGTCTATAATATGCAGGAGCAATTCTTTTATGCTCCACTTACCTTCTGCATAGGCAAAACAAGATTGCTCTTCAGAGATGGAAGAAAAGAAATTATCAATAAGTGATTGCTGCGCCAGGTATGCTGCTTTAAGGTTATCTTCTTGCACAAGATTTATGTAGTTATTAAAGTAGGGATCATTGCTATCTTCAGAAAGATATTTTTTCATAAACTGTTTGCTTGAGTAGTATTAATCTACTTTAAACCTACCTGGTAGTGCTATAAAATAGTTTGGAGAGTCAAAGTTAATATACCTTAAACACAAAAGCCCCTTTTTTTCAAAAGGGGCTTTTGTAAAAATGAGAAGAGTTTTTATTTATCCTCTTTTATTTCTTTTCATTTTAGTTTTTGGCAGCTTCTGCTTATTCGTTGGATTCATTTCCTTGTTCATTTTATTGTCCTTCATACTCATCTCATGAGCCATTTTCACAGCTGCGTAAGCATTTAAAAAGCCTCCGGTGCGACTAATATCAGACAATAAAACTTTGTCTGTCTTGCCCGGCGTATTTACTTTTTCTGTAGATACAAAAGCAGACTTTTCAATAACATCTTTTACCTGCACGGCAGTAAGAGCAGGGTAGTGCTCCATAATAAGTGCGGCTACTCCGGCTACAACAGGGCAAGCCATACTTGTACCATTTGCATTGCCATACTGGTCACCACCAGGGATGGTACTGTATATACCTACGCCGGGAGCAAATACGTCTACTTCTTTCTTGCCATAGTTACTAAAACTGGCAGTAAGCCCCCCATTCTTCATATCGCCACTGGCACCTACAGTAATAAGGTTACTGGCTCTTCCTGTACCATCTGCAAATACGGCATTGGGGTAATTGTACGATACATCAAGATCTTCTGCAGAGTTACCTGCAGCATGAACCAGCAATACGTTTTTGCTTGCTGCGTACTTAAAGGCATCATCTACCCACTTTTTCTCCGGGCTAAAGCTTTTCCCAAAACTCATACTTATTATTTGCGCTCCATTATCTACTGCGTACCGAATAGCAAGTGCAATATCCTTATCATGCTCATCACCGTCTGGCACAGCACGTATCATCATTATGCGCACATTATCTGCTACTCCATCTACACCTTTTTCATTGTTTCTCACTGCTGCTATTATACCACTACAATGCGTACCATGAAATGAGCCTTCGCCCATAAGGTCGTTATTACCGTACTTCGTATCGTTTATATTAGCCTCATCATCGCCCACTATATCACCACGATAATTCTGTGGTGGTGCATCTGCAGCTGCGGCAGCATCCAATTTACCTTGCATATATCCTATAAGCTGCTCATTAGTAATATCGTAGTTATCATTTGCCTTACTTATGTTAAGTAAATAAGCCTTCATAGCCATTGCCGCCTTGTCATCTGATTCTATTGTCTTTACATCATTACCATTGTAGGTATCCTTTTTGAGTAATTTTTTCAACGCTTCATCACCTTCTTTCAATTTTGGAAGTTGTGATTTTATACCCATTGTTTCTAAAGGATTTACATTTCCTACAGTTTCTTCTTTAGCTCTTTCAAAGGTTTCATACTCTGCTCTTTCTGTTGCACTAAGTACGTCTGTACCATTATATTTTTCCCATTTACTTTTGAGTTTATAATATACGCGGGCAGCTTCGTAGCTATCTTTCTCTACATTACGACCGTCTTTACCACCAAGAAAATTCCAGCCATGTATGTCATCTATATAACCATTGTTGTCATCATCTATTCCATTTCCAGGAATTTCCTTTGTATTTGTCCACAATATTGGTTTCAAATCTTCATGTGCTGTATCTATGCCGCTATCAATAACCGCCACGAGTACAGTTTTTGAGCGGGGTTGTTCAGTCTTCAAAAATGCATAAGCTTTATCCAGGCTTATTCCGTTATATCCTGTCGTAGCAGGATCTAGCAGATGCCATCCATGAGGAGGTGCATCTTTCTTTTCTGTTTTTTGTGCAAAGGCAGCGGTGCTTAGTAGCATAGCTGCCAGTAAGAACTTAAAAGTCTTATTCATATCTGTATTATAGTTTTTATGAGAAAATATTAATTGTAATTATAGTATTACGAAAATAGATGCCAAAATGTACAATTTCTTTACCATTTATCCACAATAAACATAAGTTTTACAAATCAAATTTGATTCCTTGTGCCAAGGGAAGTGTGCTGCTATAGTTTATAGTATTAGTTTGACGACGCATATATACCTTCCAGGCATCGCTTCCGCTTTCTCTTCCTCCGCCGGTTTCTTTCTCTCCGCCAAAGGCGCCTCCAATCTCTGCACCACTCGTTCCTATGTTTACATTGGCTATGCCACAATCACTACCTGCGGCGCTTAGAAATTGTTCACCTTCCCGCAAATTATTTGTAATGATGGAAGATGAAAGTCCCTGCGGCACATTATTCTGCATGGCTATGGCTTCCTCTATAGAGTCGTATTTCATCAAATACACAATAGGCGCAAAAGTTTCGTTTTGCACTATCTGCATATTATTTTTTACTTCTGCTATGCAAGGTTTTACATAGCAACCGCTACTATATTTTTTACCACGAAGCACGCCGCCCTCTACGATAAATTTACCGCCTTGCTCTTTACAGCTTGCAATAGCGGTCTTGTACATTTCTACGGCATCGGTATCTATTACTGGTCCTACATGATTCTTAGCATCCAGGGGATCGCCTATTTTTAACTGACCATAAGCTTTTACCAGCATGTCTTTTACCTTATTGTATATTTTTTTGTGTACGATAAGTCTTCTTGTGCTGGTGCATCTCTGACCAGCTGTACCTACTGCACCAAAAACGGCAGCTGTAATGCCGATCCCGAGGTCTGCTTCTGCGCTTAAGATCAAAGCATTGTTTCCTCCCAGTTCTAAAAGAGATTTACCCAGCCTTGCGCCTACTGCTGCACTTACTGCCTTACCCATGCGGGTACTGCCCGTAGCACTTATGAGAGGGATACGCTCGTCGTTGCTCAGCCATTCTCCTACTTCTCTGCCACCATTTATAAGACAACTTACGCCCTCGGGAACTCCATTCGCTTTAAAGATCTTTGCGGTTATTTTCTGGCAAGCCACAGAAGTAAGAGGAGTTTTTTCACTCGGTTTCCAAAGGCATACATCACCACAAACCCATGCCAGCATGGCGTTCCAGCTCCATACTGCCACCGGGAAGTTAAAGGCTGAAATAATCCCTACCAGTCCCAGCGGGTGATATTGCTCATACATTCTGTGCAGTGGACGCTCGCTGTGCATTGTAAGGCCGTAGAGTTGTCTGCTCAGTCCTACCGCAAAGTCACAGATGTCTATCATTTCCTGCACCTCACCAAGTCCTTCTTGCAGGCTCTTGCCCATCTCATAACTTACCAGTTTGCCCAGGTCATTTTTATTTTCTCTGAGTGCATCGCCTATTTGCCTTACGATGTCGCCCCGCTTAGGGGCAGGCCAGGCACGCCATTCAGTAAAAGCAGCCTGTGCAGTTTGCACGCAAGTATCGTATGCTGTTCTGTCTGCGCTGCTCACTGTGCCTATTACTTTTCCGTCTACCGGCGAGTGGCTGGTAAGTTTTGCCCCTCTGCTTCCTATCCATTTATTACCGGTGCTCACACCTTTATTCTGCTGAGCTATTCCCAGATTTTTTATAAATGCTTCCATTGTTGAATGTATTTTTTTGCTGGGAAAGATATGTTTTTTTAATTGGGTTTTTCTTTAGCTGTGAAGAGTTATGATAAGCCATTAATTTGGTGGGTAGCAGGGCTGTGCGCTTTATCTTTTTTTCGCCAGAATATTTTACTTTAACTGCTATATTCTTTTCTGGGGACTACGTTTTTGGGCGAAAAGACGGATATAGTTATTACTGATATTTCTGAAGTGCTTCAATCCATGCCCGTAGGGCAATAGTTTTTTGTATTCAAATGTATGTAGCACTCGCAGCCACAATGGAAAAAAATTGAATGTATGTTTAATTTACTATCGATTTTCCTATAGATCAAGTAACCTTTATAATTAATAATTCTTTTATCTTACCAGCTAATAATTTCATTCTTTATGCTTCTAGCTTTTTTTCTCCTTCTATTAGGTTTTGCTGCGCTCATCTATGGCGCTAACTGGCTGGTAGATGGCGCCACTGCGCTGGCAAAGAAATTTGGAGTCCCAGAAATCATTATTGGGCTTACCGTTATTTCATTTGGTACCTCTGCTCCTGAGCTTGTTGTAAATGCGCTGGCTGCTGGCGAGGGTCATGCTGATATTGTGTATGGGAATGTAATAGGCAGCAATATATGTAACCTCTTCCTTGTGCTGGGAGTCGTGGGGGTGCTGGCACCTCTGCAGGTGCCTCGCAATACTGTGTGGAAAGAAATTCCTATTTCCTTTGCCGCCATTGTAGCCCTGTATCTTTTAGGTAATAATCTAATTACGGATGCAGGCGGTGTGCTCACCAGAATAGATGGCCTAGTACTGCTCGCCATGTTTGCAGGGACTATGTACTATCTCTTTAATCAAATAAAAAGTGGCAACAATAAAGTAGAAATAGAAGTGCATTCATATTCTGGCGGCAAGATTACACTACTTATTATTGGAGGGCTGGCTACATTGCTGTTGGGCGGTAAACTAGTTGTAGATAATGCCGTTCACATTGCCACAACGCTGGGTATGAGCGAGGAAATGATTGCGCTTACTGTAGTGGCACTTGGCACCTCTTTACCAGAGCTGGTAACTTCTGCAGTAGCGGCTTCAAAGAAACAAAATGACCTTGCACTGGGCAATATTGTAGGTTCAAACATTTTTAATATTTTACTTATTCTCCCCATTAGTAGTTTCATACAGCCACTACCATACAATTCTATCTTTAACCGGGATCTGTTCTTTTTGGCCGCTGGCACTATTTTACTTTTTGTACTTGCCATAGCAAGCAAGGCGGCTATTAAAAGAGGGTACGCTGCTATATTTTTACTAGGCTATATTACTTATATGATATTTATTATAGTAAACGAGCTATAATGCCAAAAGGAGATGATTCATAGTACACAACAATAAATTCCATTTCGTTAGTAAATTCACATTTGATAATTTTTATTTAAGATTATGCAAAACATTTTTTCCTGTACAATCCCGGGAAGTACAGAGCAGCCAATGGCTTTAGATTTTCATTATGATGATGCAATCGAACAGGCAGCTACAATTATATACGCACACGGCTTCAATGGTTTTAAAGATTGGGGCAATTTTGATTTAATAGCCAATCAATTTGTAGAGGCAGGCTTTTCGGTAGTAAAATTTAATTTTTCGCATAATGGCACAACTCCGGAAAGTCCGCAGGATTTTGTAGCCCTTGATCTCTTTGCAGAAAATAATTATACGAGGCAATTATATGATCTTGAACAGATAATAAACTGGGTGAGAAATGCTCCTTCCGCTATTTCTTCGTTTATCGATAAGGAAAAAATAGGACTCATTGGCCACAGCATGGGCGGCGGTATAAGCATTTTATTTGCTAGCGAAAATGAGGCAGTAAAAGCACTGGTAACCTGGGCAGCCATAGTAGAATGTAAGACGCCATGGACTAACTGGGATGAAGAAAAATTGAAAGAGTGGAAAGAAATAGGCGTCGCTTATTATCATAACGGACGTACTGGTCAGGACTTGCCTATGCATTATCAGTTATACAGGGATTTTATTGCCAATGAAGAAAGACTGGATATAATCAGAGCAGAAAAAAAACTGAAAATTCCGCATTTAGTTTGTCATGGTATAGAAGATACAAGTGTACCGCTTACCGCCGCAGAGCAAATAGCGGAAGCTGGTGTAGCTACAAGACTATTTACCATAGCATCTGATCATGTCTTTGGTAGAAAGCACCCCTGGCCAGAGCATATCTTGCCATATCCTATGCAGAAAGTGGTGAGAGAAAATATAGAATTTTTTAAACAGGTTCTATTGTCAGCATAACAGTATTGCATTAAGAATTACCGCTTTGTCCTCCCTAATATAAAACTTAGCTTAAGGCTTACAGAAAGATAACTATCTTTTACACCAGGGCTCCCGCGTTGTGATCCTATACCATTTGCAGACGGATTACTATTTAGCTGTTTGTCTGCGAGTTCCTTTGCAAATTTTGCATTCACCGGGGAAAGGTAGCTGTCAAAATCTGCGGGGTCAATGTATGATGTGCTTACGTCATCGAGGTAATCTGTAGTTAGATAATGATAGACAGCCTCCAGCCTTACATTTAAAAGTCTGTTTAATTCGTATTTTACGCCCAGCCCGAATGGAAAATTTACTTGCTGGAGTTTGTATGCCTCCCTCTCCGGATAGGTAGGGAAACCCTGCCCTTCTGTACTCAGCGGTTGCAATCTTACCCAGGTGGTGGAATTGGGTATGCGACCTTCAGGATCAAATGAAAAATAACCTACGCCAGCAAGGAAGTAAGGGGATAGGAATGGAGTTACAGCGTCATCATTATTTCTTATGGAATTTATTATTGATAAAGGATGCACCTCTGCCAATAAAGCAATTTCATAAATATTACTTCTGTAATTTAAATTTCTATTGTAAGTGGTCACACCTTTTGCTATTTCGCTTTCAGATAGATCATAACCGGAAACTTTGCCAACCGTTCCTTCCAGTCTTACTGCCAGAGAATTTTTATATATAGCAGAAACAAAAAGACCTCCACCGGCATGGATCTTATTTGTTTTTAAATCTGTGGCGCTTCTCATTGCATTTGCACTTCCTCCTATCTCTATGAGTACATCATTTTCATAATAATTATCATTATAAAAATAATTTTGGGCATGGCCGCACACAGGCAATAGAAGAATTACAAATACCAGTAAAAAATAACAATTGCGGAATTTCATTTGTAGTATCTATTTGCTTTGCAGAGAAAGTCGTTCTGTCTTAAAACGCCACAACAGTTGGTTTATTTTGTTGCGGGCAGTGTCTAAGCTACCTCGAAAACTTATTTTTTTTAATTCTTATAAATAGTGTAGAACGTTTTTGTATTATCGGACCTTACATTTGATCCATGCATTATACTCATGCATCAATGATGCCAAATTTTGTCGTTTAGGCCCAGGCATATTTTTATGCTGGTATGGATTACTTATACCAAGTAAATTTGATAAGTGGGTACTTCCTATTGTATGTTTTAAATTTTTTCTTTTCTTTTGATTGAAGGCCTCGTGAATAACATACCTATTTTTTTTGGGGGGGGGTGATATTAGTACTGTTCCTTTTCATTAGGGAAATCTCCACTTCTTACATCAGCAATGTATGACTGCACGGCGCCGGTTATCTGACTATGCATATCCAGATATTTGCGTAAAAATCTCGGTTTGAATTCTACATTTATTCCCAGCATATCGTGCATTACGAGCACCTGGCCATCGCAGCCATTGCCTGCCCCTATGCCTATCGTAGGTATTGTGAGGGATGCAGAAACTTCAGCTGCCAGTTTTGCGGGGATCTTTTCGAGTACTACAGCAAAGCAACCTGCCTCCTGCAGTAACAGTGCATCTTTTCTAAGCTTTTCGGCTTCGGCTTCTTCTTTAGCTCTTACGGTGTAGGTGCCAAATTTGTAAATGCTTTGGGGCGTAAGTCCAAGATGACCCATTACAGGAATACCCGTTTCTACTATCCTTTTCACGCTGTCCATTACTTCTTCACCACCTTCTAACTTTATGCTATGTGCGCCGGTCTCCTTCATTATTTTAATGGCAGAGTTCAGCGCTTCTTTACTGTTGCCCTGGTAGCTTCCAAAAGGTAAGTCTACAACCACCAGGCAGCGACTTACACCTCTTACTACACTTTGAGCATGGTAGATCATTTGATCTAGCGTGATGGGTAGGGTAGTTTCATGCCCTGCCATTACATTGCTGGCACTATCGCCTACGAGTATGATATCTATTCCCGCGGCATCAAAAATGCCGGCAAAGCTAAAGTCGTAAGCAGTGAGCATGGAGATTTTCTCTCCTGCCGCTTTCATTTTGAGCAGGGTATGGGTCGTTATTTTTTTTACTTCTTTATGAATGGACATGTAATCGTTTTATAATTAAGAGAAGCGAAAGATAGGAAAGATTCTAAAGGAGATTTGAATAAGTTTTTTGCAAAAAAAAGCCGCTGAAGTCAGCGGCAAAATTTTAATTTATAATTTTTTAGTGCTCTTTTCTCTTGTCTTGAATTTTGGTGAGCATTGATTTTATCTTATCTGCGGCACCTTTTACTGCATTGTGTAAATCATCTGATTCGTGTGTTGCAGTGATTGGATCCAATCCTTTTATTCTTACTTCCATGGAGCAATGTTTGTCTTCATTACCTGATTTGTCAGCATCTAAATCTTTCAGAAATACTTCTACTCTTGTAATCATTTCGTCGAAACGATGAAGCGTTTTAGATACTGTTTCTTCAAAGTGTGCATGCATACCTTCGCTTCCTTCAATATGGTTATCTGTATTTACCTGTACTAGCATATTTTATTCATTTTTTATTTCCTTGCAATAATAACGATAAAACTTCATTGTCCTTTTATTTACACAAATAACTCTTTATAGCCAGGTATGCCTTTGTATACGATTTCACCATAAACAATATTGAGCCCTTTTCGTAAATCAGCGTTTTCCTCACAAGCTTTTTCCCAGCCGGTATTAGCCAGTTTTATCACATAAGGTAAGGTTACATTAGTAAGTGCCAGGGTAGAAGTATAAGGAACAGCTCCCGGCATATTGGTAACACAGTAATGTACTACGTCGTCTACAATAAATGTAGGCTCCTGGTGTGTGGTAGGTCTCGTTGTTTCAAAGCAGCCGCCCTGATCCACCGCCACATCTACCATTACAGTACCCGGCTGCATATCTTTAAGCATGTCTCTTTTTATAAGTTTGGGAGCTTCGCCGCCTGTTACCAGTACTGCTCCTACAATGAGGTCTGCCGTTTTTATATGCTTTCGTACATTGTATTCGCTGCTAAATTCTGTAACGACGTGGCTGGGCATTACGTCATTTACATAGCGCAGTCGCTTCATATTGATGTCCATCACTGTAACCTGCGCTCCCAGTCCTGCCGCCATTTTTGCGGCTTGTATGCCTACAACGCCAGCTCCTAGAACAAGTACTTTGCCCGGAGGCACACCGGGCACACCACCTAGTAAAATTCCTTTGCCCTTAATAGGTTTTTCCAGATATTTTGCTCCTTGTTGTATAGCCATTCTGCCGGCTACTTCGCTCATAGGAGTAAGCAGAGGTAAGCTCCCATCTGCATCTTGCACTGTCTCATAAGCTATGCATATAGCTTTGCTTTTTATCATGGCTTCAGTAAGTGGTTTGCTGGAAGCAAAATGGAAATAGGTAAATACAATCTGCCCTTCTTTGATAAGCGAATATTCTTTGTCAATGGGCTCTTTCACCTTTACTATCATATCAGCAAAATCATAAACTTCTTCTATAGTGGCTAGTAAAGTGGCGCCTGCTTTCTCATAATCGGCATCTGGGAAGCCACTGCCAAAACCAGCTTGTACCTGCACAAAAACTTCGTGACCACGCTTGGTAAGTTCAAACACACCAGAAGGGGTAAGCCCTACCCGGCTTTCGTTATTTTTTATTTCTTGGGGAACTCCTATTTTCATAACTCTAATTTTCTGTCTTATTGGATAAAGCGATTTGTTCTAAAATTTTGTACAAATATAGAGTTATAGCTATTATTTGGCTCAGATTTTTTGGAAATTTTAGATTAATGGCACATATATTATAAA
>JBBKWE010000161.1:0-7055 GCA_037968795.1 Ferruginibacter sp.
GATGTAGAAAGAGCGAGAGGTTAACCGCATTGCTGTTTTTTTATGATGAAATATAAATAGATCATAAGGTAGAGAAAGCTGGAACGATAACGGCAATATCGATCTTTTTGCTGATCTTATCTTCCACGACACTGGGAATTTTTATTTTATAATCTGCAAGTAGCAGATTAAATTTTACCGTACTACTTACTATTCCATTTCTTACGGTGATGACTGCAGTGGTTGCTACTGGTTTTGTTTGGCCATGCATGCTGAGTGTCCCACTTACCTTAGCATATGTGGTATTGTCTTTCGATAGATCTATACTGCTGCTGTTTTCGATTAATCCTTTAAAAATTGCCTTAGGATACTTATCACTTTCTACATAGTTCTCATTGAAATGCTCTTGCATTAATGCTTTTTTGAAAACGAATCCTTTCATTAATACAGCAAATTCCATCTTGCCAGAAGCTTTTTCCCAAACTATTAATCCCTTTGCATTGGAGGCTTCTATATTCTCCATAGATGTGGAGGAATAGAAACTTACGACTGCATTTTTTGAAAATAGCTTGCTTTGACCCTGAGAAACAAGAAAGCAAACAGAAAGTATAAAAATGGAAACAATTTTTTTCATTTAGTTTATTTTTCAAAGACGCATCTATTCAATTCTACATTCAACAAATAACCAATGCAGATGCCCTTTATGGATACACTATCATTTGTATTATATTTATTCAATTCTCTATAAGCTGTAGATGCTAACTGACAACTTACATGGTTAAAACTATCTTCCTCGCCCAGTAAAATTGTAACCAGCGTGTCTGCATTTTTTTCAATGGAACTTATCCTTCCTCTTACAATAATTGTTTTACCCAAGTATTTGTCATTAGCGGCTTTTTCATCTTGCTCATAGTCAGACAACAGTACATTGGCACTTACTCTTTCATCTGCCGCAAGGGTGCTTGCATCCGCAGGAGCCCTATTGTATTCAATGTAAGCCCAACATGCTACCAGGACAAAAGCAATTATCGCTATAAAGGCTATTTTTTTCTTTTTAGATTGCATCATACCTGGCAATTAATTGCTCTGCATTCCCCCGGCTGCTATCCAATCTAATATTCTTTGCTTCTCGCTGGCTCCAAGCGGCCCTGCCGGAGGCATTACGCTTGGCATATTGTCTACTGCTCTTGCTTTTATTCTTGCAGCTTGATTTACAATCGTGCAGTCATCTGCAAAGTTTAGTCCTGACTGTGGAGAAGATCCTGCATGGCAACCTGGTGTAGCACAACTAGAAAGCATTATCGATTTTACTGCTGCAAAGTTTGCTCCGTTTGCTGCTACATTCACGTTAGCTGTTGCAGAATTAGAACAGCCTACGGTATTACGAACTGTAACTGTAAAGGAACCGGTGGTAAGGTTACTAAAAACATTAGAGGATTGAAAAGGACCACCATTAAGACTATAAGTAAGACCGGTGCTACCACTTGCTGTCACAGTTATTTTACCAGTATTATTACTGCACTTATCACTTCCTACAACCGCTGTAGATATTGTGATCGTAGGACAGGGAGCACTAGTTACTGAAATGGCAGCGGAACTACCTGTACAGCCATTAGCATCTTTTGCAATCACTGTATAATTACCTACGGCAAGACCAGAGAAAACACCAGAAGACTGAAAAGTCGTACCATTGATGGTATAGGTATAGGGAGCCAAACCACCAGAACCGGTCGCTGAAATACTGCCATCTGTTGCAGAAGGGCCACTCGTCATAGTGCTGGTTGCAGTTACAGATATCGTAGGGCAGCTAGCCGCTGAAACAGTAAAGAGTCCAGAGCCTGTGCAACCATTAGAATTTTTTGCCGTTACGGTGTAATTACCTACAGCAAGGTTTGGAAAATTACCTGAAGACTGAAAAGTTCCTCCATTTAAACTAAAAGTAAGCCCTGTACTTCCTGTTGCCATAGCTACAATACTGCCGTTTGTGGCACTAGAAGAAGATGCTGCTGTTACCGTTGCAGTCACTAAAATGACAGGGCAGGCTGCAGCAGTAAGATTTACAGTAGAGGTAGCTGTACAATTATCAGCATCTTTTGCAGTAATGAGGTATGAACCTGCTGTAAGACCCGAGAATGTTCCTGAAGATTGAAAAGTCCCTCCCGCAATGCTATAGGTAAACCCAGAACTTCCGGTTGCTGATGCATTAATAGACCCATCTGAACTAGCAGGTGAAGAAGTCATTGACGTAGTTGCAGTAACAGTTATATTTTTTGTAGAACAATCAACAGCAGTTACTCCTGGTTTTGAACAAGAAAAAAGTACTGTGGATATGCAAAGAAAATAAAAGAAAAAACGGAAAGCGTTAAGGATTTTTATCATAAGTTAAAGTGTTTTAAGTAAAAACGAAATTTTCAACAATTTAGTTGTCTTCCTTGGAAACTATTTTCAAGAAGAGCTGACTTTTAGAGCAGGAAGAAGGGAACAACTATATAATTTTACTTCACCCCCTTTAATAGCGTTTGAAGATATACTAAAATAGCAGGTTAGTGGCAGCAAGAATCTTTTGTCGGGTTTGTGAATTGTAACCTAACCTGACAGCAAAGTAGAAATGAAATGCTAAGCTTCTGTATTAGTCACTATTGCGCATATGGAACATAAGCATTGTGCTGTGGTATATATGAACTATAGGGAGAAATAAAACTTAATTAGTGACCAACCGATACCTTTTTCTCTTTATCTAACTCCTTAGCAATCGTATTTATAAAATTTGCAGCAGCCATATGGCGCTCGTTGCTATCAGCCTCGGGCCATTCACTGTTAATAGCCACTACTAATTTCCTCTCAGGATCAATATGTATCATTTGCCCATGAATGCCCAAAGCTTCAAAGCTGTCGCCACCAAAGATCCACCAGCCGTAACCATAGCCACCACCTGGCCACATGGGCACTTGTATACTGGTTGCAGTTTTAAACCATTCTTTTGGAACAATAGATTTTCCGTTTATTTTTCCGTCTTCCATCACAAATTGCCCAAACCTTGCAAAATCACGCAGCGGCATTTGCAGGCAACAGCCTGCCATTTCATGCCCGGTTCTATCGAGACGCCAGGTGGCAGTCTGCTCCATACCATAAGGTATCCAGATCTTGGAGGAAAGGTATTGGGATAAGGTTTGACGGGTAGCGGAGCTTATGAGGACTCCCAGCAAATGCGTTTCGCCCGTACTATACAAAAACTTCTCGCCGGGTTTTGCCTCGGCGGGCAGGCGTCGCATGTAACTTACGGTTGCATTCATTCCTGGCTCTATAGAGTCTGTAGAAAATTTAGCAATATCACCATTTGGATCTGTATAGTCTTCTGACCAGCGTATTCCTGTAGTCATCGTGAGCAGATGACGTATCCTTACACTATCGTAGGCGCTCCCTTTTAAGTCTGGAATGTATTCCGTAAGGAAGTCGTCTACAGATTTTATATAACCATCTTTGATAGCAGCTCCCATGAGCGTGCTCGTAACTGACTTTGCAACCGACAGTGACGACCATCGGGCAGACTTGCTGTGCCCGCGAGCGTAGCGTTCCAGCCTTATATTCCCTTCCTGCAAAACGAGCAGGCCGGCTACATTCTGTTCTTTTATAAAGTCATCTAATACTTTTTCCTTTTCTCCCCCTGCACTAAAGGCCCTAATGGGCAACCCCTCTGCAAGTTCATGTACATTCTCACCATTCGGCACAAAACGTTCTTTCTCGATCAATGGCGCAGTTTTTTTTGCCTGTGCATCCGGGTTAGCCGTTGTAAGGGTAGAAGAGCAAGAACTCAAACTTAGCAAAATAATCAGCCCAACAATAGATACACATTTATAATTTGGAATTGTATGCATGAGGTCATTAATTTTCAATCATCAGAGCATAATAGTCAAATCGATATTAAAGGAAGATACAAAAAAAATTAGTTGAAAAGAAGTCCCTACTGGCTTCGAAAGCTGCATGTATACCGTTTTAGAGGATTACATGATGTCAAAATAATTTACCCGGTTTCCCGAAAAAATATCAACGGCAGATATGCAACTCGAGCTTACTTCCTCACAGGACCTAATCTAAAAAAAGACCAAAATTATCTTTTCAAGAAAAATCTCCCCAACCTTACAATCCTCATAAAGCTTATATTTCCATTTCACATCAAACCAAAACAACTGCTGCATGGGAAATTTTGAAGATTTTGTAAAAGCTGCCAACGATATTATCTGGAGCAATGCATTAATTTATTTGTTATTACTCACCGGGATTTATTTTTCGATAAGAATGCGCTTTTTCCAGGTGCGACTAATAAAAAGTATGGTAAAGGAATTATTTTCTGGCGGTAAGTCTGCTGCTGGAATCTCTTCTTTTCAGGCGCTTGCCGTTTCTCTATCGGGCAGAGTAGGTACAGGTAATATTGCTGGTGTGGCTACGGCTATATTCATTGGTGGGCCGGGTGCAGTTTTTTGGATGTGGGCCGTTGCTTTCCTGGGATCAGGTTCGGCATTTATAGAGTCTACACTAGGACAAATTTTTAAAGTAAAAGAGAATGGACAATACCGTGGAGGGCCTGCATTTTATATAGAGAAAGGCTTTAAAAATAAGAAGCTTGGAAAAATATATGCAATCGTTTTTGCAGTAGCTACAATAATGGCCTGTGGCTTGTTATTACCTGGTGTACAATCTAACAGTATAGCCGCTGCGGCAAAAAGTGCTTTTGCTATTAAGTATGTATACACCGGAATTGCGCTGGCTGTTTTGCTTGGACTCATCATTTTTGGCGGTATTAAAATGATTGCCAATGTTGCGCAATTTGTAGTGCCATTTATGGCAGGTGCTTATATTCTGGTGGCTGTCATCATTCTGGTAATGAATTATGACCAGATTCCTGGCGTTTTTTCTTTAATTATTTCGAGTGCATTTGGTGCCAAGGCAACCTTTGCCGGCATCCTGGGCGCTATGATTTCTATAGGAGTGAAGAGGGGCGTTTATAGCAATGAAGCGGGACAAGGTACGGGGCCGCATCCTGCAGCGGCAGCGGAGGTTACGCATCCGGCTAAGCAGGGATTAGTACAGGCATTTTCAGTGTATATAGATACCTTATTTGTATGTTCTGCTACAGCGTTTATGATTTTAATTACCGGTATGTACAATGTAAAAGGCCCCGCAGATACTTTGCTGGTTGATAACGGCGTGTACTATATGCAAGATGGCAATAAGCACATTGATGGCAGTCCTACCTATACGCAAGCAGCTATTGATAAGGCATTCAGTCCGGGTCAGGAAACTTTCAATCCAGACTTTGTAGGCACAGGAAGTTATTTTATTTCAATAGCCTTGTTCTTTTTTGCTTTTACCACTTTACTGGCTTACTATTATATTGCCGAAACTAATGTGGCTTACCTTACTCAGAAACGGGGAGGGCCTTTGCTTATGCTCTTGCTCAAATTTGCCATGATGGGGGCAGTCTATCTTGGCTGCGTACGCACGGCTACCATAGCCTGGGACCTGGGCGATATGGGCGTAGGCGTAATGGCCTGGCTCAATGTGATTGCTATTATCATTTTACAAAAACCCGCGCTTAAAGCCTTAAAGGATTATGAAAAACAGAAGAAAGCAGGTAAGGATCCTGTATTTGATCCTGTAAAGCTGGGAATAAAAGACGCTGATTTTTGGGAGCATGAGTATGCGAAAGAAAAAGTGGAAGAAGAAAAAACTTAATTATAAAATACAACAGCTGACTTCGCAAATTCAATGCGGAGCCAGTTTTTTTCTTTGCGTCCGAATGATGCGGAAAAGTTCGCCTCTGCAAAGTTCGGTAGCGAATCAAAAACCTCGGCTAGTGACACACGAAATAGAACAAATTTACCCGTAGTGTTACGAGTGGCACGCACCACGGCACTTGATGGTAGACAGCTTTTCAACTTGCACCCGAATGTTATAGATATGCAACTTGCACATATGCAGTTTAAGATCAATGCAACCTCACATTTAAGACAACAAACTCACCATCAATAGTAAAACCAGAAGATGTAGGCTTCACTTCAATATAAATGGATTTCTCTTTATATAAACCAGCATTATAATAACAAGGTTTTACCTAATATTGTGTGCTCTTGTCCTATTCTAAATTACCATACACAAAAAAAAATAATCCAAACTAATGAGAAAAATCATACTGCTATTATCACTAGCTTTTTGTAATATATTGTCTTTCGGACAAGACAATGATTGGAAAATCTACGATGCTGACGCCAATGTTTCTATAGAGATGCCGGGGGAGGTTTTTCTGATAGATACAATAATAAATGGCATTCAACTATATCAACTATACTCTCAAAGGGACAAAACTACATTTACACTGTCTAAGACAGTGTATGGACAAGAGAAAAAAGATCAGGATTTGTCTGCCCTTCCAGGTGATATGGAAAGCCTTGAAGAATTTTACGAAATGATTACTTCAGAGCTCATGGGTAAAATACCTTACGATCTTGAGTCCAGAACTATTAGTGACAGAGATGGCTATGTGGGATATCATGTCAAGTTCAAAGATTCTCTAAATAGTACCCTTTTTGAAACAGAGTTTCTTCTGTTAGGACAATTTCTATATTCGGCTACTTATTCCAGTCCTGATAATTTTCAGAAGAAAGATAATGATCAATACTTTAACGGTTTCAAGGTGAAATCGAAGCAGAAGATTAATCAGCTTTCTGGAAAATCAAGGAGCTACAGAGCCGGCGTAGTTCTTGGGAAATATATTTTTTACTTAGTTATAATTGTAGTGCTTATTACATTTATTGTGCTCAAAAATAAACGGAGGAAAAGAATACGCACAGGCATGTAATGTGAAATTATGGAACGATTGAAGCGATAAATTTTTTTGGAAAGTGTGAAATAAGATTTTGCTAGAAAATATCATGGAGACCAAATCGACTATGCACAATAAAACAAGCTCACTCCTCAAACTCGCCGCCACAACAGCTGCAATCTTTTTTCTAATACACTTGTTCGTTGGTGGAAGTGGTGAAGATTTTCATGTGCACGATAGCTATATCATTATGGAT
>JBBKWE010000162.1:0-4224 GCA_037968795.1 Ferruginibacter sp.
GAAGGCAAGCTGCTTTTGTACACCTTTATCTTCTGCTTCGCCTTTTGTTCTATGGAAACCACTGATTTGCAGAGAAGAGATAAAATCTTCTGTAGTAAGTGTCGTATCGGCAGGCACAAAATTAGCATCTACATTTTTGTAGGAGCCAAAGGCCGTAATCTCCCAGTTATTCTTACCAATTGTAATTCCTGCACCGCGATGAAAATTTATCTCTCCCGCAGAGTTGTAAGGCCGTAAGGTTGCTGCTTGCCTTTTTATTGCCGTAATATCTGGGCCTTTTCTAAATGCAAGATTCATCCATTGTGTAAGTCCTTGCCCCAGATTTACGGTGAAGTCGCCCAGTGCCAGTGATTTTACAATACCAATGTCACGGGCAAACACATGTGCAGAATAAAAATCAAAACCATTCTTTTGATATCCTTTAAAAAACTGTTCTCCAGGATCTTTTTCTGCCACAAAGCCGTATTGCAATAAATTTTTATAATTATACTTATACCTGATGAAAATTCGTTGGGGGGAACCTGGGTAATAATTTCTTGTAGGTGAAGGCTCTAGTAAATACCCGCGACTTTTTTCAAGCACTTGCGTAGTGCGTGCAAGGATGTAATGATCTCCTCCTCTCAGGCGCTGCCCTATGCTTTCTGTAAATTTTACGGAGGAGGAAACCACAACAAAAGGCAGAATATTCTTAATGGTATTGAGGTCCCAATTAGGAACAGCTTGTAACTCATAGATGCTGAGAAAGGCGCCCATAAGTTCCCGGTACTTCAGGAAAGAATTTATCTGGATCGGATCTAGAAATCGCAGGGCAGTAAGTTGTTCTTTCCCAGCTGTATTGAGGTTGATTGGATTTTTTGTATACTGCGCCAGTTCCTGCAAAAATGAATCATCTTCAGATTCTATGTCTTCGTTATTTTCGGTAATATTTTCCAATTGTTGTTCTACAACTGGATTTGTTGCAGGATTTTCTACAACTTGGGCTTGTATGCATTTACCCACCATAAGGAGCAGCGATGCTATGAGAAAAATCTTTCTCATTTTGCCTCTTTAAAATTTACAACCAGCAATATTCCCGGCGAAAAACCAAGCTGCGGATGATAGCTGCTAGCAATATCTAATCGTAGGTTACTAAACCCTACACCAAAGCCCGCAAAGCCGCTCCCTGTTTCTGATTGAAATCCTGCACGGGCAAAAAATTGCTTTGCAAAATGATACTGCACGCCACCTATTACATTGAGCGGCTTATTTTCTTCCTTAATAAGTTCTGTGCTTACGTAGAAAATTTCTGAAGCATCAAATCCAAGTCCAAGTTTATAAGCGGAGGCTAGTTTTTCCTGGTTGGTTTTATTAAAAGAGCCACCAACAGGATTATAAGCATGAATGCCCATATTAAGCTTATCACTCAGATGCACAATTGCACCTGCTTCAAAATTTATAACAGAGCCATTGTCATAGGATGGGATTCTGTATCCGTAATAATTAAATTGCACACCTACATCCACATTACTACCTAGCGAACGGCCATAAGCCAGTCCTATTTTATTCTCATTGAAATTGCTAAAACCCGCGTAGTTTGCCTGCACTCCAAAATTTCCTAGCTTAGTTTTAAAGGCCGCTGCCAAACCACTCACCCTATTTTCTTTTAGCAAAAACCGTTGTTCGCTATACACCCCCACTGCACTTTGCTTAATAGATGCAAGTGCAGCCTGATTATTTGTAAAAGCAAAGGGATCTATTTGTTCTGTGCTGTATGCTCCAAGACTGAGGTAAGGCATACTTACACTATATCGTAGTGATTGTGCAGAAGACACCACCCAAGTAGCAAAAAGCAAAACTAAAATTAAGAGTACACTTTTTTTCACGTAGATAGATGTATAGTCAAGGGAAAAGCGATTGCTGGCAAGGTAAATAAATAATTTTGGAAATTGGGAGATGTTCCCGGTGATAAAATTGTGTAGATTACTCAAACGAGCTTACAGACTCCCTTACAAATAATTTCTTCCTCAATTCAACAAATTCCTAAACAAGAACTATTTACTTTTGCGCCATGCAATTACTAGAAGGCAAGGTAGTGGCCGCAGCCATAAAAGAAGACCTTAAACAAAAAACGGAAGCAAGACTAAAAGAGGGTAACAGAGCACCACACCTTGTAGCAATACTGGTGGGGAGCGATGGCGCCAGCAAAACCTATGTAGCGAGCAAAATAAAAAATTGCGAAGCAATTGGTTTTAAAAGCACCTTGGTAGAATTTGATGAACTCATAAAAGAAGAAGTTCTTCTTAAGACAATAGAAAAGTTTAATGCAGATGATAGTGTAGACGGCATCCTGGTGCAACTACCACTTCCTAAGCAAATAAATGAAAATCATGTAATTAGTTTAATTGCGCCGCATAAAGACGTGGATGGCTTTAACCCTATAAGCGTAGGCAAATTGGTTCAAGGACTTCCGACATTCATTTCTGCGACACCTTACGGCGTTATGCTTATGCTGGAACATTACCACATAGATATTGCCGGCAAGCATGCTGTAGTAATAGGCCGTAGCAATATTGTAGGCAGACCAATGAGTATTTTACTGAGCAGAAATAATAAACTAGGCAATGCCACTGTTACACTTTGTCATAGTAAAACTAATAACCTTAAAGAGCTTTGCTTGCAAGCAGATATAATAGTGGCAGCACTGGGTAAGCCTGCCTTTCTTACTGCAGATATGGTAAAAGAAGGAGTCGTAGTTGTAGATGTAGGTATAACAAGAATACCGGATGCTTCCAAAAAAACTGGTTATAAATTAGTAGGCGATGTAGACTTCGAAACTGTAGCTCCCAAGTGCAGTTACATAACGCCTGTACCCGGAGGCGTGGGCGTGATGACGATAGCGGCACTTCTTAAAAATACCATGAAGGCTGCCGTCGTAAATAACTGATAGTTAAGTTTTAGAAAAGGGCTATCCTATCAATACAAATAGAAAAATAAGTTTAAAAAATAAATGCTCACAGTACAATCTCATACCACAACTTCCTTACCTGTAATGGAGTATTTCTACACCATACAAGGAGAAGGTTTCCATCAAGGCAAGGCTGCTTTTTTTATAAGGCTTGGCGGTTGTGATGTAGGCTGTGTGTGGTGCGATGTAAAAGACAGCTGGGATGTAAATAAACACCCGCAGGTAGCCATAGAGCAGCTAGTAACAGAAGTAAAAAGAACGCAAGCAAAAATAGTAGTGGTCACCGGTGGAGAGCCATTACTTCACAATCTGGATAGTTTATGCCAAGCGCTGCAAGATGCAGGACTGGAAACGAATATAGAAACCTCGGGTTCTTCTATATTATCTGGTACATGGGATTGGATTTGTTTAAGTCCCAAAAAATTTAAAGCCCCTCTGCAAGAAGTGATGGATGTTGCGGATGAATTAAAAATAATTATTTACAATACTTCCGATTTTAAATGGGCTGAAGAACATGCCTTACAGGTAAGTGAAAAGTGCAAATTTTATTTGCAACCCGAGTGGAGCAAAGCAGAAACAATGATGCCGCAGATTGTGGACTACATTATGAAAAATCCGCAGTGGGAGTTAAGCCTGCAGATTCATAAATACATTGGCGTAGATTAAACTTTTACAGCTGTACCGCTGGCACTTACCATAATCATACTGCCATTGGCACCTATCGTTTCGTAATCTATATCAATTCCTATAATTCCATTGGCACCCAGCTCCTTTGCTTTATCCATCATTTCACTTATGGCGGTTGTTCTTGCTTCTGCCAGTACCCGCTCGTAAGAGCCCGCTCTTCCGCCTACAATATCCCGAATGCCGGCAAAAAAATCTTTAAAGATATTGGCACCTATTATAGTCTCGCCAAATACAACGCCGCTATACTCAAGAACTTCTTTGTTTTGAATGGTGCTGGTAGTGCTTAGTAGCATGGTTTATTTTTTTGTGGGTAAATGAGAAATTGTTTTTAGTGGAAGATAAAAAAATATTGTTTATCTCTACTATTTTCTTGCCTCATATTTATAATATGAGAACGGCATAATTTGAAAACGCCAGACAGTTCTGACTTTTTAGGTCCCTTTCAAATTTCGACAATACTGAATACGATTTTCAACCTGGTAATTTCCGAGACAGAGTTTCGGATTTGTCCCTCTATCTCTTAAATATCCATGCCCTTCTAAGTTCTAAGTACTTAGTACTACTCATTTCCCGTCTTTCACCTCACCATATAC
>JBBKWE010000163.1:0-3369 GCA_037968795.1 Ferruginibacter sp.
CGGTTATGCTGCCAGCTGAGTTGCCATAAAGCCATATATTTTACGAAGAAATGTGAGGGGTAAACTTGTGGATAAATACAACCTTGAAATATTAAACAAGGTTGTATTTTTAAGCAAACAAGATTGCATAATTATGAAGCCTAAGTCAATTGCCAAACTTGCACCTCGTAAGAAGTATATCATTAAATCCAAGCCTATTTCTGCGCTCACAGAGCGAATAAGAAAGCACCTTAGAGACGCCACAGATGTGATTACCGATGAGGATATTCGCAATATGCCAATAGGAATCCTTTCTGTGCCAAATCCTGCAGGCAGTTACTAGTAAAAATGAATACCCGGTTATCACTAGAAGTGAAACCAATTCATTTTTAATCCTCCATTGCTGTATTCCAGTGATGGGGTAGGAAATTTCAAAATATTGAGAATATCCAATGCTATTCTTATCCCTTTCTTATTTGTTTTTATCTTGCTTAGATTTATATCCGGTGCCAGGTACCACTGACGATACCTTTTTATTTCTGGTCTGTAAAAGGTGACTGTTCCATCTTTATCTCTGGCTATATTTTCTCTACCGCCAAACAATCCTTCTGCACCTGTGCCTATAGATACTTGCAACCAATCGGGCATTTTAGATGTGGGGAAGAAAGGTTTTAAAGTTGTGCTTACCCAATAGGTTTGCCCATTATAATCCTTCAAAATTCGCTCTGCGGTCGTAGCGCCAAACAACTCGTCACTACGTGCTGTTAATGCAGGGTCATTATATTTTTTTCTGTGAAAAGACCACTTCAGCTGCACCCTTTGTTCGTCCCATGCAAGTTCTTGCCCTATCACCAAAGCACTGCCTGCAATGTTAGCAGATATGTCGCCCCAGCTCCAGCCCCACTCAGCGCTGAAACCGTCAAGAGTTTCTATAACGGTTTGGTAAGCTACACCAGCGAGTCCGCCATACCAGATTCTTTTCTTTCTGTCTATTCCTGTCCAACGCCACAATTCCATTGCCGCTTTACTTTGTGCATAGGCACTATAAGTATGTCCGATTTTATCCATGCCCTTCCACTCTGACCAGTCATTAAAGCTATGAAAGCTGCTTTGCGGATATTTGCTGTACCATGTTTTATATAGCCCAGCCATTAGTCCGGCGTAAATGGAAACCTGCGTTATGGCCATTATTCTTGTGCGGCGTTTTATCTGTTGCGGGGAAAGGAGGCTGTCCGTTGCTGATTTTACGTCAAAGAAAGGAACTACAGCTGCTTCGGTTTTTTTTATGGAAGAAAGAAAAGAGTGCTTAGATATATAATTATCATAAATAGAAATAGAGCTATCTACTATTTCATATGCAGATAAGTTCTGCTGCAATTCTGTTGCAGGCGTGCCAGGGTAAAAAGATTCTGAAGCAAGTAAAGTTTTTTGTTCCTTATCCTCCATTGCTTTAAATTGCCCAAAACTATTACTTGCCATAACAAGCAGATTGCTAAGTAATATCAGACATAGAAATATGTGCTTGCCAGTGGCAGCAAAGCTTGGTATATGTATTTTACGATTTGCAAACATGCGGGGCAAAATTAGTTCTTAAATCACTATATACGAAAGAATCATAAAAGCAGTAAAATAAAGCTCATGGAAGAAAATGTAAAGAAAAAAATAGAAATATGGCTGGGAGATAGCTACGATAAAACTACAAGGAAAGAGATAAAGCGATTGCAGGAAGAAGATGCGGAAGCTCTGGAAGACGCCTTTTACAAAGACCTTGAATTTGGTACCGGTGGTCTCAGGGGCATCATGGGCGTGGGCACGAATAGAATGAACAAGTACACCATAGGCATGGCTACTCAAGGCTATGCTAACTATTTAAAGCAATGTTTTGATGAGCCTGTAAAAGTGGCTATAGCTTATGATTGCAGAAACAATAGTAAGTCTTTTGCCGAGATTACTGCCAATGTGTTTGGCGCAAATGGCATAGAAGTATATTTGTTTGAAAGCCTGAGACCTACGCCAGAACTGAGCTTCGCTATCAGGTATTTTGGCTGCAAGGGTGGTGTAGTGCTTACCGCCAGTCACAATCCTAAGGAGTATAATGGCTACAAGGCTTACTGGGAAGACGGAGCGCAGATGGTACCGCCGCACGATAAGAATGTGATAAAGGAAGTAGAAAAAATAAAAGGAATTGATGAAGTGAAGTGGAGTGGTAATAAGCCAAACATACATATGATAGGAAAAGAAGTAGATGGGAAATACCTTAGAATGGTGAAGTCTCTAAGTGTGTATCCAGATGTATGTGTGGCTCAGAAAGATATGAAAATTGTGTACACGCCTATACACGGTACGGGAATAGAACTTATTCCGGATGCACTCAAAATGTATGGTTTTGAAAACGTGCATATCGTAAAAGAACAGAGCAAGCCAGATGGAGACTTCCCTACCGTGATATATCCTAATCCTGAAGAAAGAGAAACCATGAGCATAGGGCTTGCAAAAGCGCAGGAACTAGATGCAGATATTCTGCTGGGTACTGATCCGGATGCTGATAGAGTAGGAGTGGGTGTAAAAGATAACAAAGGAGAATGGATATTGCTAAATGGCAACCAGACAGCCATGATGGCTTTCAGCTATATGATAGAAGCTCGCAAGGCTAAAGGAATAGCACAGCCAAATGATATGGTGGTAAAGACAATTGTTACTACCAATATGATAGAGAAAGTGGCAGCGGCAAATGGAGTTAAGTGCTACAATGTGCTTACAGGTTTTAAATGGATAGCGAAGCTTATTGCAGAAAAAGAAGGCAAAGAAAATTATGTAGTAGGCGGTGAGGAAAGCTTCGGACTTATGATAGGCGACCAGGTAAGAGATAAGGATGCGATAAGTGCAGTTGCCCTTATTTGCGAGATGGCTGCTGTAGAAAAAGAAAAAGGCAGATCACTTTTTGATAAGCTTATAGACCTTTCTGTGCAGTATGGTTTGTATTACGAAGACCTTATAAGCATTACCAAAAAAGGAATGAATGGGGCAGCAGAAATAAAGCAAATGATGGCAGATAGCAGAAGCAATCCGCCTAAAGAAATAAACGGTATCGCCGTAAAGCAATTCCTTGATTATGACAGCAGCGAAGGAAAAAACCTTGCTGACGGAAGTACTTTTGTGATAGACTTGCCTAAAAGCAATGTATTGCAGTTTATCCTGGAAGACGAAACGGTAATTTCTGCCAGGCCTAGTGGCACAGAACCTAAGATAAAATATTATTTCAGTGTAAATACAGATCTTGATAAGCCGGAGAATTTTTCCCAACAGTATCTGGAACTCAAAGCGAAAGTGAGTAATCTGCAGAAAGCTATGGGGTTGAATTAGGGGTAGGGGTTAATTATTAATTATTGG
>JBBKWE010000164.1:0-9533 GCA_037968795.1 Ferruginibacter sp.
GTATCCGAATTCGGTCCTGCCAATGTATAGATCACTCCAGTGAACGGTTTTCCATCATTTTGCAAAATACCAGCAACAAGCGAAATGGAAGAATCAGACGAGGAGATGAACTCCTTCTCAGTTAATTCAGGTATTGACTTATCTCCATCTTGACCGCATGAATAAAACAAGACCACAAGGAGCAAGAAAATATTATTGCGTAACTGTACCTGGCGTGCCATAGTATCCACTTCCGTTTATGTAAGGATCTGTGTTAGTAATATGATAGTGATAGGTGCCTGCAGGGTAGTCTGCCGTTGCATGACTGTGTCCATGGTAAGCATCAAGCCCTGTAACGGCTATACCATTTTCTTCCGGGCCGTATACAGGAAAGCCATCAAGCAGAAATCCCATAAGAGCAGACTTGCTCGCTTTTACCGTGGTGAGATATAGCGGCTCTACATGGTAATGATATATAGAGGTAGCAGTAGGATGCCCCCAGTATTTATCAAAACTTTGAATTTCGTTAGTAAGCGGCTGATTAGGTCCTGCGTATTGATTAAAAAAAGGTACCCCATTAAGCGATACACCTATAGCCCCGAGCGGTGTAGCGGCATGATTGCTAGCTACCACTGGATTTAAAGGAATTTTAAAAGTGAAATTTTTCTCCGTAATTAGGTTTGGGTTTTTAGTAAAAGTACTTCCACCAAAGGTAGTCCCGCTAAACGCCTCATAATTACTGCTGCCTGCAGGATAATACACACTTTTATGATCTGGCGTGCCTGTAGTCTTTATAGTAATAAAAGTGCCATCAGATGTTATACTCGTAGCGCCATATATTTTTTGATATACTGCCGGTACATTATTTGTGCCACCGCCGCCGACAGTGCCAGTATTGTCTGTGCTCTTCTTGCAGGCTAATAAGATAATACTTGTCAGGGCAAAAGCGCCAACAGCCAAAACTTGTACTGATTTCATAAATTCTATATTTTAATTATTATTCGCTTCAAGATTCTGACCTTCTCTAATTTTATTTATTATGAATGCTGCTAAACGTAGCGAAAAAACTGATTAGTGTTCGTGACGCTTCATTTTCAAATTTTCAAATTATCTAATTTCCAAATCTTCAAATTATTTCCTACAACCCCGCCTTATAAGCCCTCAATTGTGTAAGATTTTGCTGTGCTTCCACAGATAAACTTCCTGCTAGTAGATTGTATTGCTCAAAAAGATCTGCACTTATTTTATACAAATATTCAGTTCCACTATTTAAATGCAACAGTTTGTAATTCTCATTTCTAATTGTGTATCCATCCGCATTGGTCATTATAGAACCAAACTGCTCGCTATAGGTAAATGCCCTCTTACTAGCAGTAGAACTTGTCAGAAATGGCTTTAAACTTACACCATCTGCATAATTTGAGCTTCCTGCTCCGGCAATATCTGCGAGTGTGGTAAAAATATCTGGCGCCTGCACCATAGTTGCTTCAGAAGCATTCTTTCTTGTTACGTTTTTACCCGTTATTATAAGTGGTGTATTTACGCCGCCCTGGTACAAAGTGCTTTTAGCCTTGCCTACAAATGGCGATTGTGCCACTTGCCCCGGCGTACCATTATCTCCCAGAAAAACAAAAACGGTATTCTCCTTTTGAGAATTAGAAAGGGAGGCAATTAGTCTGCCTATTTCCTTATCCATTGCTTCTATAGAAGCGAGGTAATAGGGCAGTGGGTTAGCATTTATAGTAGCCTGACTAGCACTGAGTGTTTGGTCAGATATAAGATTTAGCGGCGGACGATGAAAAGGCGCATGTGGCGCATTTAATGCCAGCCACAGAAAGAAAGGTTTGCTCTGCTGCTGTATCCAGGTGATGGACTTATTTACAAATTGTGTAGTGGCATAGGTAGTTACATTTTGCTGCGTGCCGCTTGTGGTTTCTGTCCAGTTGTAATAATCTGGAACAGCACCCGACATAAACCCAGAAAAGTATTGCACTCCAAAACCCTCTGGAGCAGTAAGGTTTGAATTTGCACTTACATGCCACTTGCCTATGACTGCATTAGCATAGGCTCCGGAGGTTTTATCAGTGATGTACTTTTGAATGATTGTTTCTGAGCTTTGCAGTATATCAGCCGCCGCTCCTACACCCGTGCGGAAACCGTATCTGCCCGTGAGCATAGCCGCTCGTGTGGGGCTGCACTCTGGAGTAACCCAGTTATTGGTAAAAGTGATTCCATTTCTGGCAAGTGAATCTAAAGTGGGAGTTTTTGCTTTTGTGCTCGTAATGCCGGGATAGCTACCAAAGGCATCCCAACCCATATCATCTGCAATTATGAAAATAATGTTAGGCTTCGTGCTTCCCGTATCGCCACCGCCGCCTGCTGGCACAGTGCTTTTCTTACAGCTTCCCAATATTAGAATAAATGTAAAAAGGTTCAGGGTAATAAGCGAGAGAGTTTTTGGCATCTTTTATAAAATTTATGAGATGTTGCCATTCTCAGACCCGCGTAGAGGATAAAGGTTACATGCCTGTTAAAAAAAATACCCGACACTAAGAGATTAAACCAGTGAAGCTGAATAAACGACTCAAGGGGAAAGGGTTTATTTACCCGGTGGCGGCGGTGGCGGTGGAGCCCCACCTTGCGATTCTATTTGTGGTCTACCTTCACCCTTTGGAGGTCGACCATTTTCTGGTCTTGTCGTGGAAGGTTGTACAGTAAAGAATTCAGCTAAATCATTTGTAAGGCTAGTATAATCATCATACTGAGCAGGTTTGCAAATTTTTCTGATGTCGGCAAAGTGGTTGTAGTGGGTCAATTCAATTTTTCTTTGCAACAGCCCAAGTTTGGCTATCAGGTTATCTCTGTCCCCTGAGTTATTTTCAGCCAAAGAATGATACAATTCATTTTTTGCCAATCTTATACTATCGTCGAGATTAGCTATGCTTTTTTTATGCACACTTATTAAGCTATCGTATTGTACTGTCTGAGCATCTGTAAAATGCAGTCTTTCTATTATAAGGTTTCTTGGTCCCTCTTTTTGCATTTCTAACCCGCCTTTTTGCATATCTCCTTTTGAGCCTGGTCTTTTTGTGCCTTTAGAAAAATACAAAAATGCAACCATCGCTATGTTCAGTAGCAATAAGCCAATAACTGCAATGCTTAGTAATTTCGTCTTAGTCATTGTACAAGGAATTTGAAGAAGTCATTTGCATAGCGGTTACTACTTCGGTTACATTATTATCAATCGTCTTTTCCTCGGGGCTTACAAGTAGCGTAATGTTGAGCGCAATAATAAGGATAGCCGTGCTGGCAAAAGCCCACTTCCACCTTACCGGTACTTCCACTTCATAGAGATTCTCTATTTGTTGCTTTATGCGGGTAAGCAAGAAGGGAGGTTCCTCTACTTGTTTTATGCTCTTTAGCGCTTCTAATTTATCATCTATATTCATACTATATCCTATTATACGATTATACAATTATTTTCCTTCGCTCTCCTCTATCATTTTTTGTAAATTCTTTTTTGCCCTTTGTAGCAGCGATTCCACGGCTTTTAGACTTGTTTCCATTATTTCTGCCACTTCTTGCTGTGGTCTGCCCTCTATTTTTGTAAGAATTATGGCAGTTTGCTGGTGTTCTGGTAGCGATTGTATCTGCAGCATTAGCTTTTGCAGTCCCTCTTTATCCTCTGCCTCTATACCAGGGTGGTTTACATCAGATGGTAAATCTATTGACTGTTCATTTTCTCCTCCAAATATCGATTGCAGGAAGCCTCTTCGTTTTTTCGTTTTTTTAGCCTTTATAAAATCCAGGCAGTGATTTATGGCGATCTGGCAAATCCAGGTTTTTAATGATGCCGCCTCCGGCTTATACTTTTCATAATTCTGGTGCACTTTTACAAAAACTTCCTGCGTTATATCCTGCGCATCTTCTGCCTGCAATACATAATGCAGACACATATTGTACACGAGCCGCTTGTGCTCGTGGTAGATGGCGTCAAAGTCGTTTTCGCTTATCATAAATGTGTCGCGAAGATATAGGGAATATGATGTAAGTTTTTGTAATAGCTATTCTGCAAATTCTTTGATGTATTGTGTCTTTTCGTGCAGACTTGTGCTACACCTTGCTTCCTAATAGAAAACATTTATTTGAAGAGTTTATTTCCCTAATTTTAATATCTATGATAAAAACGCTCCTCAGTGCAGTTTTACTTCTTACTATAAATTCCGGCTTTGCCCAAAATTTTGGGGGTAATCCCACAAGCGTACGCTGGAAAAAAATAGAGGGCAAGAATGTTCGCGTAATTTTTCCTGCCGGGCTAGATAGTCAGGCCAATAGAGTCTTACAGGTAAATAAATTATTAGATACCACTACACTCTCTACCATAGGAAATAAAATGAGCAAGTGGAATATTGTGCTGCAAAACAAAACAACAGTTTCCAATGCTTATGTGCGCCTGGCACCCCGCATGAGTGAGTACTACCTCATGCCGGAGCAGGACAATTTTTCTAATGGTAGCCTTCGGTGGGACGATAATCTTGCTATACATGAGAACCGCCACATGCAGCAGTTTAGCAATTTTAATAAAGGACTTACAAAAGTGTTTTCTGCTATTTTAGGCCAGGAAGGACAGTTACTGGCCAATGGAATAACGATACCAGATTACTTTTTTGAGGGCGACGCCGTTTACCAGGAAACGCTCGTGAGCCAGCAGGGGAGAGGACGCCTGCCATCTTTTTATAATGGTATAAAATCACTGTGGTTACAAGAAGAAAACTATTCCTGGATGAAATTGCGGAGTGGATCACTCAAAGATTATACTCCCGGTCACTACGAAGTAGGTTATCTGCTCACCGCCTATGGGTACGAAAAATACGGAGAAGGTTTCTGGAGAAAAGTTACCGATGATGCCGTGCGCTTCAAGGGACTATTCTATGCATTTCCCAATGCTATTAAGAGGCATAGCGGTGTTTCGTATAAGAAGTTCAGGGAAGATGCTTTGGCCTACTTCAAGGTAAAGTTGCTGCCTGCTACGATGCCGGAAAAGCAAGAGAATTTTATAACTCCAGTGGTGAAAGACAACGTAATCTCCTATACTTTCCCGGCTGTAGTAGGAAAAGATAGCTTGCTTGTAACTAAGTCTTCTTACAAGGAAATTAATAGTTTTTATTTTATCATAAATGGCAAAGAAGAAAAACTGAGAGTAAAGGATTATGTACTGGATGATTATTTTTCTTACCGCAATGGCAAAGTGGTCTACAGCGCATACCGCTCAGATCGTGTGCGGACAAACGTGGACTTTTCTGATATAAGAATACTGGATATACACACTAATGAGCAAAGAAATCTCACTACAAAAACAAAATACTTTTCCCCGGAAATAAATGAAGCGGGTACAAAAGTCATAGCAGTAAATGTAAATGAAGATGGCAGCAATTCTCTGCACGTCCTTGATGCGGGAAACGGAGCGGTTTTGCAAGTGGTACCTAATGAGAATAATTACTTCTACACACAAACAAAATTTATAAATGATAACGAAGTCATAAGTGCCATCCGCAACCCGGAAGGGCAGATGGCATTGGCAAAAACAACCTTACAAACAGGACAGATAGAAATACTTACTTCATTTTCTTACGATGTGGTGGGATATCCATTTATACAAAACGATACCATCTATTACAGTAGAATGCACAGCGATGCCGCCATTCCAGCTGACAGGATTTTTGGGTTTGATCTGCTGTCAAAAAAGAACTTTCAACTTACAGATAATGTAAACGGGACTTACCAGCCAGTACTCACGACTGATGGTAAACTAATAAGCAGCAGCTTTACAGCTGATGGTTACCGCTTACGGGAAGAAAATGTTGCCTCACTTTTATGGAAACAGGTAGTAGAAACCAAACAGGAAAACAGTAAATTATTTAAGAACAATTCACTGGCACAAACCTTATCAAATCCTGCATTAGATGAGCGCAGCGGTGCGGCTACAAAATATAAGAAGACGACTAATCTTTTCAATTTTCATAGTGGACGCCCTTCTTACAACGCAAGCGAATACTCTTATACGTTGTATGGCGACAATGTACTCAGCACCCTTCGAAGTGAGCTTTCTTATACATACAATAGGAATGAGCGTAGCAGTGCCATAGGCTATCAAGCTACATTTGCTGGTGTCCTTCCCTTCGTAGGTGCCGGAGTAGAATATACTTACAACAGAAATATAGACACTGCCGTAGGAAGAGGAATAAATTTTAATTCTGCCAAAGCGAATGTGAGCGCTTATGTGCCTCTTCGCTTTGTAGGCGGTCGTACTTTTAAAAATCTTGTTTTTGGAGGAGGATATAATATAGAGCAGATTCCATACTTAGGAATAGGAAAAAATGTGCTGCAAAATGATGCCTTTAAGTATGTAAATGCATTCATTTCTTTTGCTAACCAAAGCCGACAAGCAAGACAAAATATAAATCCGCGATGGGCACAAACTGTAAGTGTGAATTATCGTAAGGGGTTTAATTATTTTGAAAGTGGAAAGTTTCTCGGCCGTACTTCTTTATTCTTCCCGGGCTTGTTTAGAAATCATAGCCTGGAATTAAATGGCGCTTTTCAGAAACGAGATTCTGTTCCAGATTTCTTTAGTAATAATTTCCCTTACGCCAGAGGATACGAAGCGCTGAACACGAGGCAGATGTATAAGCTAGGTGCCAATTATCATTTCCCCTTGCTTTATCCTGATCTTGGTGTTGGAAATATATTTTTCCTTCGAAGAATTCGTGCCAATGCATTTTTTGACTACAATGTATCCCGCGCCAGGTTCAGAGGCGTGCTCACAGACATTATAAACAGAAGTGTAGGCGGCGAGCTTTTCTTTGATGGACAGATTTGGAATTCGCTACCAGGTGGTATAGGTATACGCTATAGCCGCCTGCTAGATACTGACCTGCAAAACCCAAGAGCAAAAGGGGTGTGGGCGATTGTGTTGCCTTTAAATTTGATACCGAATTAATTGGTCTTCTTACATATAATAAAACACCGCTAGGGCGTGGCCGAAAACGTCAATGGTAAGACCACTTTTACATCTGCCCACGCAAAAAGCATGTTTGCTCCCCCAGGAGTTTTTTCAAAAATTATAGTAAAATCTTCTACTGGTGGCATTTGCTGCACCACCGGCACAGTGGTTCTCAGAATATCTTTAGTGCTATCCATATGTAAGCCCCAGGTGTTACTGTTCGTATTAAGTATTATTGTCCAGGAGTCTCTTTCTGGCAAACAATAAAGTATATACCTGCCGGGTTCTATGTTTTTGTTATTAATGTTTACAGTCCGATATATATCCAGTTCAGTGGCTTCATTGGCACCAAGGCGCCATTCCTGCCCGTATTGTACCAGGCTGTTTTCATCATTGCCAAAAATCTCTCTTCCACTGCGATGAGGGCGGCTGTATATGACGCGGGCTACCAGCGGTTCTCCTATTTCATTGTTCATACTCTTTATCGGAAAATCGGCTGGATAATATGCCATATCCATTGGCGAAACATCAAGCGGGCTGTAAGGATTTTTATCTGACTGAAGTATGGGGACAGGGTTGACTTTTGAATCAGTCGTAGATGCTGGTTCATTGCTGGTGCAACTTGCCAATGTAGACAATAGTCCCACAAAACTTAAAGCTGTGATGAAGATCCTCATATTGCAGTTTGTTCGATTTCCTTTTCGGTAAAATTATTATTCTACATATTTATAGGTAAGGCAGCTTTTGTGCGATCCCACTGTGCTACAAGATTTACACCGCCGGTACCAGATTTTTCAAAGTACAAACCAAAGAATTCTTGCGCAGCAGGCAGTTTTTCTACGGGCACTTGCATACGTACTACATCTTTACTTTCTTCGTACTTATATGCTCCCCAGATGTCGGTTTCTTTATTTAGTATAAAGGTCCAGGTAGTTTCTGTAGGGATGGCGTACAGGGTATAACGACCCTTACTCACTTTTGTTTTATTTACAGTTACATCAGTATAAAATTCTACTTCTGTAGCTTCATTTGCGCCCAGTCGCCATACTTCATCATACTTTACCAGTCCGCCAAAAACTACGCGACCATTCTTTTGCGGACGGCTATAGATAGCTCTCATTGCCAGTGGCATATCTGCTTTTTCTCTCACCTTTTGCAGTGGTTGATTTACAGGGTAATAACTTACATCAAGTGGCGATTTATCTATTGAAGGCGAAGGTGCTGCCACACTATCTTTTTGGGCCAATGCCGTGTGGGGCATTAAGATCATTTGTAAGAATAAAAAACAAACTACTACACTTGTCAACTGAGAGAACTTCTTCATTTTTCTAAAAATTTAATTTGAATATAATTTCTATTTAATGCAACAGCAAAAAACATTGATTGTTTTCAAAGATAACTTATGGAGTTTTAAGTAATTCCTGTAAAGATTTTTCTGCAAACTTTTTAACATTTGGGAAAAAGCTATCGTAGTGGATGCGCATTTCCTCTTTATGCTCCAGGAAAGTTGCAAAGGCAGTATCTGTTTCTTTTATGTATTTACTCCGTTTTTGCAAGCCTCTGAAACTTTTGCGAATGCCTTCTGTACCGCGGTAATTATACAACCAATTCTGCTCCTTCATAAAAGGGAACATAAGCGAAAATACCGGATCGAAAAACTCCTTGTGGGCTTCCAGTCTCTTATAACTGTTTTGGCAAAAAACATCAAGAGAGTCTGCTGAAGCAAACTCATGCTCATCATTTGCCAGAAAATAGTCACAAACCACATCAGCAAAAGCGGCGCCGTATAACCTGTAGGATTCGCTAAAATAGGAGGCTATTTTTTTGCAAAAGGGATCCAGGTCTGCATAAGCATCTATCGCTCTATGAAGTTTAATGCCTACGAGCACCAGCGGTGGATAATCATAGTGCTTCTTGCCCTTTACAAAATCACTTATCATATTGCCTACCAGCACTTGTGGTTCTTTGAAAGAAAGATATGCGTGGGCGAGATAATTCATTTAATAATATGATTTTTGGGTAAATGACAATGTAGCACTTTATGGAATAGAAACCACGGGAATATGAGATTTTGGAAATTTGTAAACTAACTGCTAGCAACTTACTCGCTTCATCAACTATATTTCTTAGAGGAATAGTTATTCTCTTCTTTTGTCTTGAAACATAAGAAGCAAAAATTCAAGGCTGTGACTATAAAGGCTAAAAATTGGCTCAATTTCCGGGGATAAAAAAACTCGCTGTAAGAGCTAGTTATATAAAGAGTCTGCTCGCTCAAATAGTTTTTATCCCTGATCGGAAGCCGAGCCAATTTTTGAGCACTTTATATTCAAGGCCATCAATGCAACAGCGCTATTTGCCATCGCATTTGTATAATTTATTTTGAATGAGAGAATGAGAATTTTTATTTTTGCCTTTTTATTTTTTAACCCCACACAAATTTTGTAAAAGCCATCTTGCCTTCCATGGCGTCCAGGCAAAATTGCTTCCCTCTGCCCTGCACTATCCACAGTTCTATGCCATTATTTTTACAGATTTCTGCAGCGAGTAGTTT
>JBBKWE010000165.1:0-35970 GCA_037968795.1 Ferruginibacter sp.
GCCAATGGGTATTTCCTCATCCAAATGGCGGCGGGTTCTGGTGGCTTGTATAACCTACCCACACCAGATGTAACAGGAACTACGTCTATGAGTGCAAGCTCGGCCAAAATTATCCTTGTGAATGTAGCCACTACCCAAACCGGCAGCTGCCCCACTGGTGCGCAGATAATAGATAAGGTGGGTTTTGGAACAGCAAATTGTTTTGAAACAGCTGTAGCACCCGCAGCTTCTAATACGACGTCTATTTCCCGCATTCCCTTAGGAACTGATTCCAATAATAATAGCACGGACTTTACAGCGGGTTCACCTTCTCCCACTAATAGCTCCGGACCAGATGTAACAGCTCCTGTCGTAACTACTTTACTCCCGGCAAACGGTGCTACCGGCGTATCTCTAATCGTGGATGCTACTATCACTTTTAATGAGGATATAAAAACCGGCACAGGGAACATAATTGTAAAGAGAAGCAGCGATAATAGCACCGTGCAGACCCTCGATGTGACTTCTAACGCCGTAACTACTTCAGGTAAAAATGTGATTTTTTCTACTCAAACTCTGGCGGTGAATACCAGTTACTACCTACTCATAGATAATGGAGCCATCAGAGATATAATAGGTAATAATTTTGCCGGCATTTCCAGCCCCTCTGTCTGGCAGTTTACAACAGGTAGTGCTGTAACCACGGGAAACATAGATTTCACTTATGATCTTAATACCTGTACTTCGTCTATTCCCAGCGGCTTCAGCCAGTACAGTAGTATTGGTGCTCAGGTATGGGCTTGTACTACCTTTGGCCGCGACCCGGCTAACCCTGCTGGCACAGCAGCTTTCCCTAGCGCAGTAACCATGAATGGATATACCACAACCAATGTAGCCAATGAGGATTGGTTCATTTCCCCGTCGTTTGACCTAAATGCTACTACCTTTCCCATTCTATCATTCTGGAGTAGAACTGCCTTTAATGGTTTGCCGCTGCAGCTTAAGGTGAGTACAGATTACACTGGAAGCGGAGATCCCGCAGCAGCCACCTGGAGCAATGTAAATGGCAAATTTCCCGGCCTCGCCAGTAATGTATGGACGCTAAGCGACCAGATAGACCTAACACCTTATAAAAGCAGCACTACTTATTTTGCATTTGTATATTCCTCTAGCGACGATGAGGGTGCCCGCTGGTCGCTAGAGGATATAAGAGTAAGTAACTCTGCCACGGCACCGGCAGCAGAAATTAGTACAAATACCAGTGATATACAATTTGGTTATGTACCTGCCACAACAGATGCTATAAAATTCTTTACGGTAAATGCCTCCAACCTTACCGCCAACCTCACGCTTTCTGCAACCGGCAACTTTCTTATAAGCAAAACAACGAATTCATTTACCAGCAGCATTTCGTTTGTACCCTCAGAAGTTAATAACTTATATACTGATGTATATGTGCAATTTATTCCCCCTGCAGCCAGCACAACGTATACGGGAACCGTGACATTAAGTACTGCAGGGCCATCAAACATTGTGATAGATCTAAAAGGAAATAGCATTGATGATGCCCAAACCCTGGAAGTTGTAAACTGGAATATAGAATGGTTTGGAACTCCTAATACAACGCTAGGCCCACCTAATAAAAATTTACAGGAAGCAAATGTAAAAACTATTCTTAGAAATATAAATGCTGATGTATATGCACTTACTGAGATTGTGGGCGAAGCTAGCTTGCAAAGTGTAGTAGCAGACCTCAATGCAGTAGCAGGACCGGGTGCCTACGATTATGTTCTTAGCAATTATGGCTCTTACACCAATCCGTTTGCAAGCGGTGCATCTCCGCTGGCAGAGGCACAAAAGCAAGCACTCATTTACAAAACCAGTGTAGTGAGCATCATAGGAACACCTGCTGCTTATGTGACTAATGGCGTGCATACCATGGCTGATCTGAGTAACCCTGCTTATAATTATTTCAGCAGTGGCAGATATCCTTTTATGGTAAATACCAATGTAACCCTTGGTGGAGTAACTAAGCAAGTTAGATTTGTGGTATTACACGCTAAGGCAAATACCTCGCCTACAGCCACGGCATATGCTCGTAGAAAAAATGGAAGTGACACGCTCAACTTTCGTTTAAATGCAGACTTTCCTAATGATAATATTATTCTACTGGGCGACTTTAATGATGACCTGGATGTGAGTATCACAGCAGGCTTTACAACTACCTCATACAGTACATTTGTAAATGATAATACCCGCTTTTTTGCTCCTACTTATACGCTGAGCCTACAAGGCAAGAAGAGTACGGTAAGCTACAGCGATATGATAGATCACGTAGAAATTTCGAATGAGATGCAGGAATTTTACATGAGCAATACCGCGGGGGTACTCAGCAATGTATCTTCACTGGTATCTAACTACGGTAGCACTACTTCTGATCACTACCCTATTTTTACGAGATATGCTTTTGACCCTGTAATCCTTCCTGTTACGCTAAGTGAGTTTACGGTAGTGAAGAAAGGAAATGCTGCTTTAGTGCAATGGACTACGGAGCAGGAACTGAACAGTAAATCATTCATTGTAGAGCATTCTACAGATGGATTTTATTTTACTGCGATAGCCACGATTGCCGCTAAAGGAAATAGCAGCACGAAGCAATTGTACAGCTACAATGACAATGATGTAGTGCTGGGCAAAAATTATTATCGCCTGAAAATTGTAGACATTGATGGTAAGCAAACCCGTAGCAGTACAAAGTGGGTAAGTTTTGACAACAATAAAATGATAACGGTGTATCCTAATCCTGCTACGGATAAAATAAATATTCAGTTTAGGACTGTGAGTACTACGGCAAGAGTAATCAATTTAGTAGATGAGCAAGGTAAAGTTGTGTACCAGGGCACTAGCGCTACGCTGGTGCATTCTATCGCTACAGATCGCTTTGCAAAAGGGATTTATTATTTGCAGGTGCAGGACAGCAGGAATAGTTACACGGAGAAGGTGATGGTGAAATAAGCTTTTGCTTATAAATTTTGTTGATAAGGTGCTGAAATGTACCGCCACGGCAGCGTGATAGAAATATTTGGAGTTTCGGCGGGTGTTGACACCGGCCGATAAGAAATAACTTATTAAACATCTTTTTACCCCTTTCAAACCTAAAACGTTTTGAAAGGGGATTTTTTTGTTGAACAGCTCGTAACCACTAATGTGGTAAGGCGTGGTGAGGCCAACCTTCCAGTTTGTAAAGTTCTTGATAATAATTTTTCCGATTGTAGACAACTGAGGGATTTTTCATATCATATATTAGTGAAAAAAATTCCTCACTCTTTTTAGTTTGGGATGTGGCTAAAGCCTAATGCAACAAAACCTTTTATCCGTCGCTTAAAAGCGAAGACAATGGATAAAAGTTGGGAGAAAAGTAATTATAGATTCTTTATTAGTATTTCAGAAACAGCGCTTTAATATATTGGCATCGGGCAGTAATGGCATCACTATATCTAAGCTACTTTTCCGCCGCATTCAAAAATTAAAAATAGAGACATCTAAAATCTCTCCCACTACCAATTAAATAAACCTTTCTTCTTAGGCGGCTCATAGATGCTTTTAGCTTTTTGGACCTGTTCTACAAATTCTTTTTGTAGGTAAACAGAAGGGTCGCTGTATCGGGTAGCATAATCGAGAAGGGAGCTCCAGGAAATAGAACCCTGGTAAGGCGAATCTTTTAATTTCAGTGCAAACATGGTAGCCGCCGTTGCAAACTTAAGGTCGGGTGTGATGTTTTCTATTTTAGTATAATTAAGTGGTACGGTGTAAGACATCGCAGAGTCTTTTATGGTTCCACATTCATGAAAATGTAAGGAAAGACCAGCGATAGATGGTTTTATATCTGTCTGTAGCGCTAATCTATATTTCTCTGTGGGCTCTACTTCAAAAATCGCAAGTGTGCTATTTCCGGAACCTATCTCTCCCCCTTCGAGCCTGGAAGATTCAGTAGATAAAGCAGCTTTTTTATTATCAAAGCCTACAAGGCGATATGATTTTATAAAGCTGGCGTCAAACTTCATTTGTATGAGTACATTATCTGCAACGGCGTATAGCGTTTGTGTAAGCTCTTTTACCAGAACCTTTTCAGCTTCTTTCACATTATCAAGATAGGCGTAGTTTCCATTACCATATTTTGCCAGGGTTTGCAGCTTCGAATCCTTAAGGTTGCCAGTACCTACGCCCAGGCAGGTGAGATACACTCCTGTTTGCCTCTGTCTTACTACAAGTTCCTGCAAGGCTGCTTCTCCTTTTTCGCCCACATTAAAATCACCATCAGTGGCAAGAATAACTCTGTTGTTTCCATTCTTTACAAAAGTCTTTTCCGCTAGTTTGTAAGCGGTGAGCAGCGCTACTTCGCCGGGCGTATCCCCACCGGGCTTTAGTTTTTCTATTACTTCAAGTATTTTTTCTTTATCTGCACCACTTGTAGGCGGTAGGTTTATAAGTACACTGCCACCGTAGGTGACAATACTTACCTGATCTATAGGTCTCAGATTTTGCACAAACATGTGAAAAGCGGCTTTGAGCAAAGCCAAACGATTCTGAAGCTCCATACTTCCGCTCACATCTATGAGGAAAACAAAATTTCCCGGCGAAATATGTTGCAGATCAAGCTTCTTTGCATTTACATTTATATACATCAAATGATGATCTGGCTGCCAGGGGCAATCTGTGACTTGTGTTTTTATATTAAAGAGATTCTTTCCGGGAGGTTCTTCATAACAGAGGTTAAAATAGTTAATGATTTCCTCTGCCCGCACCGCATCTTTGGGCACCTGACTTCCCATATTTACGAAGCGCCGTACGTTACTGTAAGAGGCTTTATTTACATTAAGAGAAAAACCGGTGCTGGGAAATTTTTCTGTAGTCTTAACATCATTTTCTACTAGTGCAAAATAGGACTCATTATTTGCTTCTACTTTAATGGCATTGCCTTGCGTGAAATCTTTTGTATAGGAAGCTAATACATTTTTAGAAATGCTGGAAGCCACTGCAGCCTTTTTGAGCTCTATATTTTGCCATTGATCAGTGATTACTTCAATCGTCTTAGACTCATAGCCATCTAATACAATAGTAAGAGAGTCCTTTAGTTTAGAGCAATTTATTCCGAAGCTACCGTAGGCACCAGTATACACAAAGATTCGCTGGGTATGTACAAATATTCTGGCGTTAGAAAGCGATATTTTATTTTCATTTTTCACCTCGCCCCGCAAATAATATTGTGCGGAAGAGAACTGATAACAGCATAAAAAACACAGATATAGTAATAACTTTTTCAAAGCAATTTGCAATAAATTGGGAATGGTTAATATACACTTGTTACACAACTACTTAAAGTTCCACTAATTAAAAAAACTAGTTGATATTTCTCAAGTTATTGACATACTAATTTAAGGTATTTTATTTATCTGTTACTAATTGATAAATTTCCGGGAGATTCCTTGCCAGTCCATCATAGTCAAGACCATAGCCTAGCAGGAAGATATTAGGCACCTTAAAGCCAAGATATTCTATTGTAATAGGATACTGTAGGGCTTCAGGTTTGTGCAGCAATGAAACAATTTTTAAACTCGCCGGCTGTTGATCTTGTATCTGAGGAAGAAACTCATATAAAGTCTTTCCTGTGTCCACAATATCTTCCAGGATGAGTACGTGTCTGTCTTTGATCTGCTCATCCAACCCTATTGAAGTAATAACTCTTCCGGTACTTTTTGTGCCTTTGTAGGATGCTAGTTTTATGAATGATATTTCAGCGTCAATGGTTATGGCTTTGAAAAGATCTGCCGCAAAGATGAAAGACCCGTTGAGAATGGCAATGAACAATGGCTTCTTACCTTCATAATCTTCGTTTATTTTCTGAGCCAGTTCGCCTATTCTGGCTTCAATAACTTCCCTACTCATGTAGGGTTTAAAGGTTTTATCCAGCACTTGTATTTCCATCATATTATTTTGCTACTTGCAGCACCTGGCCTACTAGTAAATTATCAGATTCTAAGTTATTCCAATCTTTGAGTGCCTGAACGGTGACATTATACAAACGGGCTATGCCATATAAGCCTTCTTTTGGTTGTACTGTATGCGTATTCTTCGTGGCTGACACCTCTGCTTTGTCTGACTTTGCTGACACAGGCAAAGACTTTATTGCTGGTAATTCTGCTGTCTTATTTAGCTTAATAGACTGCCCTGCATTTATCATTGCAGTAGCAGATAAGTCGTTGTAAAGCGCCAGTGCAGATAGCTGCACTGCCACACTCTGGCTAATGTCCCGGAGAGACTCTTTGGTTTCTGCCGTATATATTCCTATTTTACTATCCTTATACTTTTTCTCGAGATAAATATACTGGCTCTCCTTGAGTAAACCATCCTTCTCCATATCGTTATACTCCAACAGTCTGCTTAGAGAAAGACTTGCCTGGGTAGCTATAGCCAACAAAGATGTATTTGCTTTTGCAAAGACCGCCTTCAATCCGTTAAACTGTTTTGCATTTACATCAATAGTTACCTGTTTACTGTCTACTATTTCCAGTGGCTTTAGCACTATTGCAACCACAGTAGTGGCTTGGTCGGCATCTGTGAATACCGGCTTAGCAAACACCATTTTAGGATCGTAAGCATCATTATCTAGCGATGAAAGATCATACCTTTCTATATAGGTAATTAGTATCACCGGATATCGCGGGTTAGTAGCATAGCCAGCTTTTCTTAAACCATAAGCCCAGCCTTTATAATCAGTTTTGTCAAGTGTAAAAAGAGAAGAGTATCTGCCATTGGCTTTCAAGAAATCACTATGGTCTGCGTAGCTGTCTTTATCAGACGCATACTTTCTAAAACACTCATTGGGTGCATCATCTGTATGCGAAACAGATTCGCCCTGCCAGCCGGTCTTACACTTTATACCAAAGTGGTTATTGCTTCGTCTCACCAGGTCACTGTTACCACTTTCCGTCTCTAGTATGCCTTGTGCAAGCGTAATAGAGGCGGGTACTCCAGAACGGCGCATTTCTTCTATTGCTATATCCTTGTATCTTTCTATATACTGCTCTGGCGTCATTGTTTGTGCCACAGCGTAGTTGCCAATGAAAATTAAAAAAAACACTACTATATTTCTATACGTCATACCTTATAGTTTTTGTACAAGCAGTAAACCGTCTCTTACGGGTAGCATTACCTGCTCTACTCTGCTATCGCTTGCCACATGCTCATTAAAAGCTTGAATGGCTTTAGCATTTTTTCCCTTTATAGTTTCCTTAATCACTTCGCCATGAAAAAGCACATTGTCTGCCAGCAGAAATTTTCCTTTTTTAAGCTTAGGCAAAGTTAGTTCGTAATACTCAATATATCCTGTTTTGTCTGCATCTATAAAAATAAAATCCCAGTCTTCTTGCAGCGTAGGAATTATTTTCTTAGCATCGCCACGGTGCAGTATTATGGCTCCGCCCGTTTGCTTTTGACAAAAATATTTCGCTGCTTTATCTGCATCTTCATCTCTCAATTCTATGGTATGCAGTGTACTTGTTTCTGCTAACCCTTCTGCCATGCATATAGCGCTAAACCCTGTGAAACACCCTACCTCCAGCACTTTTTCCGCTTGTATCATACGGCAAAGCATTTTTAAAAATATGCCTTGTGTTTCTCCACTTAGCATGTTTGCGTGCTGATGGTGGGCTCTTGTATCTGCCAGTATTTTTACAGCAAGAGCAGAAAGACCTTTACTATATTTTTCTGCATACAACTCTATGGCTTCTTCTATTACCTGCATAATTTTAAAATTCTGGCGCCCCGGTTTTTTTAGAAATCATTAACAGGCCTAAGTAAGTAAATATTCCATTAATAAGTAAAATTTCTATTCCAATAGAATAACCGCCAAGAAATGCCGGTGCATTTAATTGCAGAATGTAACAAAGCACAGGACTTATCAGCGCTATTATTGCTATCCATATTGTGTTGGGTAAAAATCTTTTTGTAAGAATACCAAAAGAGAATAATCCTAGTAAAGGACCATAAGTATAACCTGCGAGCTCCAGGATTTTATTGATAATGGAACGACTATCTATAAATCTGAAAATGAGAATACAGATAAAAAAAACTATGGTCATGCTCAGATGAACCCATAATCTTGTACGCTCTTTTTGTCGCTCGTTCATTTTATTTTCCGGCTCTTTAAAGCCTAAAATATCTATGCAAAAAGAAGAGGTAAGTGCAGTAAGTGCACCATCTGCGCTAGGAAAGAGCGCACTTATAAGTGCTATGAGGAATATTACTGATATAAATGGTGGAATGTTTTGCATAAGCCCCAGCGCTACGGAGGGAAATAAATTATCCCCCGTTACATTAAGTCCATTCTTATAAAGCCCCCACCCTTCGGCACCTGCCGCTCCTGGGTCAAACTGTGCACCGCTGTTGTAAGCATATAGATATAGTAAGCCGCCAAGTAGCAAGAATAATAAATTTACTATCACGAGGATTACGCTAAAGCTGAGCATGTTTTTTTGCGAGTCTGCGAGTCTTTTCACACTTATGTTCTTCTGCATCATTTCCTGGTCGAGTCCTGTCATAGCAATCGTAATAAACATACCGCCAATGATTTGTTTCACAAAGAAACCTTTACTATTTACATCTGTATTGAAGATGCTGGTAAGACTTTTAGCTTCCATGGCATTTACTGCTTCTGTAACAGAAAGATCAAGATGAGAAAGAATATACCATACGCATACGAGCAAACCGATTATCATGAGTGCCGTTTGCAAAGTATCTGTGTAAACAATTGTTTTTACACCTCCTTTGAAGGTGTACAGTAAAATCATAAAAAGCACCACCGCAGAAGAAACCCAGAATGGTATATCCATCTGCGAAAGAATGAAGATGTGCAAAATATTTATTACAAGATATAACCTGGCGGTAGCGCCTACTGTCCGGGACAAGATAAAAAATGATGCTCCTGTCTTGTATGCCCATTTCCCAAACCGATCTCTGAGATAAGTGTAAATGGAACTCAAATTCATTTTGTAGAAGAGTGGCAGCAAAACAAAGGACACAACAATGTACCCCAGAAAATATCCAATTACGACCTGAAAGTAGCCAAGACCAGCAGGGTCTGCCCCTAACGCACTTATGTTCCCCACACTGCCCGGAACACTCACAAACGTAACGCCCGAGAGTGACGTACCTATCATGCCAAAAGCCACCAACTTCCAATTGCTATTTTTATTTCCAATAAAAAAAGATTCATTATTAGCATTTCTGCTGGTGTACCAGGCTACTGCTAGCAGTAATAAGAAATAACCAATCACGAAAGCGAGCAAAACGTATGGAGACATAAAATAGTATTATTTAAAAATAGCCGTGAAAGTAAAAAAATATATTGTTCTTTGTCTTTATAAGTTTTAAACAGGCTGGGGAAGTTGTATTTCCCCATAAAAAAGCAAATATGCATATAAAATCATTGGCAGTTTTCTGTGGTAGTAAAGCGGGAAATAACCCACGGTATACAGAGGACACAGCAGCGCTGGGCGTAATACTGGCAGAGAAAAAAGTAACGGTAATATACGGTGGTGGTAATAAGGGAATTATGGGTGCCGTGGCCAATGCAAGTCTTGCCCAAGGTGGCACTGTTGTAGGCGTTATCCCAGAGTTTCTTGCCAGCTTGGAGCATAGGCACGATGCCCTTACAGAAACTATAAGTACCAAAACCATGCATGAGCGCAAGCAAATTCTGTATGAGCGCTGCGATGCTGCTATTATCCTACCGGGAGGTTTTGGCACTCTGGACGAATTATTTGAAATGCTTACCTGGAATCAGTTAGACCTGCACAGTAAGAGAATATTTTTTTTGAATACCTGCGGTTTTTATGACCACCTGCTGGCACACCTCAAACTTATGGAGCATGAAGGATTCTTATATAGCATGGAGAAAAACCCGATTACGGTTTTGGGCAAGCCGGAGGAGATAGAAAAATTCTTGTAATAAAATAAAAACATAATAATTCTGTCATTGAAACTTAAAGACAGAAGTCACTGCTGGATTTTACTAACTAAAATCAGTTATTATTTCTTCCTTGAAACAATGCAACATTATAGCCTGTTCTAATAATAGGAATCGCCCTGTTTGCAGCATCTGTATAAGGTGAATTTTGCAAACGGGTAACATCCCACAGAACAGAAAAATAAAAATAAGATTTGTTGTACTGACTCCTGCCAGTAGCAAGGCCCCCTCCTACCAGAATACTGTTCACATCAACAGTCGCTGTTTCATCGGGTAGGTTTTGTGCAGAAGGATATTTATACCGCTGCTTTATAAAATTGTGTTCATATTGCACTTGCGCAAAAATTATGTTTATGGGGAAGACCCGCACAAATGCACCGGGGCCAATGGTTGTTTGTCTCAGTTTGTCTTCAAACTGAATATTGTCTCTTTGAGAAATATAATTCACATTTACACTAGCTGCCACATCTATATATCTATTAATGCTATAACCAAAAAAAGGCCCTATTCCCAGTGCAGTGGTTCTGTTAGCGAAAGAAAGCTGCACATTACCACCGGTAAATAAATTTTCTTTCTTAAAGCCTTTCTCCACTTCTTTTTCAGCCTCTTCTTTTTCATATTTTCTGCCTTGGCTATACGATGTAGCTGCTATGCTTATGGACAGGGCCAACATGAGTATTTTTTTCATTTCGTTGTATTTAAAATCTAAAATTAATTTTTTGTAAGGATTGTAGGACAACAGTCATACCATTTTACATTATCTCTGTAATTATACATTTTCATTTAAAAATGCAAAGTGGAAATTTAGAGATTACTGCAAGTGCCCGCTGCGAAGTTATTGCAAAACTTTCTTAGAATCTTGTAAAGAGAATCTGAAAAATTAAGGAAGACTCAACTAGCCGTACAGTAATCAATTCTTATAATAATAAATTCTGCAGGTCTGATTGTAGCCATTCCTATTTCTACTATTGCTTTGTTATTGCTAATATCAAGGGCTGTCATAGTTTCCCCCAATCCTAATTTTACAAAAAAAGCTTCCTCCGCTTTGTTCCCAACCAATGCGCCATCTCTCCATTTTTGGGCTAAGTAACCCTCTATCATCGCTTTTATTGCAGACCATATATTTGCGTCATTGGGTTCAAATACAAAAGGCTCCAGTGATTTTGAAATGGATTCCTTCACCTGTATTAAAAACCGACAGACCGGTACATACCTCCACTCATTATCATTTCCAGCCAGTGTTCTGGCACCCCATATAACAACGCCCTTTCCGGAAAACTCTCTTATAGCATTAATAGATAAACCTGCTGTGGCATCTACATTCAGTTCGCCTCCCTGTTGCTCTGTAAGTTTATAAGTAAGGCCAGACACCTTTGCCAGGCTTACATTGGCCGGTGCTTTCCATACTCCAACACTATTATCCACCATACAGTATACGCCCGCTACTGCGCCAGAAGGCGGCACCGAATTCTCTATGGATGCGCCAGTAAGGAGGTGCGGAAAATATGCAGCACCATACTTCAAATTTTCACTTCCAATTTGATTTCTAAATTCTTGGGTTACAGTTTCAAACTCCGCCTCGGTAGTAGCCACTTTTAAATCTAAAATGCAAAAACGATCCTTGAGCGTTGCTGCCTGCTGCAATGCCGCTTTTTGCACTTTATATAAATCATCGCCGGGCAAGTTCACAGCATCTGGAAAAACTAAAAGAGTTGGCTCTTTCTCTTCCTCTAAAACTTGCAGGCCTTTAATAAACTTTGATCTTTTTAATAACTTATAATTGCCAATACTTACAATGTAGCAAGCATTACCGCCATTAGCAAAATAAAGTCTTATAGATGGGTAGAGCACAAAGTCCTTAGACGTTGATCCCTGGCCAAAATGTTGTTCATACTCAAGCACGGAAGAAATCTTTTTAGGCACAAAAAGCAAGTCACTTTTATTGAAAAGAATAGCTTTTTCTGTACAGCCTACAAATGCAGGCACAGCGGTACTACCCTCACTCACTCCCGCGAACCTGTTTACTATTTCTTGTACATATACTCCTGGGGAAGTGTAAGTTGCTTTTGCCATAGTTATTTCTTTCTGGTAAATATATATGACCCTGCTTTAATGACCTTAGTGCCTGTTAGTCAAAAATCTTTCCCTTGTTTAAAATGCCATTGGGGTCAAAGACTTTTTTTATTCCTCTCATTATTTCTAAGCTTACCTCATCAAACATGATGGGCATGTACTCTTTTTGAATTAAACCAATGCCATGTTCTCCGCTTATAGTGCCGCCCAGTGAGGCAACAAGGGCAAACATTGCCTTTAAAGCCGGAATTACTTTTTCATTGTTGAGACTGTAGATACAGTCTTCTTTTCTTATGCGAATGTGAAGGTTGCCATCGCCGGCGTGTCCATAACATACCACGTCAAAATCATATTCTACCCCCAGTTTTTTTACTCCGTGAATCAGTTGAGGTAGTTTTGCTCTGGGCACTACCGTATCTTCTTCTATGGTGTACCCCGCTAGTTTTACGGCTTCTGCAGTGCGCCTTCTAAGTTTCCACAATTCTTCTTTTTGCTGGGCATCATCTGCAAATAAAATATCGCCACACTCAAAAGGAACAAGCAAGTCTGCAATGGCTTCCATCTCTCCCATAAGCACATTTATATTATTGCCATCTACTTCTATAAGTAAGTGAGCGGCTATATTATCTTCTATAATAATGGTATTGCTGTCTACAAATTTGCTCACTATTTTAAGAGCGTTTGCTTCTACAAGCTCAAGGGCACTAGGGGTAAATCCTGCTCTAAAAATGGCACTCACTGCTGCTCCCGCTTTTTCTAGATCATAAAAAGGAACGAGCATAAGCAGATCGTACTTTGGGTGCGGAATAAGTTTAAGAACAATTTTTGTAACCAGGCCCAGCGTGCCTTCGCTGCCCACCACAAGTTGTGTAAGGTTATACCCTGTGGAGTTTTTAAGTACATTGGCTCCTGTCCAGATGATTTCACCCGTCGGCAAGACTACCTGCAAATTCAATACATAGTCTTTTACCACACCATATTTTACCGCTTTAGGGCCACCACTGTTCTCTGCTATATTGCCACCTATAAAACAACTTCCTTTACTACTAGGATCAGGCGGATAAAAAAGTCCTTTTTCTTTTACAGCATCTTGCAACAACTCTGTGATTACGCCGGGCTCTGTAGTTACTTGCAGGTTCGCTTCATCTATCTCTAAGATTGAATTCATTCTATCAAATGAAATTACTACACCAGCAAATTGTGGTAAAGCGCCACCACTCAGGCCTGTACCGGCACCTCTGGGTGTCACTGGAATACCCATTCCATTGCAATAAATCATTACTGCGCTTATTTCCTCTGCTGTTCGGGGTCTTATAACCACATCGGGGAGGAAGTGTAAATTCTCCGTTTGGTCCTGAGCAAATTTGTCGAGATTTTCTGCATCGGTATGTACATATTCTGCTCCTACAGTTTCTTTAAGAAATTCAATAAGTTCTGCTATTGCAGTCGATTCTTCGACCATGTGCTAGATTATAATTTTGATGCAAATTTCGGTAAAAGAAATAGTAATTGAGAAAAATGGAGGAGGGAATTCTTTAGATAACTGTCTGAACTGTGATTTGTGGGGTTTTGTTGATTCTATTGATTTTTTTTGAAAAGGTCAATTGTAGAATGTAGATTGATATTGACGACATTAGGCAATCACAAAAGCTGTTGTTTATGAACAAAGACCTATTTCATAATCCCATTTCAATACTAAAAATTTCAATGTCCCGGAATACTATCCTTAGTCCTAATTTGCTTAGCAGGAAGCCATTTTGGACCTTTTTTAAGTGCACGTACAACTATTTTGCACAAGCCAAAACCAGGGTCGTATGCACAAACTACATCAGCTACTGTGCCGTGTTTCATTACAATATACTTTGCCATTGCTATATATTTCCCCTTCCTTAACCGCTTAACATCTTTAATTGATTGGCTAATATTTTCCTCAAGGAATTTTACGAAGGAGGGATCTGCAGAAGAAGACTTGACTACTACTTTAACAGCAATCTTTCCCTTTGCTTTTGTAAATTCTACTGCTATCTGATTGTAACTTGATCCTACTTGCCCATAACTCGTAGCTGCGCATATAAAATAAGATAGAGTGAATAGAAAAAGTTTCATTCGTAATGATTAGGTTGTAAATTTTGCAAAAAGAAATTGTACTGGGGAATAATATTAAAGCTTCCTTGCCAGCAAGGCATCCCGATAGCTATCGTGGAGGCACTAAAAAACACAAAGTGAGCCTCTGACAATTATAGAATTTAGGATTTTTTCTTCGTAAATCTTCCTGCCTTTGAAAATCTGTGGCAAGTAACGGGCTTTGTTTAAAGAAACTCAATAAGACAGGAGTGATTTTATTCTTTTCACCACCTTCTCCGCTGTGGGCAACATTGCTTTTTCCAAGCTCGTATTCATAGGTACTGCAGGAAGATTAAGTGCACCCATTACTTCTACCGCTGCATCTAAATTAGTAAAACACTCTTTGCTTATGCGCCCTGCGAGGGCTTCTGCAAAGGAATTATTTTGTTGCTCCTCCGTAAGAATAAGACATTTTCCATGACGACGAACGGTATTAAAAATTAGTTCTTCATCAAGGGGAAACAAAGTTCTCAGGTCAATAATTTCTACCAGGCCACTATATGATTTTGCAGCTGCTGTGGCCCAATACACACCCATGCCATAAGTGATGATGCAGCAGGTGCCTCCTTCTTCTATATTTTCGGTATTTGCTTCCAGCACTACTCTGCCTTTTCCAAGCGGAATAATATAGTCAGCCGAGGGTTCTACAGATTTAGCCAGTTCTGTGCCCGGCACTTTGCTCCAGTACAAGCCTTTGTGCTCTAGCATTACGACAGGATTAGGATCAAGGAAAGCAGCTTTCATAAGCCCTTTCATATCGGCAGCCGTACTTGGATAAACGACTTTTATTCCTTTGATGGTGAGTAGGGTACTTTCTATGCTTCCGCTATGATAAGGTCCACCACCGCCATAGGCACCTATGGGCACTCGTATGAGGGTCTGTACAGGAAACTTTCCGCAACTGAGGTAGCAGCTCTTACTTATCTCCGTCACCAGTTGATTAAAACCGGGATAGATATAATCTGCAAATTGTACTTCTACAATAGGTTTTACTCCTACAGCACTTAGTCCTGCAGTACTTCCTATTATGTAAGCTTCTTGTATGGCGGTATTAAATACCCTGTGATCCCCAAACTGCTCTGCCAGCGTAGCCGCTTCTCTGAAAACGCCGCCTAGCCTGCGTCCTACATCTTGTCCAAATAGAATCGCCTCAGGGTTTTCCTGCATTATTTCTCTGATGGCAAAAAGTCCGGCGTCTACCATTACAACTGGGGTCCGACCCACAGGGCATCGTTCTCCTTTTTCTTCTAATACTGTAGTAGGAGCAAAAACGTAGTCTTCCACACCTGTAATATCCGGCTCAGGTGCTGCGACTGCCGCATCAAAATCTTTTTTAATTTCCTCACGGGCTTCGGCCATCATCTGCTCTAGCTCCTCTTCTCCTACACCCTCACTGAGTAAATGTTGTTTTAGTTTTGCAATAGGATCACGGCGGTAATGTGCTGCCAAGTCTTCTTCGGTACGATAAAACTCTTTGCGTACGCCGCTTGTATGATGACCGAGCAGTGGTACGGTGGCATGAAGTAACCATGGCCTTCTTTCTGTTCTTACATCTGCAATAATCTCTTGCACAGCTGTAAAAGATTCTAAGAAATCGCTACCATCTATAGACTTACTTTTTATACCTGTAAAACCTTTTATAAATTCTGCCGCATTGTTTGTGCGAGCTTCTTCTTTGGTTACACTTATTCCCCACTCATTGTCTTGTACAAGAAAAATAATCGGCAGCTGCTGCAAAGCTGCAAACTGAAATGCCTCACTCACTTCCCCTTCTGTAACTGAGGCATCGCCAAGCGAGCAAATTACTACAGGCATTTCTCCCGCCTCTCCTTTTATAAAAAGCGAACTATTTATTTTTTCTAAGTAGGCAAGTCCTTGTGCTATACCTGTAGTAGGTATGGCCTGCATTCCTGTAGCGCTACTTTGTTGTATAATTTTGGGCTTATCTGCCGCCTTACTACTGGGGTGATTATAGTAGGCTCTGCCACCTGTAAAAGGGTCGTCTTTTTTTGCCAGCAATTGCAGCATCATCTCATTAGGAGAGAATCCCATTGCCAACATCATGCTTTCATCTCTATAGTATGGACTTACGTAGTCGCAGGGAAGTAATTGCATACCCACAGCGAGCTGTATCGCCTCGTGTCCCCGGCTGGTACTGTGCACATATTTGCATACAGGTCTGTTAGCCTCATAAATATCTGCCATAGCAGATGCTATACACATGTATTTGTAGGCCTTTTTAAAAATGTGTTCCATGAAATTTTATGAGATTGAATCTCAGTAAATAAATACCCGGAAATGATTTGGGTGGTGCGCAGAACTAAAATTCAATTCCAATAATAAAATCAATTCATCTACTTATGTAAGCCCTTCCTTTACTGCATTTTAAAACTCTCCATAAACTTAGTAGTAAAGTTTCCGGAGCGGAAATCTTCGTTCTGCATAAGTTGTAAATGGAATGGAATAGTTGTTTTTATACCTTCTATAACATATTCACTAAGTGCCCGCTGCATAGTATTAATAGCTTCTTCTCTTGTTTGTGCTACTGCTATAAGTTTACCTATCATACTATCATAGTAAGGAGGTATTACATAGCCAGCATATACATGGCTATCTACCCGCACTCCGTGCCCACCGGGAGTGTGCAGTACGGTAATTTTGCCCGGACTTGGTCTAAAATCATTGTAAGGATCCTCAGCATTTATTCTACATTCTATAGCATGCATTTGTGGATAATAGGCTCTGCCTACGATTTTTTCGCCGGCAGCTATTTTAATCTGCTCCTTTATAAGGTCATAATTTATTACCTCTTCTGTAACGCAGTGCTCTACCTGTATACGAGTGTTCATTTCCATGAAATAGAAATTACGGTGCTTATCTACCAGGAATTCTATGGTACCCACTCCTTCATAATTAATGCATTGTGCTGCCTTAATAGCAGCATCTCCCATTGCCTCTCTAAGTTCATCTGTCATAAATGGAGAAGGACTTTCTTCTACCAGCTTTTGATGCCTGCGCTGTATGCTACAATCCCGCTCGCTGAGGTGACAAACATTCCCATGTTGGTCTCCAGCAACCTGTATCTCTATATGACGAGGTTCCTCTACATATTTTTCCATATAGATGCCGTCATTCTTAAAAGAGGCAGCGGCTTCTTGCTTGGCACCGTCATACGCCTTTTCCAGATCAGCTTCGGTTGCTACTATTCTCATTCCCTTACCCCCGCCACCAGCAGTAGCCTTAAGCATAACAGGATACCCTACCACCTTAGCTGACTCTCTTGCATGCTCTATGCTATCCAGTAATCCTTCTACCCCGGGCACAACCGGTACTCCGGCAGCTATCATAGTTTCTTTAGCCGTAACCTTGTCCCCCATTCTATTTATCATATCTGGGGTGGGACCGATAAATTTAATATCATGATCGTTGCAGATTTTTGCAAACTTGGCATTCTCTGCAAGGAATCCGTATCCAGGATGAATGGCATCAGCATTTGTAATTTCTGCTGCTGCCATTATATGCGGAATATTTAAATAGCTGTCCATACTCTGCGGTTTCCCTATACAGACAGCTTCATCCGCAAATTTTACATGCAAACTATCTTTATCTGCCGTAGAATATACCGCCACTGTTCTTATGCCCATTTCTTTGCAGGTTCTGATTACCCGCAGTGCTATTTCCCCTCTGTTTGCAATTAAGATTTTTTTAAACATTCGATAAGTTTATATGGTAAGCAAAATTTGCTAAAGTATTAAGACACTTTAGCAAACCCGTACAAGAATTTTATATGGCAATCTTTAGCTAGGATCTACAAGAAATAATGGCTGATCATATTCTACCGGGCTGGCATCATCTACCAGCACTTTTACAATCGTTCCTTTTACCTCGCTTTCTATTTCGTTGAACAATTTCATTGCTTCAATGATGCATACTACTTTTCCTTGTCCTACTTCGTCTCCTACATTTACAAAGATGGGTTTGCCGGGTCCTGCCTGGCGATAAAAAGTACCTATCATTGGACTTTTTATGGTCACGTAATTATCTTTACTCGCTTCTGCTGCAGGCGCGGCGGCCGGGGCGGCAGGTGCAGCAGGGATAGCAGTAGCCACAGGAGCTATAGCCGGAGCTGCAGCAGAGCCACCAGAATTATAGTAATGCTTCTGCGGCGCTTCCTTTTTTTGCTTAATAGTGATTCTGGTTCCATCTTCTTCGATAGTAATCTCCCCAATGGTAGACTTGTTCATCAACTTCACCAGGTCTTGTATTTTTTTAATATCCATGTTGATATTTATTAGGTTTATAGTATTATTCTTTGCTAGTAGCTAAGATAGGGAAATAGAGAATCATTCACTTTCCGATTTTTTATAAATTCACTTTATGTAAATGAAAGTATGCTTCTTCATACAATATACATTAGTCTTTTACACGCTCTACGTACTCTCCACTTTTAGTATTTATTCTTATTTTTTCGCCCTCATTTACAAAAAGAGGCACATTCACTGTAGCTCCGGTCTCTACAGTAGCTGGTTTTAAAGTCTTAGTGGCAGTGTCCCCTTTCATACCAGGCTCGCTGTAAGTTACTTCCAGCACAATCTTATCGGGAAGTTCTACAGCCATGGGCAGATCTGTATCTCCATTGATGCTCACCATAACCTCCTGGCCATCCTTCAGAAAATGAGGCGCATCTACCATTCCTTCTGCCACAATTATCTGCTCGTAGTTTTCTGTATTCATAAAGGTATAACCCATTTCATCTTTAAAAAGATATTGATATGGGTGCTTCTCTACTCGCACAGGATAAACTGTTTCTCCGCTATTCCAGGTTTGCTCTATAGTTCTGTTATTGTCTACTCCTTTTAGTTTTGCCCAAACCTTTGCTGCTGCACGAGCAGTTTTGTTCTGACCAAACTCTATAACTGTATATAAACTGCCATCAATTTTGAGGATAAGTCCCGGTCTTATATCTGAAGTAGAAGCCATTTTCTATGAATTTCTTTATGAATGATTGTTGGCTGCAAATCTATAGGAAAAAATATTAACTGATACAGATTAGATGTAGTCTATAAATGTATGGAAAGGTGGTAGATGGCGACAGAAAAATCACCGTACAAAACAAGATATTATAAAATTCGTGGGACCAGCTTAGTATAGGTAAGGGGCGGAGCAGTTAAACTTGCTATTTATGTAAAATCCAACGCAATGGATTCTCTTTACTTGATATAAATCAATTGCTTATAAAAATTTTAAATTTTTACCAAAAAGCTTTACCTTGTAGTATATTATAATTTACTTTTGTAGTATTATTCTAAATAATACCCTTTAACTATTAAAAGCATCACTCCGATGATGATTTATTTTAAAACCACATAAACCCTTATCATGAAAAAAATTTTTACCTTAATCACAATTGTTATCACAAGTTTGGGAGCCTTGGCTCAACTGTCAGTAAAACAAGTTCCTTGCGGCATTGACCCCAATTGTTACACTACAATTCAAGCAGCAGTGAATGCCAGCACTGCTGGTCAGACAATCACTGTATTTCCGGGCATATACACGGAAAACATAGTTATTAAAAAAGCTTTGACTCTACAATCAAATGCAGGCCCGGCAGTTACCATTCTACAAGGTATTGGACCAGCAGATTACGACGCTCCCATACGCATATATGCACCTATTGGCGGCAGTGTAAGTAATGTAACTATAGGTGGTAGTTCGGGTCATGGTTTTACTATAAATGGCATAGACAACATTTCGGCTGGTCAGGAAGCCTCCGGATTACTGCTGGGAAATAATGACCAGGTACCCTATGGTGCCATTAGCAATGTAGTTGTAAGCTATAACATCTTTTCTTCGCAGGGAGAAAGTAGCATACTTTCATATTATTCCATCCCGGTGTATATAAATGGTCTAACTATCAACAATAACAATTTTGTTGGACAAACTTTTACGGGTGCAGTTCCATTCCCAAGTAATGACCAATTTGCAGATAAAAACGCAGCCAAGCCAGTCATCAGCATAAATAAAGGAGCATCTAATGTAAATATTAACTACAATGATTTTAATGTAATTACGGGCAGACTTAGTAATGGAAATGTGAATATACTTGTGGAAAGTGTAGTATCCTTTATTACTTATAATGACCTTATTTTACATACCGGCGGCTTTAATGGTGGCATGAATGTAAGAGGATCAGGAGCCGTTATAAGATGCAATAGATTAGAAGGAACAGACAGACAGGGCGTTCCCTCTTTTGGTATGTATTATGTACAAACTGGTGGGTTAGACCCTGTACCTTATGGTGTAGCTGATGTTGCTTCAAAAAATACATTTTTACCGTTAGGCTTTTACTATGAACCTAACAATACGATAAGCACTGCTAACATTTTTGGGTTTGGTATAGGAGCAAACACAGCATTTCCTGCTCCCACTTGTGATGTGCTGCCTCTAACAATCCTACAAGTAACGGCAAAAAGAAGCTCTGATGGATTCCTTAATGTAGAATGGTTGACAGCAAATGAGACCGACAGCAAGAATTTTGAAGTGGAAATGAGCACAGATGGTAGAAATTTTACTGTAGCGGCCAAGCAATCTTCAAAAGGACAGGGAAATTTCACTTATCAAGCGAATATAAATGCTCCTCTAGCGGCGGATATCTATGTAAGAATAAAACAACTGGATATTTCCGGGAAGCAATCTTACAGCGATATAGTAAAAGTTGCCGGTATTAAAGGAGAAAGCAACCTGTTGGTAATTGGTAATCCTGTAAGAGATCAGATAAGGATAGAAGGAATGGCAGGAAGGACTACTCTTCTGCTTTACAACCAGCAAGGTGTTCTACTTCAGACTAAGATTACTCAAAGCTACTTTGAAAGCTTGCAAGTAGATAAACTCCCAGCTGGCACCTACCTTCTCAAAGTTGTGAAAGAAGATAGAACAACACAGAGTTTCAGGATTGTAAAGCAATAAACTTCCTAAATATATTTAACTGCCTCCAGCATTGCCGGAGGCAGTTTTGTATGAAAAAACCTATAAAATTTCGGTTTCAGTTTTTATTAAAAAACAAACTCGCTATTAGCATTATTCAAAAACTAAATGCATCTCCCCTCCTTATCTTTGCGCTATGAGCACAGTAAGAGTAAGATTTGCACCTAGTCCTACAGGAGGACTACACCTTGGAGGCGTAAGAACCATCTTGTACAACTACCTATTTGCAAAGCAAAATGGAGGAAAGTTTATTCTAAGAATAGAAGATACGGACCAAAGCAGATATGTAGAGGGCGCAGAACAGTACATTTTTGATTGCCTGGAGTGGTGTGGTTTGATACCCGATGAGGGTGTAGTACAAGGAGGAGACTACGGCCCGTATCGCCAGAGCGAGCGTAAAGCATTGTATGCTGAATATGCGGAACGGCTCGTTACAGAAGGAAAAGCCTATTATGCATTTGATACTACCGAGGAGATAGAAACCATGCGTACAACTTTAAAGTCCGCAGGAAAAAATAGTTTACAGTACGATGCCTCTTCCCGCACATCTATGCGTAATTCCCTTACACTAATGCCAGAAGAAACTAAGACTCTATTGCAAAACGGCACTCCTTACGTAATCAGATTAAAAGTAGAACCTACAGAGCGGGTAGCCTTTGATGATCTCATTCGTGGACACATAGAACTAGAACTTGCGGTTGTAGATGATAAAGTATTACTTAAAGCAGACGGAATGCCTACTTATCATCTTGCAGTTGTAGTAGATGATTATCTAATGAAAATTACACATGCTTTCCGTGGAGAAGAATGGTTGCCTAGCGCACCTGTACATATTCTTTTATGGAAATATTTATTCGGTCTGGACAATATGCCTAAGTGGGCGCACCTTCCCCTTATAATGAAGCCAGATGGCAATGGTAAACTAAGCAAGCGAGATGGCGAACGGCTGGGCTTCCCGGTTTTTGCCCTGCAATGGCCCGATGCCAGTGGTAATATGCAAGCAGGTTTTAAAGAGAGAGGATTTCTGCCAGAGGCATTTTTAAACATGCTTGCCGTGCTTGGCTGGCATGATGGTACAGAGCAGGAGTTATTTTCTCTGGAAGAATTAATAGAAAAATTTGACCTCGATCGCGTACATGTGGCAGGCGCAAAATTCGATTTTGAAAAAGCAAAATGGTTTAATGCAGAATGGATAAAAAAGCTGCCGACCACAAATTTAATTCCTTATGTAAAAAAAGTTTTGGTTGAAGAAAACATTCATCTGAAGGACGATGATTTCCTGGTAAAAATAATTGACCTGGTAAAAGAAAGATGTACTTTATTTCCAGATTTTTATGAACAATCAAAGTTTTTCTTTGTGTCGCCTGTAGAAGTAGATACAGCCAGTATACAACCCAAGTGGAATGCAGATAAAGTAGACTTCTTCAATTCATTTACTCAAAAAATAGAAGATATAGCAAACTGGACCGCTGAGTCAATAGAAGCAACATTTAAAGAAGAGGTAGTGCAGCACGGCATTAAGCCGGGAGAGTTGCTAATGCCATTCCGCATTATGCTGGTAGGGGCAAAGTACGGTCCAGGAGTTTTTGAGATAGCAGCGCTGATAGGTAAGGAGGAAACCAAAAAAAGAATAGAATTTACACTGAAAGCCTTGGTATAAAAGTCATACATTGAAGGCTGATGAACTTGCACATTTAATTGTACCACTAAAGGATAAACAATGAAAAGACCCATAAGAGTTTTGGTAGCAAAAGTAGGACTGGATGGCCACGATCGGGGAGCGAAGGTGATTGCTACTTCACTACGAGATGCAGGAATGGAAGTAATATATACCGGCTTGCGCCAAACGCCTGAGATGGTGGTTTCGGCTGCTTTGCAGGAGGATGTAGATGCCATAGGCGTAAGCATTCTAAGTGGTGCCCATATGACTGTTTTCCCAAAAATTGCAAAATTATTACAGGAGAAAAATATGACAGACGTTCTCCTTACCGGCGGTGGTATTATTCCCGATGCAGACATGACGGAACTAAGTGCACTAGGTGTAGGGAAGTTATTTTCCCCCGGCGCTACCACAACGGAAATATCTGAATACATAAAAGAACAGGTAGCGCAGAAAAGAGATTTTTAAATAACACAAAGACAAGACATGGAATACAAAACACTTGATTGCAAGCTAGAAGAAGGTACATATATCATTACGATAAACCGACCCGAAAAATTAAATGCTCTTAATAAAGATGTGTTTACAGATATTGCCGCTGCCATAGAAGAAGTAGAACGCAACGCAGAAATAAAAACAGCGCTCATAACCGGTGCAGGCGAAAAAGCATTTGTGGCGGGTGCAGACATTACTGAATTTGGCGGCCTTACCCTTGACCAGGCAAAAGCATTAAGCAAAAGAGGACAAGATATTTTCTTTACCATAGAAAATTGTACTAAACCTGTAGTAGCAGCCGTAAATGGTTTTGCCCTGGGCGGAGGTTGCGAGCTTGCAATGGCTTGCCATTTTAGAGTAGCTTCTTCTAATGCAAAGTTTGGACAGCCAGAAGTAAACTTAGGTCTAATACCCGGCTACGGCGGCACGCAAAGACTTACCCAACTCGTAGGCAAAGGAAAAAGTATGGAGCTGCACATGACCGGCGCAATGCTCTCTGCTGAGGAAGCCCTGCAGTGGGGACTTGTAAATCATGTAACCGCACCCGAGGAACTATTAAGTACAACTAAAAAATTGCTTGCCCAAATACAAACCAAAGCACCGGTGGCTATAAGTAAGGTAATAGAATGTATCAATATTGCCGTTTCTGGAGAAGGTAATGGTTATGACAAAGAAGTAGCGGCTTTTGGAGAGTGCTTTGTTACAGAAGATATGAAAGAAGGAACGACCGCTTTTGTAGAGAAGAGGAAGGCGGTTTTTGTGGGGAGTTAGTAAATAATAATTTTAATGAAACCAGAAGAGATTTTAGCTATAGGGTTTGGGGCTACGATTTTTTTGTTTCTAATATCTCTTACCGACAGAAGCTTACGAGCAAATAATAAAAAATACAAGAAATTTAAGAAAAGAAGGTTTAAACTTACAGGTATTGAAACTGTATTATTTGGGCTACCCTTTCTAATTTACTTCGAAGCATCAATATTTTTAGTAAGCATCAGCTCAACAGTTGATAATATCATTTTTAGATTTATTTTAATAGGAGTTTTTAGCTTAGGAACTATTGATTTCTTCCTTTACTTAAACCATGTTCTTCATGAAATGCTCCAAAATGTGTCAGTGAACTCTAAGCTAAAAACTATTGAAGTAAAAAGGTTTGGCAACCAGTTTACTCTGGATCTTGATAATCCCTATACAACATTGATAATATATAAACCTTTTTATCCTAAGAAATACACAAATAGAGATTTACAATTGTTCGGGGCTAAATTTGGGATGGTAAAGATTTCAAATAATGAAAACACCGTTAGCGTTTCAGTTTTAAGAAGATTTGATTATAGACCTTTTTTAAATACTATGAAAGAAGAAAATATAACTGTAGTAAAAAGGCAGATAAATTTTATCTTGTAATTAAAAGAATAGATTGTTTATAAGGAGGAATTGTACGAAATTATTTAGTTTTTCATTTAAAAGGCATTCTTGTTTCGAATAACTAAAATTGTATACTGAATACTCCTTAGCTGATTAGTAACCAGACGATATGACAGCAACAGAACAATTAAAATCAATACTATCTGAAAATTATGTCTCTGAAGATGGAGACGAATATAAAGTTGAATTGTTGCCTGGCTTGACTGATCAAGAATTAGAAATTTTAGCAAAGAAAGTTCCGACCGGAAAAATTCCCAATGACATACAAGAGCTATTAAAGTTTGCAAGCGGATTTGAATTTAATGGACTTGAAAAAGTTACTTTTAATGGAATTGGACAATTTGGGTTTGAAGAATTATTTCCGAATTCTGTGCAGCTTACCGGAGATGGCTTTGGGAATTTTTGGATTTTAGATATAGACCAAAATGGATATTGGGGACATGTATTTTATATTTGCCACGACCCGGCAGTTGTTGTTAAGCATTCAGATAATTTATCAGAGTTTATTAAACATGTTGACGACTTTGGCAAAAATGGAAGTACTTCTCACCTTGATATAGTTCACGAAAAGTCTGTAATGGATATTTGGCAAGACAAAGATGGATTTATTGAACTTGACAAGGCAAGGCAATCAAATGATGCAATTTTAAAGCAGTTTGCCTCAGCAATAGCGGGCAACTTCGTTATTGCGGACTTGCGAGGGAAACCAAATAATTATGGTTTTGCCTGGGAAAAGTTTGGGGGTAGAATTGAAAATGCAGAAAGGCATAAATCTGAGCTTTTATGGGCAATAGAAAAACCGGAAAGAAAGAGAGGCATTTTATCAAAAATATTTGGACGCTAAAATACCCCTTTACCTCAACACACTTATTATCTTCACAAAGTGATTCTCATAATACCCTGATAATTTATTCAAAATCACCCCTACCCTTTTCCCGGAGGCAGAATGCACAAACATTATATCTCCATTGTTTTCGGTGATTATTCCCATGTGCCCAACTACGCCAGAGGAATGGTCACTGCCGGTAAATAAAATTATATCGCCGGGACGAGCCTCGCTTCTACTTACTTCCCTTCCTTCCCAGGTATAATCATTTGTGACCCGCGGACAACTCACATTAAAGTGTTGAAAAACATTATACACAAACCCACTACAGTCCAGCCCTTTGGAGGGTACCGTAGAGCCATAAGTATAAGGAGTGCCAAGCAAAGTTTTTGCATACTTTACAAATTTATCACGGTCTACATCTACGGGAGCAATAAAGGTTTTTGCTCTGCTGTCTACCTTGCCAGTTGTGCTTGATCTCTTTGTAGAAGTCTTTGTAGAAGTGCTTCCAGTGCTTGTCTTTCCTGAGCCCGGATAGTAAACCTTTGTCTCCGACGATTTCTTACTTACTGAACAAGACGATAAGAAAAAAACAAAAATCAAACTAAAAAAAAGGAAGCGTATTATAGAGGTCATACATAAAATTGAGTGTGAGCTTGCCAATTATAGACAATTATTTTTTTACAATGTAAAACAATAGTCTGCAAAACTTTTTCTAAAAAATACTGATGATTTTTACGAACCGTTTTTTGTAATAATCATTAAGCGCAGTAACCGTAACGCCGTAAGCCTTTCCAGACGAAGAGTGCAAGAAGCGAAGACTATCTGTATTTTCTAAAACTATACCCATGTGCCCAACTTTTATTTCTGAAGTATCTGTACCGGTAAATAAAATAAGATCTCCCTTTTGTGCTTCCTGCAAGGAAATGTTTTTACCCAAATTTGTAAACTGCACAGAAGAGCGAGGCACATCAATATTGAAATTAGAAAAAACGTGCGTGATAAATCCTGAGCAATCAAAACCTTTCATAGGATCTGCAGAAGCATACTTGTAAGGAATACCAATTTTGGTTTTTGCAAAACTTACGAGCTCGTCTCTGGTTACTTCCCCTGTATTTATTGCTGGCAAAGAAGAATCATGTAGCGCAAAAAAGAAGGTGCTATCAGCAAACTCCATTGCCAGACCAGTATCGGACACATTGCTTACAAGGGCGCTATCATGCGTAAGTACTGCAGTGTCAGTGGGGGAGCTACAGTGCAGATTTATAACTTCTAAAAATACAATTGCTACGACTATTGGAATTCTCATATTGAATAAAATTAATGAAAGGGAACCAAACTGCTATTATCTCTTTCAGCAAAATAGTAATGCTCCTTTTTATATTCTCTAAAACTTATCTTTACCTTCAAAATTTATCATATGGAATATAGAATAGAAAAAGATACGATGGGCGAGGTAAAGGTACCTTCCGAAGCCTACTTTGGCGCTCAGACGCAGCGGAGTATTGACAATTTCAAAATAGCTGAAGACATTAATAAAATGCCCAAAGAGATCATCAAGGCATTTGCCTATTTGAAAAAAGCGGCAGCACTTACTAATATGGATGCGGGTGTTTTACCTAAAGAAAAATCTGAACTCATAGGTAAAGCCTGTGATGAAATCCTGGAAGGAAAACTAGATGACGAATTCCCACTTGTTGTATGGCAGACCGGAAGCGGCACGCAAAGCAATATGAATGTAAATGAAGTGGTGGCTTATCGAGGTCATGTACTCCAAGGCGGCTCGCTGGGAGATAAAGAAAAATTTCTCCACCCAAATGACGACGTAAATAAATCGCAGAGCAGTAATGATACTTTCCCTACTGCTATGCATATAGCCGCTTATAAAATTCTCATAGAGAAAACGATTCCGGGAATAGAACAATTGCAAAAAACGCTTGCGCAAAAAAGTAAGGACTTTGATAATATCGTAAAAATAGGTCGTACGCATTTTATGGATGCTACGCCGCTTACGCTGGGTCAGGAATTCAGCGGGTATGCCTCGCAGTTGGCGCATGGTTTAAAGGCGGTGAAGCATACATTGACGCACCTGAGCGAACTGGCGCTTGGTGGCACAGCAGTAGGTACCGGTATAAATACCCCCCCTAACTATTCTGAGAATGTAGCTAAGCATATTGCTAACCTTACCGGTTTACCATTTGTGACAGCAGAAAACAAGTTTGAGGCGCTGGCAGCACACGATGCCATCGTAGAAGCGCATGGTGCTTTGAAAACTGTGGCCGTGAGTTTAATGAAAATTGTTAACGATATAAGAATGCTGAGCAGCGGCCCCCGCAGCGGAATTGGTGAATTGTATATTCCAGACAATGAGCCGGGAAGCAGCATCATGCCAGGCAAGGTAAACCCAACTCAATGTGAGGCGCTTACGATGATAGCTGCGCAGGTGATGGGCAATGATGTAGCTATAAGCATAGGTGGAAGTATGGGGCATTTTGAGCTAAATGTTTTTAAACCAATGATGATCTATAACTTTCTGCATAGCGCAAGATTGATAGCAGATGGTTGCGTCTCCTTTGATGAAAAATGTGCGAAAGGCATACAGGCCATTGAGGCAAATATAAAAAAGCATGTAGATAATTCTTTGATGCTCGTAACTGCGCTCAATACCAAAATAGGGTATTACAAAGCAGCGGAAATAGCACAGACAGCACACAAAGAACATACAACCCTGAAGGAAATGGCTGTGAAACTAGGCTATGTAACCGCAGAGGAATTTGATGAGTGGGTAGTGCCGGGGAATATGGTGGGGAAATAATGTGCTGATTTGAAAAATGTGGTAATGTGCAGATTTGAAAATTTGAACATGTGCTAATAATTGCATTCAAATAATACATTGGGGCTGGGTTGGCTGCCTACTCTCATAAAAATAAAAATGTTCCTTTCGATATTACTGAAAGGGACATTTTTTTATTTTTTACTTACAGAATCTGCGTATCGTCATCTACCCTGGCAGAAGTCTCTACTGTGGCTTGAAATTCCTCTTGCTTCTTATGAGCAAAAAACCTCTTTTGAAAAACTAATATAGAAATAACTCCAGTACTAATTGCTGCGTCTGCAATATTGAATATCGGTCTGAAAAACTCAAACTTTTCTCCGCCCCACACCGGAAACCATGTAGGGAAAGTACCATGAATCACCGGGAAGTAAAGCATGTCTACTACATTCCCATGTAGAAAACCTGCATAGCCGGTAGAGCTCACTTTAGCAACACCATCATAAAGCGTATAATCTCCGCCATCTGCTGTAGGCAGCATGCCACGATCAAAAATAAGTCCGTAGAAGCAAGAGTCTATAAGATTTCCAATGGCTCCCGCATAAATAAGCGCAGCACAGAAAATGAATCCTTTATGATATTTCTGGCGGACAATTCTTCCAAGATAAAAAGTTCCGAAAATTACGGCGCCTAGTCTAAAAATGGTAAGAAGCAGCTTTCCCCAGCTGCCCCCAAACTTCCAGCCGTAAGCCATACCCGGGTTTTCCACAAAGTATAGCTGAAACCACTCCCCAAAAATGGGCTGACTGGTATTGATAGGCATGGTAGTTTTTATATAAAACTTCAGTGCCTGATCTATCACTAAGATGATAAAGACCACTATAAATATATGTTTATACTTCATTTTAATTATTCTATTATAGATGCTGCCAAGGCTTTACTGAGACTGTTTTTCGCAGCAAGTGCGCAAAGATAAGTTTTGTGAGGAATTGGAAAATAAAGTATTGTGAAAGTATAATAAACCTAGGACTGAAAATAAACCCTATTTACTCTCTGCGAAATACTTGTAAGAATCTCATAAGGTATTGTATTGCCCCATTTTGCTAATTGTGTCACAGGTAATTGCTCGCCAAATACTATCACCTCATCTCCTTCTTTTGCCTTTGTACCTGTTACATCGAGCATGGTCATATCCATACAGACATTTCCTACTGTGGGCACTGCCTCTCCTTGTAAGAGCATACTGCCTACTCCATTGCCAAGACCTCTTCTATATCCATCTGCATAGCCAATTCTTACGGTAGCAATGAGCGAATCTTGATCCAAAAAAGCGTGTCGGCCGTAGCCTACACTTTCTCCTTTTTTCACTTTTCTTATCTGAGAAATATGAGTTTTAAGGGTCGTTACGTTTTGCAATTTTCCTTGCATTTCTATATTGGAATCCACTCCATACAATCCTATGCCCAGGCGCACCATATCCATTTGCAGGCCTGGTAATGCAGCAATAGAAGAGGTATTGCCTATATGCTTTATAAAATCGTAACCCAGCACCTCTTGTAATTTTGAGCACATTTGTAATAATAGCGAAGCTTGCTTTTGAGAAAATTCATCTTCTGCCCGGTTGTCACTCGCTACGAGATGACTGAATACTGACACCACTTTTACAACCGATTTATTCGCCTGTAAAATATCTGACAGTGCAGGAAGGTCTTCTTCCCCAAAACCCAGGCGATGCATGCCGGTATCCAGTTTCACATGAATAGGAACATTAGTAGCATTTTTTATCTCCAGGAACTGTATATAGGATCGAAGTAAATGCAGGTCAAAGATTTCTGCTTCCAGATTGTATTTATGAAGGCCATAAAAAGAGGCCTCATCTATATTAAGCACCATTATAGGCAATGTAATTCCTGCTTTTCGGAGGGTAATACCTTCATCAGCATAGGCCACTGCGAGATAATCAGTGCCAGCGTACTGCAAAAGATTGGCAATTTCAAAACTACCGCTGCCATAGCTGAAACCTTTCACCATAACCATGAGCTTTACTCCCGTTTTCAATTTGCTTCTGTACTGCTGTAGATTGTGCAATACAGCATTAAGATTAATTTCCAGAATCGTTTGGTGGGATTGCAATTCCAAGGCAGAAGATATTTGCTCAAAGGCAAAAACTCTTGCAGCCTTTAAGAGAATTGCTTCGTTATTATACACTGCGCTATCATAAGTCTCCAGAAAATCATCTGTACTGCGGTAGAAAGTACAATTAGGAATACTTTCAAATAAAGATTTGTATTTGCATAACTGTATACCAATACCTACAAATTTGTACAAGTTTTTTTGCCTTACCATGGCCGCTACCTTTTCATACAAGTCAGGTGGGCTATAAGCACTTTGAAAAATATCACTAAGAATAAGTGTTTTCTTTTCGTGCTGATGTTGTTGGCTTAAATAATCTAAAGCAATCCCAAGTGAATTTATATCAGAATTATAAGTATCATTTATTATTGTACAGTTATTAATGCCTGCCTTTTGCTCCAGCCGCATTTCTACAGGGCGCAGCTGCAGCATTTGCTTATGTATGCTAAAGGCATCCCACCCAAAATGCAGTAAGAACGCGGTACATAATGCCACATTGTGGATAGACGCTTCATCTGTAAAAGGAATTTCTATATTAAATATTTCATTTTCAAATTGAAACTGAAGAATAGATTTTTGTTCTTCCTTGTGTACCTTTTTCAGCCACAGTTTACTTCCTTCATTCTTACTCCAGGCAAAAAGTTGTAAACCAGAATTTACATTTTTGACAAAGTCTATAATCTCTTCATGTAAACCGATTTCATCCTGAGGGTAAAAGAGTATTTTACTGCCAGAAAATAACTTTAATTTCTCCCTGATTTTTTCAACTCTATTAATAAATCCTTCTGCGTGCGCATCTCCAATAGAAGTAAAAATTCCTATAGTTGGTCTTATGATCTCCTGCAGGCGCCGCATTTCTCCCGCTTTACTAATGCCGGCTTCAAAAATTGCCAAGCTGTTTTCTCGCTGCAGAGGCCACATACTTAGCGCCACACCTAGTTGTGAGTTATAACTTTTGGGACTGCGCACAATACTGTATCTCTGATATAGCAGCTGAAAAAGTAATTCTTTTACAATTGTCTTTCCATTGCTACCTGTTATGCCTACTACGGGGATATGAAACTGTGCCCTATGCATTGCAGCAATGCTTTGCAGACTGTGCAATACATCCTTTACCGGCAAAAAAATGGCATCCGGGAATTCACTGCCATCAAAACTCTCCGGCACTACAAATGCCCTTACATTTTTTTTTACCAGATCTTTTATAAACTCGGTTCCGTTTTTATGCGTGCCAGGAATGGCAAAAAATAAAGTATTCCCGGGAAAAAAAATCTTGCGACTATCTGTGGCCAACTCCGTAATTCCAATATCCTTAAACGATGGGTACGATGGCAAACTAAGTGCTGTTGCTATTTGTGCGAGGCTGTACAATTATGATTTTTTCTTTTGCTTAAAAGTTTTATAATGATATGATAAATACTTATTCTTTTAATCTTCTTTTTTAGAACTTAAAAAATCTGGCTCGTTCAATATTTTCTTAGTATCCTTATCCATAAAAATTGAGTAAAACATAGAGCCGCCCAGGCAGCAAAGAATAACACCAAGTGAAATAAATACCTGTGTATTTTTATCGACCCACATATTTATCCAATGCTCACCCAGCATTTTGAGACCTATAAATACCAGAACAATGGCTATTCCCTGGGGTAGATAATCAAATCTATCTACAGCACCTCTCAGCAGAAAAAATAAGGAGCGCAACCCCAGCACCGCAAAAATATTGGACGTGTATATTACGAGTCTTGCGGTTTCTCTATAACTTTCTGTCTTCGTATCCACAATACCCATCACCGCCGGTATACTATCTAGCGCAAAAACAATGTCAATTATTCCCAGCATGATTGCTACAATAAATATCGTGGTGAAATATTTTTTACCATTTTCCTTCACCTGAAACTTACCGCCACCATCATGTGGTACAAGTGGCAGCATACGATTTAGAAACCGGTATATCTTACTACTCTTGGGGTCAAAATTTTCTTCTTCCTCCTTTGTAAAAAACATTTTTCCGCCTGTATAAATAAGAAATACGCCAAAGAGATATAGAAGCCAGGAAAACCGCTCTACAAGTGCAACGCCTACTGTAATAAAAACAATTCTAAAAACGATCGCCAGTATTATTCCTATCAGCAACACCCGGCCGTAGTTCTGCTCTTTTATGCCGAAGGCGGTAAAGATGAGAATAAAAACAAAAATATTATCTATGCTCAGGCTCCATTCCATCATATAAGCACTTATGTACTCCAGTCCTGCTTTTTGGCCATTCTCTACCCACATAAAAATGAAAAATGAAATAGCAAGACCCACCCAAAAAAATGTCTGGTACAAAGCCTTTTTTATGGTCACTGTTTCATTCTTTTTGCTGAGCAAGCCCAGGTCAAAGATGAGCGCGAAGATCATCACTATTCCAAATACCAGGTATGTTATTGTTGTTCTTTCCATTATGATGCGTATCTCTTCTTTCTTAAAAAATTGTATAATAAGCCGCCCAGCAAAAGTAAAACGAGTGGTGCCACAATATTAATAAACTGCCAGCTTAGTTTTTCTTCTTTTACTCTTTCTCCGTCTAGCAGGCGCAGAATATAGTCTTTCCCTTTTGCCTCGCTAAGGTCTTGCAGATCTGTAAGGTAATCAAGTGCACTTACAAGAAATTCTTTATTCGCAAACGGAAATTCTCTTTGCGTACCGTAGGTGTATGGATTCATACCCATGGGTATGGGTTGCGACCCCTTGACCACATTGTTCAGAAAAAGATCTCCATCAGCAGCTATGATTACTTTCCCCTCAGTGGTAGCTTCCGGCAAGTAAGGAGCATTATAGGCTGCCAGCGTATCTCTCATTGCTGAAGGCAATCTGTTCGCATACACGGAAGAAAACTTACCCTCCAGCAATATTGCGGTAGGGATATAAGCCCTTTTATACTTTTCGCTCTGTGGAGCGGTTTCATTTTCCTTTCCGCTTATCAATGCCGGTGTGGCTATAGTACGGGCATTTGCAGAAGATTGCAATAGGACTGTTTTCTTTATGCCCGGCACCTCTACGGTATCTATACTATTTACAAATTTGCCTACTACAAATCCCAGATTTTTATTAATAGGGTGGTTAGACGGCGATTCCATCACCGGAAAGTAATTCCATGGAAGTAATTGAAACTGCCCATCTCCATTTACATCAAATGGCAAAAAATCACATTGCAGATCCATCACCAGGTCGGGGTTTACTCTACAGCCGTACTTGAAGAACAGATCGCCAAGATTTAAATTTCTGTCATACGCTATCACCTCGCCCTTTTGTAAGCTATCTAGCTCTGCATTTAACTGATCTACAGAGATGAGAAGCTTTCCCCCCTGCATTACATATTGATCAAGTTTTAGCTTAGCCATTTCGCTAAACCCTCGTGTAGGTTTTACAATCATAAGTGCTGCAAATTCTAATGGCACTTTGGGCTGAGTTTCCGGGTTAAAAGTAAATAGTTTATAATTTGGCGATAGTACATTTTGCACCAAATCGTAAGTGGTAATATTTTCTGGTTCTCCATTGCCAATAGCGTACCCGATAACTGGATTTTCTAACCTCATTACTTTAGAGATCGCATTGGCCAGATTGTATTCAAGCAAGGCTTCTGAGCTATTGAGCTCCTGAAAATTTATTAAAGGCGTTTTTCCACTATACAAACTCACGGGTACTGTTTTTTCTCCGGAGCGCACTAGTGCAAAAGGATAAACGTATTGCTGTTGCTGGCCTTCTTCTACCTGCGAAGTTAGATTGATAGGATACAAATTATACGCAGCAGATGTATCTGCATAGGTAGAGTTTGTTCCGGGGATTACATCTGTAGGAGCAACGAAATTATATTTTATGGAGGTACCTGAAATGTCTTTAAAATTCTTAAGCGCATCCAGCGTAGAAGATCTAAGCTTTTTAAAACCGCTGGGCAGACTTCCATTGAGCATTACATCTATTGTCACAGGCTGCGTTATATCCTGCAACATCTTGCTGGTGGCAGCACTGAGGGTAAATCTCTGTTGCGCTGTAAAATCAATTCGGCTATGGTAGGAAGATGCCATCCAGTTTATGAGCAGCAAAACCAGCAGCACCGGAACCCATCCCCATTTATTATTGATAATTTTTTTCATTCGTTTAAAAAAGTATTGCTCAAAAAACTTAATTCCTGTTTCGCACATTTCGGACTGCAATAAATAATGCAAAGAAAATAACACTGGCAAAATATATAAGGTCTCTGCTATCGAGTACGCCTCTGCTCATACTGTAATAGTGATAATCTATGCCCATTATCTCCAAATAATAATCTGCCCCGCCAGAAAGTGCTGGTAATTTACTAATAGCACTAAAACCATAGTATAAAACAAAACATAAAAATGCAGATAATAGAAAAGCAAAAGTAGCATTGGAAGTAAGACTACCGGCAAAAAGGCTTATGCCAGCATATACCGCTGCCAATAATAATAGTCCGATATAACTTCCTAAAATAGCGCCACCGTCAATACCGCCGGCAGTGCTCAGTTCATTTATAGTAAATACATAAATGAGGGTGGGTAAAAGTGCAATCACTGCGATAAAAACTATCGCGAGAAACTTTCCGATGACCAAAGATGAAATAGATATAGGGCGTGTAAGCAGCACTTCTATTGTACCGCTTCTATATTCTTCTGCAAGGCTTCTCATACTTATAGCAGGGATGAGAAAAATAAAAACCCAGGGAGCAATATAAAAAAAGCCATCAAGTGATGCATAGCCATTGGTAAGTATACTGCTATCGCTTATAAGAAAAAGATACATTCCGGTAAGCAACAGGAACAAGATTATCGTAATATATCCGGAGAGGCCGGCAAAGAACTGAGCCACCTCTTTTTTACAAATACTCCACATAATTATAGTTATAGAAAGACTGCTGCAAGTTAATATATAAAACAGTAATGGGCTTGTTATATATACCTATACAATAATAATCCAAAGCAAAACAGCGTTAATGTTTCTACAGAATTCCTCTCTTCAGAAATGTTAAGAATGTTAGAAAGCTATGGGATTACACATATTACCAGGTTACACTATGCAGCATTTTATGAAATAGGCTTGTCTAGGTATATAGTTGTTCGATTTTGTTTTTAAGTTTTTACAGTTCTTACCCTTTGGAATTAGAGATTGGCAGTGCATCGTAGCCTCTCTAATTTTTAAGAACAGGGTTTTTAAAGATGGTTTTACCAAACCAAACTGCTGTCCCTCGTCTAATATAGGCGAGGGGCTTTTTTTTGAAAACTTTGTGAAATATCATGATACCGGCATCACATTAGTACTGAATTCATTTTTTACTAGTAAATACATAATTATGAAAAGACTATTATCAATCATGTTTGTGGCTTCGATATTGCTTTTGAGCATTACAGTAATGGCACAGCAAAAAACAGAGCAAAAGAAAAGTAGCCAGGAGGTTCCACCGCCGCCTCCGCCGC
>JBBKWE010000166.1:0-5734 GCA_037968795.1 Ferruginibacter sp.
GACCGCCAGTTATTACAAAATGAAAAATACGTACGAGCCATTCATGAAGCCATAGAAGGAGTAGACAAAGGAATATATCGTACTGCTGAGCCGGTAGCAGATGGCTGGCAGGTAAATGAGTGGGTAAAGCAGGCTATCCTTATGTATTTTGGAGTACAGCAAATGGAAACCTTCACCCTTCCTCCGTTTGAGTTCTATGATAAAATGAAGCTAAAATCAGATTATAAAGGTTTGGGGGTGAGAGCGGTCCCTCATGCTGTTGCTCGCTACGGCGCTTACCTTGGTAAAAATGTGGTACTCATGCCTAGCTATGTAAATATAGGCGCTTATGTAGATGAAGGCACCATGGTAGATACCTGGGCTACCGTAGGAAGTTGTGCGCAGATAGGAAAGAATGTGCACCTGAGTGGAGGCGTAGGCATTGGAGGTGTGTTGGAGCCGCTACAAGCTAGCCCTGTTATTATAGAAGATGGGTGTTTTATAGGAAGCCGCTGTATTGTTGTGGAAGGAGTACATGTAAAGAAAGAAGCCGTATTGGGTGCCAATGTAGTATTGACCCAAAGCACTAAGATCATAGACGTGAGTGGAAATTCTCCAATAGAAATGAAAGGTGTAGTGCCAGAGGGTAGTGTAGTGATACCCGGAACTTACACCAAAGAATTCTCTGCAGGTAGTTACGGGGTAGGATGCGCTCTTATTATAGGGAAGCGCAAGCCCAGCACTGATCTTAAGACTAGTTTAAATGATGCTTTAAGAGATTTTAATGTGAGTGTATAAGTAATAAAAAATAGCAGGAATTCGGTGAATGTTCTAGTGCCCGCCAGTACGTATCAAATAAGATATTTATATTTTTATGGATTAATCCGTAAAAATTAATAATTTAGCGGAACTATTTCTTGGGTTTTATAGCTGCTTATATGGCTGGTACAGACCAATAGCACTTTCTTCTCGTTAATATAATCATAACAAAAAACTACTAAATGAAAAAAGCTTTACTATTTTCAGTACTGTTTACATTTTGTTTTTCCTTCGCATTTGCCCAGTCGGGTAAGTATTGGAATGAAAGCAACAAATCTGCAAGTACTATTGACAAAGACAAATCAGTTTTAAGGGAATCCTTTCCAAAAACCTTCAAATTATTTGACTTGAATTTATCTGCCCTTAGGCAAGATCTTTTCTCTCTCAATTCTTCAAAAAAAACTACCACTGTTTATCTTCCAAATGTAGATGGGCAGATCGAGGCTTTTGAAGTAAATGAAGCGTCGAACTTTGAGCCTGCCTTACAAGCAAGGTTCCCCGAGATCCGCGCTTATGGTGGTAAGGGAATTACAGATAAAAGTGCAACTGTAAAAATCAGTATTGCACCATCTGGTATTCAAACAATGATTTTTAGATCTGAGACAGCAAATGAGTTTATTGAGCCATTCTCAAAAGATCATGGTACATACGCTGTGTTTCACAGCAGCAGAAGTAAAGGAAGCCTTCCGTGGACCTGTTCTACACAAGATCAGCAAATTTTTTCTGGAATAAGTGGTAAGATATCAACTAATCAAAGAGGTAGTTCCAATGCTGGAGAGTTAAAAACAATGCGTCTTGCTCAATCTTGTAATGGAGAATATTCCAATTATTTTGGAGCAAGTACTGTAGGTACTCCAGCTGACCAGGCAATTGTATTAGCAGCTTATAATGGAACACTTACCAGATGTAATGGCATTTATGAAAGAGATCTTGCTCTGCACTTGAACCTTGTTCCAGAAACAGTAAACGTGATTTATTACAATCCCGCTACAGATCCTTACACCACCTTGGCAAACTGGAATACGCAATTGCAAATTGCACTGAATACTACACTCACTGGTCCAGGAACACCAATTGCTACCAATAACGCTGCTTATGATATTGGGCATATGTTTGGCGCTTCGGGTGGAGGTGGAAATGCTGGTTGTATCGGTTGTGTTTGCGTAGATGGCGTTGCCAGCGGTACGGGAGCTACGAAAGGGAGAGGTATAACTTCGCCTGCTGACGGAATTCCAATGGGCGATAATTTTGATATTGACTACGTAGCGCATGAAATAGGCCATCAACTTGGAGCAAATCATACTTTCTCTATGAGCACCGAGGGAACTGGTGTAAACAAAGAAGTAGGATCGGGTATCACAATCATGGGCTATGCAGGAATTACAGCTCAAGATGTCGCAAACCATTCGATAGATATTTTCCATCAAGCTTCTATTCAGCAAATTCAAGACAATCTTGCTCCTAGAACTTGCCCGATAACCACAAATATAACAGCAACGAATGCTACTCCGGTAGTGGCTCCGGTTCCTAACTATACAATTCCTATCAGCACACCATTTACACTTACCGGCTCTGCTACTGATGCAAACCCAGGTGACGTGCTTACATATTGTTGGGAGCAAAACGACAATGGTACTGCTGCAACTACAGGAGTGAATAGTGTAGCAAGCCCTACAAAAATTATCGGGCCTAACTTCTTGTCCTTTAAACCAGTGATTAGTCCTTCTAGAACATTTCCAATATTGGCCACAATATTGGCCGGAAACTTTGTCACTGGTCCACTTCCGGGTGGAGATGCAGGAGCTAATATTGAAGCATTAAATTCAGTAGGAAGAACACTAAACTTTAGGCTTACAGTTAGAGATAATTCATCTTATAGTTCTGTAGCCCCCCTAAAAATAGGGCAGACTGCATTTACAGATAATGTGATAACTGTATTACAGACGGCTGGTCCTTTTGCTGTAGTGATTCCTAATACTAACGTAAACTGGGGAGCAGGAACTACACAAACAGTTACCTGGTCAGTTAATAACACAAATCTTGCTCCTATCAGTGTTACAAATGTGAATATTTTACTCTCTACCGATGGTGGGCAAACTTTCCCTACTGTACTGGCAGCAAACACTCCAAATGATGGAAGTGAAGCAGTGGTAATTCCTGGTCCGGTTTCTACAACAGCTAGAATTAAGGTAGAAGCTGTAGGTAATATTTTCTTTGATATTTCAAATACAAACTTTACGATCAGCGTTCCGCCAAATTCATTTGATTTTGGTACAGCTACGCCTATTACGGTTGCATGTGGAGGTCCGGCAACTGCTTCCAGTACAATAACAACTACGGTATCAGGAACTTTTGTTACTCCTATCGTTCTTACTGCTTCTGGGTTACCAACAGGCGTAACTGCGGTTTTTGTTCCTAATCCTGTCCTTCCTGGTAATAGTTTTGTAATGAATCTTGCTGGTGTAAACCTTGCAAATTTTGGCACTTATACTATTACTGTTACTGGTACTGCAGGAACCTTAGTACGTACTGTATCTGTGCCGCTCACAATCAGTGCTGGCACGGCTCCTACATTTACTGTACAACCTGCAGATCAGACGGTTTGTGAAAATACTCCGGTTACCTTTACCTCCCTGGCTCCTGGTGCACTTAGTTATCAATGGCAGGTAAGTACAAACGGTACGACTTACACAAATATTACCGGAGCAACTCTGCCCTCATATACAATTCCTTTAACTACTATTGGGCTAAATGGGTACAGATACAGAGTTTTAGCTACAGGTCAGTGTGGTGTAGCTACTAGTAATGCTGCAATTTTAACTGTTCAGAATTCACCAGCAATCACTGCTCAGCCTCAAAGCCAGGTTGTTTGTGCTGGTACTAATGTTACTTTCTCTGTAACAGCAACTGGTTCTGTACTTACATACCAGTGGGAAGTAAGTACCAATGGCGGTGTGCTGTATACCCCAATTGCAGGTGCAACTAGCGCTTCGTATACTATTACAGGTGTTACAAATGGTATGAACGGGAATAGATACAGAGTTGTAGTATCTGGTGCTTGTCCTACTCCGGTTACTTCTAATGCAGCTCTTCTTACTGTAGGTGACGGAGCAGTTATTACTGCACAGCCACAACCGCAGACAGTTTGTTCTCCGGCTACAGCAACATTTACAGCTACTGCTACAGGATCTTCGCTTACTTATCAGTGGCAAGTGAGTACGGATGCTGGTGCTAACTATACTAATATAACAGGTGCAACAGGAAATTCTTACACAACAGGTGCTACAACAGCTGCCATGAATGGTAATTTATATAGAGTTGTTGTATTTAGCTGTACTCCTACTGGGGTTACCTCTAATAGTGCCTTACTTACAGTAAATACGCCGGTGAGTATAAGTGCACAGCCTACAGACAAAACTGTTTGTCAGGGTACTTCTACTTCTTTCAGCGTAACTGCTGTAGGTACAGGAGCTACTTACCAATGGCAGTATTCTGCTACTGGTTGTACTGGTACATTTGCTAACATAGCAGGGGCTACAAGTGCCACTTATACAATTGCTTCTCCTACTCCGGCAAACAATGGTGGATATAGAGTAGTGATTACCGGAACTTGTAACACAATGACTTCTAGTTGTGCAACCTTACTGGTGAATACTCCTATCGTTGTTACAACACAACCAGCTGATCAGTCAGTTTGTATTCCAAATGTGAATAGCGCTACGTTCTCAGTAGCGGTTACAGGAACTGCTCCTACCTATCAGTGGCAGGTAAGTACTAATAATGGTACTTCGTACACTAACATTACTGGCGCTACTGCTGCTAGTTATACCGTTACCCCGCTTGCGGCTAATATGGACGGTTATCTTTACAGAGTTGTTTTAACCGGTACTTGTACACCATCACTTAGCAGCAATGCAGCAAAGCTTACTGTAAATGTACAGGTGGCTATTACGACCCAACCTACAAGCAAATCTGTTTGTAGTTCTGATAACACTACGTTTAGCGTGGTTGCTACAGGTACAAGTATTATGTATCAGTGGCAAGTAAGTATAAATGGTGGACCATTTGTGAATCTCACTAACACTGCTCCTTACAGTGGAGTAACTACTTCTACACTTAGCATTACAAATTCTATGGTAGATATGAGTGGTTACAGATACAGAGTTGTGGTAAGCAACCTAACTTGTGGTGCTATCAATAGCAACGCAGTTACGCTTACTGTAAATGCCCGTCCGGTTGTAATATTGTCACTAAACAATAATACAGCAATCAATCCATACATAAGAACTACATTAGGTACCACAGTAAGTCCTCCGGGCAATTACAACTATGCATGGTACAAAAATGGTGTACTAGTTCCTTCCTTTACAGCAGCCAATATACCGGTAACTGTAGATGATCCAGGAGAGTACTATGTAGTGGTAAGCGATGCACTTACGGGGTGTGGTACTACTTCAAACAAAGTAACCGTAACGATAGCAGCTTCTGAGCAACTGTTTGTATATCCTAATCCAAACTTTGGAAGGTTCCAGGTACGTTATTACAATGCAGGCGGAGGAAGTATAGACCGCACACTTATTGTGGTAGATAGTAAAGGAGCCAAGGTCTTCAGTCAGCAGTTTGCCGGTATCACCGGACCTTATGGCAAGATGGATGTAAATCTAGGAGTTGTAGAATCAGGTCTTTATCACATTATGGTAATGGACAAAGCAGGTAAGAAACTTGCCAGCAGCAGCATTATTATCAAAAGCAGATTATAATACCAGATAATAATTGAATATTTTAAAAGGCTCTCCGAAAGGGGAGCCTTTTTTAGTGAGGGTGAATTAAGATGAGAACTGAATTGGGTAATTATGTAAGTTTGGGTGGATAAGGGAATGAAGCATTTATGGCAGTATCTTGCGCCAGACGGGCATTTCGTGGGCGAACAATACAA
>JBBKWE010000167.1:0-3166 GCA_037968795.1 Ferruginibacter sp.
TAGTTATCTGCAAGTTCATTGGCTTGTACGATATGGTCGTACACGTCTTTAAAATATTTTTCTGTTTTTTCGTGTATGAGTTCGCTTTCTGTACGTAATACTCCATTTACCAGTTCGCGAACCGGGGCTATCGTTCTTCTAAAAAGTATCATCTCTTTCCGAAGTATATTTATTTTTGCCAGGCTTTTTTTATTGGCACTTCTTATAATATCATCTTCCAGCACTTCTATTCGTTCTCCGAGCCGCTCCATCACCAGGTAGTAATTATCTACGATAAGATCTATAAGGATATAGAAGAGGAAATCTGCGTCATAGCGGCGCACTTTAGAATTAGCAATTTTTAAACGCTCTCGTAATGGCTTAAATACATCCCGCTTAGGATCCTCTTGGAAACTCATTACAAACCTTTCGCCCAATACTATACTTACCTGCTCAGACTCTACGCTCTGCGTATTATCATCATAGTACATCATATTGAGAACGCAAAACAGCAAGCCATCTATTTCGTCCATTTTTGCACGCTGTCCCAGGCTTAATATATCTTCTACAATAAGTGGGTGTATATTAAAATGCTCACAGAGCATTTCTACTTCCTCCTGTTTTAGGCCGTCTACATTTATCCAGGTATTAGAGGGAGATTCAAGAAACGGAAAACTCTCTTCTATCTTTGCCAGTGTAAATTTTTCATAGGTTTTATCATCATACTCATACACATTTATTTCCGTATCCTCTACCGCCACCCTCTGTGGAGGTAGTGTAGGGTTTACTTGCAGCACCTTTTTAGTACGCAAGAGCTCAATTGGATTAAGAAACGATAAATAGTCTGCTGGCTTTTTCATGATTGTGATAGCTATGTGTGTATGTAGCTCGTAAAGTTATAGAAAGAAGAAGAGGGAAACATGGTAAATTTTCTCCTCACTTCACCCTCAACACCTCCCCATCCATTCCTATCACTTCCTCTTCTATCATATAATTAATAGCGTCCCACACTTCCGCTTTGTCATATTTTTTGAGGGCTGCAAGAATTGTATTGGCAGCGGTAGGTTTTTCTAATTGCTTTAAGATAATGGTAGAGATAGCCAAAAAGTTCTTGCCGCTGCCTTCTAGTTTTCTCAAAGAAATACAATTATCGCATATACCGCAGCGCTGCTTGGGCACATCGCCAAAGTAGGAAGAGATAAAATTATTTCGGCAGTCTAGTTTTTCTTTAGCATAAGTAATCATTGCTTCTATCCTGCTTACGTGGGCGGTCTTTCTGGCGTGCAGTCTATCCATATTGAGTAACAGGTCATCTTTATAAGCTCTGGGTAGGAGCAGCTGTATTTCCTGTCTTTCTTGCGAGGGTTTGTACGCTACAATGCCTAGCCGGTGCAGTAGCAATAGTCCTTCTTGCACTATGGCTAATGGCTTTCTTATAAATTTTGCCAGCAACCCTTCGTAAATGGTACAGGGAAAATCTAATATGCCTTCATAATTTCTGAGTAGGGATTGTGTAAGCTCCTGCAATTGCGGGTGGGTTGTATAAAAATCTGTAAGGGTAGAGCGATCGCTTATTACTTGCAGCGTACTAGGCTTGTAGTTGCTGGCGTGGTAAATAAAAAATCCTTCTGCCGCTAAGGCCTCTATGGCATACAATGCCTTGAGGATATTCAGATTAAAATTATTTGCAAATAATGCCAGATCAAAAGGGAAACTTTCCCCTGCTCCCAGGCCGACAGATACTTGTAAAAAATTCATGAGGTGCTCGTACACTTCTTCTATAAATTCCCGCGGCGGGTATTTTACTTCCGTGCGGGCTCGCAGGGTGCGAAGGTCATCTTCGTGGTATAATAAAACGGCGTAGGCTCGCTGCTCATCTCTGCCGGCACGGCCTGCTTCCTGGTAATAATTTTCTATACTTTCTGGTGGCGTAAAGTGAATGACCAATCGTACATCGGGCTTGTCTATTCCCATCCCAAAGGCATTTGTACAAACGATAACCCTGGTTTTATTGCGCAGCCAGTCATTTTGTTTTTTATCCCTTTCCTCTGAGGTAAGCCCGGCATGGTAAAAGTCAGCACTTATTTTATGCAGTAATAACAGTTCTGCTATTTCCTTACAGCGCTTGCGGGTATCGCAATACACGAGGGCAGTGCCTTGCATTGATTGCAATACCTCCAGAAGCTTTTTAGTTTTGCTCTCTGGTGTGAAGTTGCTATAAGAAAGTGCTGGTCGTACAAATGACTTTGCATACAACTTTCTATCTGCAGGGAACAATAATTTTTCGCATATATCTTTTTGTACTTCCGGCGTAGCAGAAGCCGTAAGTGCTATTACCGGCACGCCGGGAAGTTGCTCCCTTAAGTCTCCTATTTTTAAATAACTGGGTCTAAAATCGTAGCCCCATTGCGAAATACAATGTGCCTCATCTACCACAATAAGTGAAGGGGCAAGTCCGGGAAGATACTCTTGAAAAAGTCTGGTTTGCAGCCGCTCGGGTGATACATACAGGAATTTATAATCCCCGTTGCAGGCATTGATGATAGCTTGTTTTACTTCTAAGAAATGCATTCCCGAGTGTAAAGAAAGCACCGCAATACCTTTTCGTTCCAGGGCTTCTACCTGGTCTTTTATAAGAGCAATAAGTGGACTTATTACCAGCGTAATTCCTTCTTGCATTACCCCCGGTACCTGAAAACAAATAGACTTTCCACCGCCGGTGGGCAATAGAACCAGGCAGTCCTTTTTCTGCATCACAGATTCTATAATCTCTGCCTGCAAAGGACGAAACGCATCGTAACCCCAGTATTTTTTCAGTATTTCTTTGGCAGTACTCACAGGCGTTTGCGTTCGCTATTGCGTTGGTTGGTAATAAAAGGAAAAGATAGGATTTACAACCCGCTTACACAACCTTTTTTACGTATAACCGCACAGAATTTATGCCCAGCACAACATCACTCAACCCCATAGCAAGGGCGGCAAATGTGGGCGTAAGAAACCCTAAGGCTGCAATAGGAATAGCAAGTATATTATACAAAAATGCCCAGAATAGATTTTGCTTTATCGTAAGAAATGTATGCTTGCCCAGGCCAAGTGCTTTTGGTAGTTTTTCCAGCCCGCTATTCATAAGTACTACATCTGCGCTCTGCATGGCCAGCTGCGAAGCCTCGCTCATAGAAATACCTAT
>JBBKWE010000168.1:0-3199 GCA_037968795.1 Ferruginibacter sp.
GTAGCAAAACGCAACCTGGAAGCCTTTTTGTATAACCTAAGTTTTGTAGAAGAACCGGCAGAATCAGTTGCTTCTAAGGCCATACCCACCACGCATTATGGTATGTTGCAGATGTTACAAGCACTCGGATTTAAAGTAGCGCTAGCGGAAACAGAGACTTTTACCGGCATAAAAGGAGTCATAGATCACCTGCAAGTATATGAGCAAAAACGCGATGACCTCCCTTACGAGATAGACGGTATGGTTATAAAAGTAAATGACCTGCGACTACAAGATATACTAGGTATGACCTCGCATCACCCGCGCTGGGCTATGGCTTATAAGTTTAAAGCAAGACAGGCTACCAGCAAATTGCTGGGAGTAGAATACCAGGTAGGCCGCACCGGCGCTATAACCCCCGTGGCAAAAATAAAAGCCGTGCAGGTAGGTGGCGTTACTGTCACCAGCATAAGCATACACAATGAAGAATACATTAGAGAAAAAGACCTGCGAATAGGCGATACCATTATCATAGAACGAAGCGGCGATGTGATTCCGCAGATTGTACATAATATACCGGCAGAGCGCACCGGCGAGGAGGAAGAAATTGTATTTCCTACTAACTGTCCTGTGTGCGACGATGTCCTCTTTAAGCCCGAGGGAGAAGCCGTGTGGCGTTGTGTAAATATTAATTGCAAAGCGCAGGTAGTAGAGCGCATCATCCATTTTGTGAGTAAAGACGCAATAGACATAAAGTATTTTGGGGAGGCCAATATCCGCAAGTTTTTTGACCTGGGATTAATCTCAGACATTCCCTCTGTGTATGAGCTTACAGAAGATAAATTGCAGGGACTGGAAGGCTTTGGGCAAAAAAGTATTACCAATGTACTGGCTGCAATTGAAGCGAGTAAGGCGCAACCTCTGCATAGACTTATCTACGGATTGGGCATAAGATACGTAGGTGAAAATACCTCTAAGGCATTAGCACAAAACATAAAAAAAGTGATGGATCTGCGAGAAATGCAGCTTGAGGACCTCACCAATATTGACGATGTAGGCACAAAAGTAAGCAGTAGCATACTGGAGTTTTTTGCCAATGCAGATAATGTGGCTATGCTTGATAAGCTGGAACAGCTTGGCATTTCACTGGAGAAAAAGAAAGAAGAAAACACCGGAGAAGGCAGATTTTCCGGCAAGACTTTTTTATTTACCGGTACGCTTTCACTTTACAAAAGAAAAGACGCAGAGGAATTGGTAGAAAAAGAAGGCGGCAAAATACTAAGTGGCGTGAGCAGTAAGCTTAGTTACCTGGTGGTAGGAGAAGATGCTGGGAGCAAACTTGAGAAAGCGAAAAAACTAGTTTCTGTAACAATTTTATCTGAGGAGGAATTTAGTAAGCTATTGGGGTAAAAGAGCAGTAAGAGCTTATGTACCAGTGGGATAGAAAAAAAAATTAGTTAGATATGTAAAATCTCAATAATTTCGCAGAATAGTAACCAATATTCATTAAAACTTAATCAACACTTCATGTCTTTCAAAAAAATTATTGCCAGCTTTATGGCAGTTGCCTCAGTGTGCACTGTACAGGCACAATCCAGTTTTGACCCCCTCGCTCCTGCTCAAAAATATGCAGTCTTTTCGCCCGGCAATGCGAGACTTTATAGCTGCCAAGTCTTTGGTCCAGTAGCCGTTGGTGGTGACCTTGCATTTTCAGGGTCTTCTAATTTTGCCTCCGCTAGCAGTGGAAATTATCCAACCGGTATTGATAATCATTCTGATAACTACGGTTTAATTGTAGATGGAAACTTATCTTTTATGGGCAGAAGTGCAATGGGGTACCTCAGTAAGGGAGAAGCCCGGATAAAATTGGCCTTATACTATAACTATTTCTATGTAGATGACAACAATATAACCGCCCCATTTAGAATTACTATTGGTTCTTATATAACTACCCCTGCCTTACGTGTAGATAAAGTACAAACAGAGGGCTCCGCAAATTGGCCATCTGGCATTGATTTCCCTGCAGCCTTAACTCAACTCATGATTAATAGCGCCAAGGTAGACGAGTTAAAGACGGGAGGAGACACCGCCAGGATCAATTATATAAGCATTCCTGCAGGTAATGAGCCTCATATTACTCTAGTAGAAAATAAGATTAACTATATCAATCTAACCGGGACCGAATTTAATAATTTAAATACAGCAGGTGCTCTTTACTTTGACAATAGTCCTTCCGCTACTACCCAAGTTGTTTTTAATTTGACCACAGGTCCCACATACACCTGTAACACGCCAAAATTTGAAGGTGTAAGTGAAGCTGCTGCTGCTCATATCCTGTTTAACTTTTTAAATACTTCGTCCCTCCAGTTGAATGATAATAATACAGCATATGGGCATATTTTAGCCCCATTTGCTCTTTTATACCATAATGGATCCGCTCCGCGATTGGGGCAGATCATTGCTGAAGCAACTGAGATAACTGGATCTACGATAAATTATGTACCGGCAAGTTTCAGTTTGCCAGAACCAGGTACTGTACTTGCTATTACAGGTTTAAGCTTCAAAGCAAAGGCTATTAATCCCTCCTTAATAAATCTATTCTGGACAATGCCAGATCAGAGTACTATCAGTAATTACACGCTTCAGAGAAGCTACAATGCACTAAATTTCTCTGATATACATAAGGTAGAGAAAGGGATTAGCAATACAATGTACTTCAGTGATCAAACGGAGCATAGTTTTCAGTCAGCTGTATATTATCGTCTGAAAGTTCAGAAGACTGGGGGTAAGCTAGAATACAGTGACGTATTAAAAGTGAAATTGTCAGATTCAAAAAAGCAATTATTCCTAAGTCCCAACCCGGCAAAGCAGTCTATTACAGCAACCTATACTGCAACACTTGTAGGTGTAGCAAAAATTTCGATTTATAGTGTCAATGGCAAAATTTTGCAGGAAAAGATAGTAAACATACAGAAAGGCTTAAATACTTTTCAGTTTGATGATCTATCACGATTGCCGGCAGGTAACTATATTATGACTGTCCAGATCAACAATTTGACGATGGTTAAAGAAAGTTTTATAATTCAATGATCCAGTTTAATTATCGATGAGCGTGAATCTGAAGGCAAGATCACAATCGCTAAATAATTTAAAAAAGTCCAATATTAATTTATTGGACTTTTTTATGCACGTGATTTTAAGTCAGTGCATTAAATAGAAT
>JBBKWE010000169.1:0-18335 GCA_037968795.1 Ferruginibacter sp.
CCTAATCCGGTGAAATTTTCTTTAAGCACATAATACAAACCGCGTACCAAAGGATACCTTCTTGTACTTATGCTGGCTTGCATTGGCTTTACAAATGGTTTATCATCACAGGGATTGCATTGCACATAGCCAATTTTAAGTTTTTGCAAAAGTTTTACCTGTGCTGCATCTTCTGGATTGCCTATCCATTCTATGCCTACAAAGCCTATAGCAGAGGGATCGCTTGCCACATAGTCTAGCACTGCTTCTGAGTTTTTCGCTGCTTTTACCACAGAAGTATCAAATGCAGCTCCTTTGAGAATACTGTCTGTAATAAAGCGGACTGTGCCTGTGGCACTTAAGCCATCAAAAACAATTTTCTGGTGGCGATTAATCTTGCCCTGTAATTGCTGTTGCAGCCGGTCTAGTGTAAATAAAGTATCACTACTCTTTCCATTTACAACCACCGCTACAGCGTCGCTGGCTAGTTTTGCATTGGATGGTATATACTTGAGTGTATCTATAAGATATTTTTCTTCTTTGCGTGTAAGCGGCCGTGATATTATTACCATTCTATTACTGCTATCAAAAAATAAATCTCGCAAGCAGGCTGCTTCTGATTTATAAGATGCAATAATTTCTGTACCCGGAAAAAGTCTTTCGTACTGTGCTATTTGCTCTTCCATCACCGGTTGAAAAGACTCATCTACAGATATATAAATACTACCACTCGTTGGCGTATCAGTAGGTGTTACACGATCCTCCTGCCCACAACCCAGCAGAATTGTAGCAAATATTATAGAAAACAGGTATAGAAATCCTTTTATTTTATCGCTCAACGTAGTAGTCTTTTTTTATACCTCTATATATTCTAAACAGGCCGTAAATAATACACACTGCTCCAAAGATTTTCATATACAAATCGTCGTATCGCACAGCAAGAGAAGGGCTGAATTTCTGAATAAAAATTAAAAAGATACCCATTCCCGTCCAAAGTAGTCCCATTCCGAAGTCCATTATGCTGCGCATACGCCTGTACCCCTTTTGCCTGGAATTGAAATTTTCCTTTTCAAATTCTTCTAATGCCATTTGTATTTATTTAATAGAGTGGAGCAATTTACATATTTATTGGTAAATCGCTTTTCTCTGCTAAGGAGATGATCCACAAAGGCAAATTCCATACTACTGAGAATACCGCTTTGTTAATATTTGTACAGATATAGCTCCTTAATCCTAAAATGACGGTAAATGCCTTTTATACAAACGATATATTTGCATTTAAAAGCCAAAGCTTAAACATAATGAAGATCTTATTTGTATGCCTGGGGAATATCTGCCGCAGTCCGCTGGCGCAGGGCATTTTGGAAAGAAAAACCAAAAACCTGGGCTGGGAAATTGATAGTGCTGGTACAAATAAATACCATACCGGCGATCCGCCACATACACTAAGCCAAAAAGTAGCTCAAAAAAGAGGTATAGATATAAGCAGACAAAGAGCCAGAAATTTTTTAGCTTCTGATCTTGCGCACTATGACCTCATATATGTAATGGCAGAGGATGTGTTGGAAGATGTAAAGCGAATATGTGGTGATTCATTAACTCACAAGAATATAAAATATTTCTTGGAAGAACTTCCCGGGAAGCAGAACTTAAATGTACCTGACCCTTGGTATGGCGAGGAAGATGGATACGAAGAAGTCTATGCGCTCATAGACAAAACATGTGAGGCTATTGTAAAGAAATACAGCAAATAAACAATGATGACAAAACCAGGAACACCTCAAGGCATGAGGGATTTTGATGCCGCCACGGTACTGAAAAGGCAATTCATTCTGGATACCATAAAAACGGAGTTTAAGATATATGGCTTTGAGCCACTGGAAACGCCTGCTATGGAAAACCTGGATATACTTATAGGAAAATATGGCGATGAAGGAGATAAACTCATTTTTAAAGTTTTAAACAATGGGCTGGACAATGAAAAAAACAGAGACAAACTAGAAAAAGGAGTAGAAGAAATTGCCGCTGGCAAGGCCAGCAAATTTCTTACGGAGAGGGCACTTAAATATGACTTAACCATTCCTTTTGCAAGATATGTGGCGCAGAATTACAATATTCTCACCATGCCATACCGCCGCTACCAGGTACAACCTGTGTGGCGGGCAGACCGTCCACAAAAAGGCAGGTACAGAGAGTTTACACAGTGCGATGCTGACATTGTGGGAAGTGATAGCTTATACAATGAAGTAGAACTGGCATTATTATATGACAGCGTTTTTACCAAACTCGGACTAAGTGGCTACTCCCTTGCTATAAACAACCGTAAGATACTAGCGGCACTGGCTGCAGACTGCGGTGGGGCTGAGAAAATGACTGCCATAACGGTAGCTATTGACAAACTGGATAAGATAGGAATAGATAAAGTAAAAGAAGAGCTGACAGCCAACAATATAAGTAATGAAAGCGTTGAAAAAATTGTTTCCTACTTGCAGATAGAAGGGAGTAATAAAGAAAAGCTAAAGCAGATAAAAGTCGTCCTTTCTCCTTCTGATTTGCTTGCACATGGAATAGAAGAACTTGAATTTATTACTGATAAATGCGAAAAGCTCACAATAGACTTCACACTAGCCCGGGGTCTTAATTATTATACTGGAACAATACTGGAAGCAAAGGCACCTTCTGGTGTGCAAATAGGTAGTATAGGCGGCGGCGGAAGATATGATGACCTTACCGGCATGTTCGGGGTAAAGGGTGTGCCAGGAGTGGGCATTAGTTTTGGCGTAGATAGGATTTATGATGTGATGGAAGCTTTGGATATATTTCCCCAAAGCATTGCAAAAGGCACCTCCGTTTTATTTATGAATATGGGGGAGCAAGAAGTAGATATTGCCTTTACCCTCATGCAAAAACTAAGAGGCGCGGGCATAAGTTGCGAACTTTTTCCCAAAGCTGGAAAGCTGGATAAGCAGATTAAGTACGCAGATAAGAAAAACATTCAATTTGCAATTGTGCTGGGCAGTAAAGAAATAGAGAAAGACATCGCACTTGTAAAGACACTGGCCACCGGTCATCAAGAATCTGTACCGCTTAGCGACTTAGAGGTATATTTAATACAAAATATGGCTTAAGATTACATATCGTAGTCAAATAAATAAACGACGAAAACTAATAACAATCAAACATGAAAAAACAATATTTAGCATCTATCATATTTTTTCTGCTGAGTGCCCTGGTATTTACTTCCTGTAAAAAGGGAAGCGAGCAAGGTAAATTAATTCCTGAGGAAGCTGCTTTTGTAATGGTTATAAATGGAGAAAGTATGAACCAAAAACTTCCCTTTTCGGAGTTTAAAAATGGAGCTCTTTTTCAGGAGGTATACAATGATAGCACAACAGATGCCACCGTAAAAACAATAATGACTGATCCTTCTAACACCGGAATAGCAATAGATAAAGAGATAATCATGTTTGTGGTAAAAGATGATATAGGAGGCTACATGGGCATAGAAGGAACGGTGAAGGATGCAGCAAAAATGAAAAGCTTCTTCAACACAACTGTAAAAGATGCCGCTGAAAGTGACAAGGATAATGTGCATTTTGTAGCAAAAAATAATATGACCGCCAGCTGGGACAAAGAACGCTTTGTGCTTATCATGGACTTACCGGAAATGAATAATATGGCTGGAATGTATCCACCAATGTCTGACTCATCACAAGATAAAGCTCTAACGGATCGTGGCTTCAGAGACGGTACTGTAACTGCTGGTAATGTGCACAAATTGGAAGAGAAGAACAGCCTTGCAAAAAATGATTCTTTCAGCGAGCTTATGAAATCGAAGGGAGATTTGCACTTTTGGTTTAGCGGCGAAAAGATACAAGGCGATATGATAAAATCAATGGGACCACTGAGCATGATGAACCTTAGTAAACTTACTGATGGCAGTATAGCAAGTGGCGTTGTAAATTTTGAAGAAGGAAAAATAGTAATGGATATAGCTTCCTACTCTAATAAAGAGCTCTTTGCCTTATGGAAAAAATATGAAGGCGGCAAGATAGATACAGACATGATGCAGCGTTCGCCTATAAAGGACGTAGCTGCTGCATTTTCTATGAATTATAAGCCTGAAGTAATAAAAGCATTTCTTAAACTTACAGGATTAGATGGATTTGCAAACATGGGTGCTGGTATGACTGGTTTCTCAGTGGATGAGTTTGTGAAAGCAGTAGGTAATGATTTGTTTATATGCATAGGAGATTTTCGCGCTGACAGTACAGGCAAACCTCTGCCTAAAGGATTTTTTGCTACCTCTATTGCAGATAAGGTAGCGTTTGGAAAAATCCTGGCCGCGGGTAAAAAATTAGGCTCCGGCCCATCGGTACCAAAAGATATTTATTACAATGCGAATGATAAGTATTTTGCTATAGGAAACGACAAATCAGTTGTTGATAATTTCGTGGGCGGGAAGCAAAAAAATAGTCTTCCTTTCCTTGATAAAATTAAGGGGTTACCTGTAGGGGGCTATATAAACTTTCAATATATCTTGCTTAATACTAAATCTCTAAAAATGGATAGTGCAGCCACTGCCATGCACACTGCGTCTGTAGGCATGTGGGACAATGCTTATTTTACAGGTGGAAATGTAGAGAACAACTCTATAAAGCAACATGTGGAAATAAACCTGATGGACAAAAAAATGAATAGTCTTAAGGCTTTGAATAATTACTTCAATACAATGGGAGTTATTGCTAAGAAAAATGAAACCCGTTTTAAAGAAGAGTTTAAAAGGATGGATAGCAGTAGTTACAGAAGTTTAGAAGAACGTAGTAGCGAAACACTTCCACAATAACTTAAAAAAATATCTTATAAATTACTAGCCGCCGGCACACTGACTTTGTGCTGGCGGTTTTTATAAAAAGTATATGCAATCCTTACAGTTACAAGACATCATTCCTACTTACCTGGAAGAAGAAAAAATAAAATCTTCTTCTGTGTGGGGAAATGACATCCTCCTCACACGAGGTAAAAACCTTGCTATTGTAGCCCCAAGCGGCAGTGGAAAAACTTCCCTCATCCATTTTTTATACGGACTGCGAGCAGACTATACAGGTAATATTTTCTATGACGATATAAATGCAAAATCACTTTCTGCAGATGAGAAGGCAAAGGAGCGGGCAGCGCACATTAGCATAATCTTCCAGGATCTGAGATTATTTCCCCGGCATACGGTGTATGAAAATATCAACGTAAAAAAACAATTGAGCCCCTGTAAGGGTGCTGCCCCTATAAAAGAAATGGCGGCGAGGCTTGGCATAGAAAATAAACTTTCGCAGAGCGCAGGTACTTGTAGCTACGGGGAACAGCAGCGCATAGCCATCATAAGATCACTGCAACAACCCTTTGATTTTATTTTGCTCGATGAGCCCTTTAGCCACCTCGATGAAGACAACTCCATAAAAGCGATGGAGCTTATACAAGAAGAAGCAATGAAGAGAAAGGCAAGCATTATACTAGCCGATCTGCACCCTGTAGAATTTTTTATAGCAGATGCTTTATTGCACTTATAAATACTGATGAAATAAAACGATGGCTTTACAATACAAACATATAAAACCTTACTTAGTACCGGCTGGCAGCAGATCTTCCCGCTTGCTTAGCTATGCGGGGCTGTGCGTAGGCGTTTTTTTATTGCTCGCCAGTGCACAACTGTACATAAACATAGATAGGCTACTTCAAGAAAAAAACCCTCGCAAGGAAGGCTATGATTTTATTTCTGTGACCAAGACCATCACCAATGAGAACATGGGACAAGACAATAGATTTTCTCTGGCAGATGTGGAAGATATGAAGGAACAGCCGTTTATAAAAGATGCAGCTCCATTGCTCAGTAATCAGTTTAGAGCCAAGGCCAGCGCTGGCAATGTCATTCCTTTTAGCACAGACCTTTTCCTTGAGGCAATAGATAATTCCTTTTTAGATACACTTCCCCCTTCCTTTACCTGGCAGGAAGGACAAGAAGAACTTCCTATAATCTTTAGCGCCGATTTTCTTGAAATGTACAATGTTTTTTCTGTGGCACAAGGTCTGCCACAAATGAGTGCAGAGAGCGCAGGGGCGGTAAGTATTTTCATAGATTGCTATGGTGATTTGGGAGTAAAAAGACAGTTTCGCGGCAGGATCGTAGGACTAAGCGATAGAGTAAATTCTATTCTAGTACCCCAAAATTTTCTTACCTGGGCTAATAGAACCTTGGGACAAGGAGGCAATAACGATGCTTCAAGAGTATATATAAAAACAGTAGATGCCAATAACCCTGAACTACTTTCATACTTTGACAAAAACGGATACTATGTTAATAAGGATCGTACAAAATTTGGCAGAGTAAAACAAATTTTGCAAGCTGTAGTGGCAGGCCTTGGCGTTTTTTCTGTACTCATTATCTTGCTAGCCTTCATGCTTTTTTCTTTTTATCTGCAACTTATGATTGCCCGAAGCAAAGAGAATCTACAGCTCCTGCTCACCCTCGGTTATGCGCCCCACTGGCTTAGCAATAAAGTTTCTGGCAGGTGGATATCTGTGTACGCAATAATCATCTTCGTAGCACTCATTATTGTGCAAGTAGTGCAGTTTATTTTAGCTCAGAATCTGAGCCTGGGCAGTGAAAGTTTATCGCCCTACGTACACCCACTTGTGATATCGCTGGCGGTAGTTTTGCTGCTGGTTTGTATATGGATAAATAGGAAGATGGTGAGGAAGTTATTGTATGGGCTGTGATGCACCAATATGGGTTTTGGTCAAAGCAAACTGGACTGTTTGAGTTTATACCAGATTGATTGCTACACCCATTTATTTCGTGAAATGCAATAAACAAAATTTAATTTAGGCTCTTCTCCAAAATAGGCTACTACCAGCTCATCAATCTTTGTAGCACCCAATTTTTCAATAGATTTTTGTGACCTGATATTTACTGCACCAATGTGAAAAAGTACTTTTGACACATGCTGAAAAATAAAATCCAGCATAAGCGTCTTCGCAGCATGATTGAGACCTTTGCCCCAGCTTTCGGTTCCATAAAAAGTATAGCCTATATGTATACTGTTAGCTTCTTTATCAAAATCGTAAAATCTTGTGCTACCAATTGTTTTCCCATTATTCTTTTCTATAACTTTAAACGCTCCCTTACTTTGGATAGCTCCTACAAAAAAAGTTTTAAATACATCCTTTTTCCACCGGTTCTTATTAGGATGTTGCTCCCACACTGTAGGGTCAGAAGCTACCTGATATAATTCTTCAAAATCTGCTTCACAAAGTGGTTCTAGCAAAACGGAATCATTTTGTAATCTTTCTTGAATACTAAAATCCATAAAAATATTTATTGCGATGGGCTCATTAATTACATTCCGATAGCTACTAACAATTTATGGGACGAAAAAAGCAACCCTAATTAAACCTTTTCAAAAATAACCGCTGCCCCCTGCCCTACACCCACACACATTGTAGCAAGACCATATTTTGTATTGCGCTTTTTCATTTCGTGCAATAAAGTAGTGGCTATTCTTGCACCACTAGCGCCAAGTGGGTGACCTATGGCTATGGAACCACCATTTACATTTACCTTTTCCAGATCAAGTCCTAGTTCGTGTATGCAGGCAATACTCTGTGATGCAAAGGCTTCATTAAGTTCTATAAGACCGAGGTCTCCTACTTTTAATCCTGCTCTCTGCAAAGCTTTCTTTGTTGCCGGCACAGGTCCTATTCCCATAACTGCGGGATCTACTCCGGCTACTGCCATTGATTTTATTCTTGCCATTGGGGTAAGATCATACCTTTTAAGGGCTTCTTCATTAACAATAAGTAAGGCGGCTGCACCATCATTTATTCCACTACTGTTACCTGCCGTTACCGTACCATCTTTAATAAATGCGGAGTTTAATTGCCCCAGCTTATCAAGAGAAGATAACCTTGGGTGCTCATCTTTTTCAAAAATGAAATTATCTTTTTTACCCACCGTCACCTGCACGGGCAAAATTTCTTCTTTAAACTTACCGGCTTTGTGCGCTGCATCATATTTCTGCTGGCTCTCCAGCGAAAACTCATCCTGTGCGTGACGGCTTATGTTCCATTGCTTCGCCACATTTTCTGCCGTTTCTCCCATTCCGTAGGGGAAGTACATTTTAGATAAAGCAGGGTTAGTAAATCGCCAGCCAATCGTGGTATCATAAGCTTCTATATTTCTGCTAAATGCTGTCTCTGCTTTTGCCAATACCATGGGTGCTCTGCTCATAGACTCTACCCCGCAGGCTATCATCATTTCTGCATCGCCACAGGCTATTGCCCTACTGCTATCCATAATAGCTTGCAGGCCGCTGGCACACAACCTGTTTACCGTATTTCCCGCCACAGATACCGGAAACCCTGCCAGTAGTGCCGCCATGCGAGCTACGTTCCTGTTATCTTCCCCGCTTTGATTGGCCGCACCGGCAATTACTTCTTCCATCGCATGAATATCTACTGTAGGGTTCTGCGCCATCAAAGCTTTAAGTACCGTAGCCAGGAGATCGTCTGGCCTTATGCTACTGAGCGATCCGCCATATCTTCCTACAGGTGTACGAAGGGCATCTACTATGTATGTTGCTTGCATATATTTAATCTTTATAAGTGCATCTATTTGCTTTTAAATGCACCTGTTTTTTACAATACCGTACAAATAAAGCGAATAAAGCATAAATAAATGTTGAAAAGGCGTGAAATGATATTATCGAGATAAGCAAAAATATAAGCAATAGCCCATCGTAGTATTTATCTTTGCCGCCATGGTAGAAAAGAAGAATATCAGAGAATACAGCCTACCGGAGCTAAAAGTTTACTTTGAAAGCATAGGCGAGAAGAAATTTCGTGCTATACAAGTATACGAATGGCTCTGGAAAAAGAATGTGCGCAGTTTTGAGGAAATGACTAATATTTCCCTTGAAGGAAGAGAGAATCTTAAGAAACATTTTAATCTGCAGGCACTTACGGTAGATACGATACAGCACAGTAGCGATGGGACACACAAAAGCCGTTTTATGACACATGATGGTCACTTTATGGAAGGCGTTATCATTCCTACAGAAAAAAGATTTACCGCATGTGTGAGCAGCCAGATAGGTTGTAGTCTTGCTTGTAAATTTTGCGCTACCGGCCTAATGGATCGTAAGCGGAATTTACACTACGAAGAGATTTATGACCAGGTAGCCATCATGCATGAGCAGAGCGAAAAACTGTATGGTAGCCGCCTTAGCAATATCGTATATATGGGCATGGGTGAACCTTTGCTCAATTACAAGAACGTTGTAAAATCTATAGAGCGCATTACCGCCAGCGATAGTATGGGCATGAGTCCTAAGCGGATAACTGTGTCTACTGCCGGAGTGGCCAAAATGATAAAGCAGCTGGGAGACGATGAAGTAAGATTTAATCTTGCGCTTTCTTTGCATGCCGCTACAGATGAGAAGCGGAATAAGATAATGGCAATAAATGAAACAAATAATATTGCTGCGCTGATAGATTCCCTCAATCATTTTTACAATAAAACCAAGAATAACATTACCCTGGAATATGTATTGCTACATGGCGAAAATGACAGCATAAAAGACGCCGAAGAATTGGTAAAAGTTTACAGAAAAATACCTACCCGGCTGGTAAACGTGATTGAATACAATCCTGTTGCCGGCATTGATTTTATAAAGAGCAGCGATAGAAATACCGATGCATTTACAGAGCACCTCGTGGCACATAAAGTAAATGTGAGAGTGCGCCGTAGCCGTGGAAAAGATATAGATGCGGCTTGTGGGCAATTGGCAAATAAGGAGAGTGTGGGGTGAGGGTGATTTTTGAATAAGGATTTTTGATTTTTGATTTCGTGATCCTATTCATGGTTTCTTAGCCGAATAATTGGAAATAAGAAAAACCTAACCCTCACTCAAACAACGGTACCGGCGAGTACCTTATTCTTCTGGGCCGGAAAATCACATTCGTTTTCTTTAAAGAGTCAATGTTAGAAAAGCTTAAGAACACTTCATACTCATTCCCGTTTTTTCTAAAGTGCACCGTATTATCAAGATTTTTTGCTATAAAATCATTCCCTCTTGTTTTTAGAATGATCTCGTAATCATCTACTTTTTTAAAACTAATAGCTTTGTCCAGCGCCTTATCTACAGGAACGAGATTTACAAATTCGCCTTTTTTATAATTTTCGATTCTTTGAAGAGTGACAAAATTATTGGTATCTACATTGTTTATTTCCACGTGCCAAATATCTTTATCCTTGCCATCAGCAGATATAAATTCTACGGCATTATTGCTCAGTAACTTTCCAAAGAACAATACTCTGAAATCATCAGCGTTTAATTTACTTTCTCCAAAATAGGTTGTTGTATCTGCATAGTACCGCTGGTATTTATCCGGTCGGGTAGCAATGTAGATTACGTTCCTGGTTTGTGGAGATACAAAAAGGTATTCTACTTCTATAAGTTTATCTGTAGCGTTTTTTTGGGTAAATGCCTTTATATTTTTGTCACCATTTTCTTTTTCTACATATAATTGTCGGATGTAATAATCATATGATCTATCAATAATAATCGCTTCCTTCTCCTTCACAGTTGTATCTAATAAGTATGCTTTTTTTGAATAGTAAGTATTGCAGCTTAGGATAAAGCTAATAATCAAAAGACTTAAGAAAGTGAAATAAAATTTCATCATTGTTGGTTTAGTGCTGTTTGCAACTCATTCATTCTTTATACCTGTTTATCGTAATCCTATTTTAGTTTGGCCCAGATAGTATCCTCCGCTTAAAGCCCAGTATTGACTATAAGGCACCATGTGATATGTATTATATAATCCCAGGTGGATAACATGCTGTACATCCCAGTGTAAATTATTGTAATTACTAAGCTTACCACTCCAGCCGCGGGAAGGGTTTCCGGCAAGAATACTCCACCTGCTTTTGTTATACAACCGCTGCTCTGGCGAATGATAATTCATAAAGTTGAGCAGCAAATTATTAGAAACCTCAAAAGCATTTTTTGTATATCCTGTGTATTTATGATAACTCAATTCTATTAGAGAAACGGGGTCGGTGTTTCTACCATGATAACTTAAAGTAAAGCCGCCCGTATAATTCTTATCTTCTCTATCGCCCAGGTAAATGTCACTTATAGGAACACCGCCATCATTAAAATAAGATACCTGTATATTTTTGTAATGGCCATTTAAAAATCCTACTCTTTGATTTTTCTTTTCAGAATTCATGGGGGTAAAAATAATATTTGTACCTATGGAAAGCGAAGTCTGAAAAGGGTTTTGCAGGGCTGGTAAAACCATATCGGAGAAATAGTACAAGGGTATTATCCTATTAGCATTAGCAGCATAATTGAGCGTAGAAAATCTGTTTTTTGTACCGGCGGTAAAAGTAAGACCGGCAACGATGTCCAAATCTTTGAAAGCATTTTTTTTCTCGCTGCGACTTCCCAGTCCGCCATTGTATAAGTCTACCTCCAAATTTAAAGCTGGATATAACCAATCAGTCGCAAAGTTTGAACCCACACCTACATTAGCCGCAGCGTGTATCACAGGACTCTTCTGTGTTTTACTAAAAGCAAATTCCGCTGTTATTTTTAAGGAAATACCCGTTTGCACGCTCAGCGGACTGGAATTTGTTTTGGTAGTCGTCTGCCCGGTTACATTAAAAATGGACAAAAGAATAATGGAAAAGCAAATACAAAATATTTTCTGGCTGTAGATCATAAATGTGATTTGGTTTTTGCATTAATCAGATCAACCGTATTGTTCTTTATTGCCACAAGTTGTTGCACGAAATTATCACACTGCAACTCTTATTAAAACTCAACACAGAAAAAAAATTAATATAATGATTAATTTTTTCGCCTTTTATCTTTCATTTCTTGCAATTTATTTTCCATCTTCTCCATATCGTCTTTAATCTGCAATCTTTTATCTTTAGTCTTTTATCCCTATTATAGGCAAACTACTTTTTCTTATCATTTCATTATACGCAGGAAGATCATTTTTCAATATCGCTTTTAAATTATTCAGTTGCACATCTGCCTGCCCCGCCAGGTCCGTATAAGCATCCTTTACCTGCTGCGCAGGTGCTACATATCCGCTGCTGGCAAAATCGTATAAGCCGGATATTTTATCATCGAGCCTTATAGGATAATTGAGTACGTCCTGTCCACTCTTTGCTTTTGTTTGGTGCAGTGCTTCTTCTATCGTCGTCATTTTTTTCTTGATGGAGTCTCCAGTAGCTTTTAGTTCTTTTGGAATATCCTTTCCCTGCAAGGCTACAAAATCATCAATCTGCTTGCGCACCTTTCCTATATTTTTTATGGCATTTTGTATTTCTGTAAACTTATCTCTAACTGTAAGGAGAAAATCAAACTGGTCTTCATATTCTTTCTGCGTGATCTTGTATACCGGATTTGCTTTTATCATAAAGCTGCCGCTTGCAGAATCTTTCTCAGATTTTATTTTAAAGAAGTACTTACCAGGAGCGGCTTTAGGGCCGGGAACGGTTCCGTGCCAGATGATAAGGTCTTTTACTTTTTCTGCAGCCTCATATTTCATATCCCACACAAACTGATTCATTCCTTTGCTTACGTCTATTTTTTTATCCTTCTCCGTTTCTTTTGTGGTGTAGGTTTTTATAATTTTATTATTCTTATCCATTATCTCCAAAGTGAGTTTAGAGGAATCTGCAATATCCTTAAGCCAGAAATTAATCACAGCACCATTGTGCGGATTTTTTCCGGCATTACTTACTTCTTCTGCCTGGTAGCCATCGTAGCGGTAGGCATAATTTACTGCAAATGCATAAAGTGACTTATCCACTACATTGTTATCCAATTGCTGCACTACACTCAGGTCATCTATCACCCAAAAGGCACGCCCCTGCGTAGCTACGATAAGGTCATTTTCTTTAATAGTAAGATCTGTAATAGGCACCATGGGTAGGTTTTGCTGAAATGGCTTCCAGTGCGCACCATCATCAAAAGAAATGTACATGCCATACTCTGTGCCGCAGTATAGTAATCCTGGTCTTTTTTTATCGGCACGAATAGCCCTGGCAAAATGCATGGCAGGTATTCCGGTGGTTATGCTCGTCCAGCTTTTACCATAATCTTCTGTCTTAAAAATGTAAGGGGTAAAATCGTCTGATTTATATTTTGTTCCTACGAAATACGCTTTCCCTTTTGTAAATGGATCGGGCTCTACGCAATTCCACATCATCCATTTACCCGCTGCAGCCGGGGTTACGTTGTTCCAGTTCTTGCCTCCATCTCTGCTTAGGTTTATCAATCCGTCATCGCTGCCAGTCCATAGCAAATCCTTTTCCAATGGACTTTCTGCAGCGGTAAAAATGGTACAATACACTTCTACGCCCGTATTATCTTTTGTGATAGGACCGCCGCTACTAGCTTGTCTTTTCTTGTCATTTGTGGTGAGGTCGCCACTCACTGCCGTCCATGAAGCCCCTTCATTCTCTGTGGCAAAAAGCACATTGCCTCCTGCATATAATTTCTTCGGATTGTGTGGAGAGAAGAAGATGGGAAAGTTCCATTGAAAGCGATACTTCGCTACATCTATTCCACCACCTAGCGGATCATCCGGCCATACACTTACGGCTCGGTTTTCGCCCGTCTTATGATCGAGGCGAGAGAGATAACCGCTGTAATTTCCGCCATACACAATATCAGGATTTGTAGGATCTGCTACCACATAGCCGCTCTCTGCACCGGCAGTAGATTGCCATTGGTCTGTACCTATAGAACCGCCGTCTGTGTTTCGTGATAGTATTCTCACTGTGCTGTTATCCTGCTGTGCTCCCAGTATTCTGTAGGGATAATGATTGTCTGTACTTACCCTGTAAAACTGCGCTGTAGGCTGGTTTTCGTAGGTACTCCAATCGCCACCGGCATCAAAACTTATCTGCGCCCCACCGTCATCTGCTACTATCATTCGGTGACCATTGGCCGGGTCTATCCATAGATCATGATGATCGCCGTGGGGTGTTCGAATGGTTTTATAATTCTTGCCGCCATCAGTACTCTTAAGAAAATTTACATTGAGCACATACACATCATTTTCTTTGAGTGGATCTACAAAAAGTTTTGTGTAATACCATGCCCGCTGGCGAATATTATTATCGCTACTTTGCAAAGTCCAGCTTTCGCCGGCATCTTTACTGCTATACATACCGCCTTTTGCATTTTCAATAAGCGCATATACTTTCTCAGGGTTAGACTTACTTACTGCCACGCCACTTATTCCCCACATACCACCGGGCAGCCCTTTGCTGGTAGAAATATTTTTCCATGATTCGCCGCCGTCGGTACTCTTCCACAAGCCTCCGCCTTCGCCGCCGCTCTCCATAGAATAAGGCGTACGCTGCATGCGCCAGGTAGTGGCGTACAGTACCGCAGGATTGCCAGGCTCCATTACGAGGTCTGCCGCTCCGGTAAATTCATTTACATACAAAACGTTTTTCCAGGTCTTGCCGCCATCAATAGTTTTAAAAATTCCACGCTCTTTATTGGGACCAAATAAATGTCCCATGGCCGCTACCCACACCACATCAGGGTTTTTTGGATGAATGATAATACGCAGAATGTGCCTGCTATCTTTTAATCCAATGTGTCGCCAGTTTCTTCCTCCGTCATCTGTACGCCACATACCAAAACCCTCGCTCACATTGCCCCGCAGCGTACCTTCGCCTTCGCCTACATACAGGATTGTATTATCGCTAGGCGCAATGGCCACGGCGCCTATGGAGCCGCCAAAAAATTTATCGGATATATTTTTCCAATTGCTGCCGGCGTCAATGGTCTTCCACACACCACCACCGGTTGCGCCAAAGTAGAAGGTATTTTTTTCTTCTAAATCCCCCACGGCAGCACCACTGCGACCACCACGAAAGGGGCCCACATTCCGATACTGCACTTTCGCAAGAAGGAGACTATCATTAGAAATTTCCTTTTTATTTTTTTGGGCTGATGCGCTCAACGCTAATAAAAAGAAAGCGGCAGAGAGGAGAAGTTTATTCATGAGAGAAAGATACGGAAAGGGAGGAAAAAAATGCAGATTTCCTGAAAAATACGAAGTAAGAATAAATAATGAAAACGGGAAGTAGGAATAAAATTTTTTCCTAATGCAACGAATCTTGCCATTACTTTGTCAATGCCCATGAAGCACGTACATGCAAAACGATATTGACCTTATACAACTATGCTTGCAGCAGGACAGAACTGCGCAAAAGGCATTGTACCTGCGGTATGCAGATATGATGATGGCTGTGTGCTATAGATTTACAAAGAATAATGTGGATGCAGAAGACGTAATGCAGGAAGGTTTTGTAAGGGTATTTAGATTTTTATCACAATATCGAAAAGAAGGGGAACTGGGTGCCTGGATAAGAAAAATAATGGTACATACTGCTCTCAATCAACTTAAAAAGCAAGAACGCCACAGGAAGGTAGACATTGTAGAAGATAAATATATACCTAAACAGGAAATAACGGCAGATGCCATAAGTACCTTGGAGGCAAAAGACCTTGCTGCTATGATAAGGACGCTACCGACTGGATACCAAACCGTTTTTAACCTGTACGCCATAGAAGGATATTCTCATTTGGAAATTGCCTCTATGATGGGCATTGCAGAAGGAACTTCCCGATCACAATATGCAAGGGCAAGAAAAATATTAGCAGATGCTATATCAAAAAATCACTCACAATCTGAAATAACAGGCCATGCAGCAAAATGATTTTGAGCAGAACATAAGAAACAAGATGGAGGGTTTGCAGATGCAAACGCCAGAGAGTGTATGGGAAGAAATTGAAAAAAATCTACCCAAAAGGAAAAAGCGAAGAGGGATTATTTTCTTTTTTCTCTTAGTGGGGCTTTTAACTGCAGGCGTGTTCATGTACACAAACAATTCTGGAGAGAAACAATCTGTGGATCCAATAGAAACAGCAACCATAGCTGATAAGGAACAGAAGAAAGTAGATGGATTAAAACCAGAAGTTGCGAACGAAAACGACGGAGAACTTATAAAACAAAAAACTGAAAAGGAAGACTTGAGGGAAGAAAAGGAGAAGGCTGCTTCGGAAGACAAAAGAACAGAGTCAATGATTAAAAATGAGTCAAAACTAATAACGGCAAGTATTGTAAGAAAAGAGGACAAAGGAAAAAGGATAAGAGAGGACAAAAAAGAAGTAGAGGTAGCCGCAGATAAAAAACCAGCAGCCGATGCAGATATTAAATTAGACTCTGTAACTTGGAAAACGAAGAAAAAAGACGAAAAAATAAAAAGGCAAGTTGCGAAAACGGATTTGCCAGAAGCTCATGAAGAAACAAAAGGGATGAAGAATTCGCCTGCAGTAAGATTGACAGAAAATATTGCCAATGAGAATATAACATTTGCGGACAGTACAAAAACTGTAATGGCTCATGCTGAACAAAGCGAACCTAAAGAAATAATCTTCGAAAAAATCCCCTTTAAAACTGAGCAATCCACCGACAAGGATACGAATGTAGAAGAGAAGCAAAATAAAGTAGTTCTCGCACCTGCCACAAAAAATGCTGCCGTTTATAATTTCGTATTATCTGTTGGTAGAAGTAGAATAAGTGATAAGGTTTTTAGTGAAAATAAGTCCCTGGCAGACAATACAAATTTTAACAGTGGTGGCGGTGGTAGCGGGATTTTCCCTGCCGGAGAAAGCAGCAAAAAGCCCGGAACGGCATTTACAATAGGCGTACAAAGAGAAAAGACTTTATCGAATAGATGGTCTTACGCTACAGGATTGCAATACAGATATAATAGCAGCAGCGTACTTACTGGCAACGTTATAGATTCAGCTGCATCCTTCTTTTATCCAAACGGTACAATTAGAACCAACAGCAGCAGACAGGCAGGAAATACAGATAAATATACAAATCACTATCACTTTATAGAGATTCCTCTTTATGTGAAATACAAACTGGGACAATCCTCTCCCTTTACTTTGAGTACAGGATTGAACTACAGTTTTCTTGCAAACAGCAATGCCTTGGTGTACAACAATAGTCAAAGAAGATATTTTTCAAACCAACAAGTTTATAACCGCTCATCTCTTTCTTTTACGCTGGGAGCTGAAGCGTTATTGAATAGAGAAAAACAATTCCCTTTTTCGCTGGGAATGCTATTTACCGGCGGACTAAGTTCTGTTAGCAAGAAAAAGTATGATACCCAATACCCCAATCAGACTTCAATATTTTTACAGTTTCCAGTGCGGAAGAAAAAGATAAAATAAATTTATTGTTGCGTACAACGAAACAGATAAATCTCTTGTCAATTAGAAAAAGAACATTCTCACTATTGTTTAAAACTTTTAGACCAAATACTTACCTTAGGAGTAGAAACCTGCAAAACTAAAAATTATGAAAATCTTTCAAAAAACTGCTGTCGCCCTCATTGCATTTCTTGCAATAATGTGTTTACAATCTTGTGTAAAAGATACATTGACCACAACCTACACTTATGAGACGCCAATATTAACGCCAAAGGCAACCGTGCTGCAAAACATAAAAAGCACTGCAGCACAGCCTATGATAAATACCGGCAAGATTGTACAATACGGCAATCTTATTTTGGTAAATGAAGTAAACAAAGGCGTGCATATTATAAATAACAGCAACCCCGCAGCGCCTGTAAACCAGGAATTCATAGCTATCCCCGGCAATTTGGATATAGCAGTGCGCAATAATATTTTGTTTGCAGATATATACACAGACATGGTAACTATAGACATAAGCAACCGTGGCAATGCTGTTTTTAAAAAGCTGACCAATAATGTTTTTAGTAGTAGAAGGTATGGTATCGGTTACTACTACGATAGCACAAAATATATAACCGGCTGGGAAAAACATACTACGACTGACAAAGAAAAGTTTGAGTTTTTTAATAATAAGAGTGTAGATTTTGCGTTTTCTAGCAGCCCAACCACAGCCACTAATACAACAGGAATAAATGGGAGCACTACCCGCATGTGTATTACTGGTGATTATTTATATGCTGTGGATCAATACAGTCTTACGCCGGTAGATATTCAAAACCTTCTTAATCCTATTGCTAAAACTAGCCAGACTGTAGGGTTTAATATAGAAACAATCTATCCTTTTAAAAACAAACTTTTTATAGGCGGGCAAACAGGAATGTACATTTATGATATTGCTAATGCTGCGCAGCCTGCAAGGCAAGGCTCTTTTGTACATGCCTGCTTCAATGATCCTGTAATAGCTGACGGCGACTTTGCTTATGTAAC
>JBBKWE010000170.1:0-17179 GCA_037968795.1 Ferruginibacter sp.
CTGGCTTCGGTTGATATTTCGAATGCCCTTAGGAATAGCCAGGTTTCAACCTTTCTAAGGGAGATTTATAAAAGAAATTCTGAAGTACAATCGTCCCGTGAAACTCATCCGCATTATTATCGGAAACTGGTAAATTTGGGTAGGCACAAATTTTATAGAATTATTGTAGGCAGAAAAAATTTCTTGCAGACTGCTGCGCATTTAAACAAAAAAAATGAATAAGAGTATGACCAATTATATAGACGGCTTTGTCCTTCCAGTTCCACGAATTCACCTGAACGAATACAGGATCGTGGCAGAGAAGGTAGCTGAGATCTGGAAAGAATATGGAGCCCTTGCTTACAGTGAGTATGTTGGAGATGACTTAGCTTTTGAAGGCACGGGTTCTTTCATTAATACTGTAGATGCAAAAGAAGATGAAGCCATTATATTTGGGTGGGTTATTTTTCCATCAAAAGAGACTCGTGACCTAGCCAATAAGCAGGTTCCCGAAGACCCTCGAATGATAGAATTAGTTGCCCCATTGACCAATCCTGACAGATTAATTTTTGATGCCAGTAGGATGGTTTATGGAGGATTTCAACCTGTTGTTCAATTGTAGAGTAGTGAGGCTGAACACATCGTTGCTCTACGGCATCATAAGCTGTGTATGTAACATAAAGGCGCTGCGCAACTCTAGCTACCTCCCACATTTCCCTGTACGCACGAGGACGGTACGGCTGCCTATCCCGGCTAGGAATGGGGTTTGCTGGCATTGGTTAGCATTTTAAAAGTTACCGGGGAATTGCCCTCAAGGTATCGGACCACATAGATTCATACTTTTCCCCTTATTAAGCTGCTTTATCCTCCGCCTCCAATTCAAAAAAATCATTAACCGGTTTGCCAAAAAGCTCGGAAAGTCTTAGCGACAAAACTGTTGACGGTACGTATCTGTTCTTCTCTATTGAACTTATTGTTTGGCGGGATACGCCTATTTTCTCAGCTAGTTCCTCCTGCGTTATGTCCAGAATGGCTCTTTCTATTTTTAGGCGATTTTTCATTTGTTCATCTTTTTCAAAAATTCAAAATAAAATATCTGCACACTCAGCAAAATCCAGAGAACTTGCCAGTCTCCTACTCCTTTAAAATTGTCTTGCTGCTTATCAAAAACTGCATTGGCTATAAAGGAGAAAAAAGGATTGGTAAGCGTAATTACAACGCCTGAGATAAATGCAAAAGTAAAAGAACGCATTCTCAGGTTTGCAATAAATTCATCTTCAATTTTGTCTTTGGAAATAGACACCAACAGAAGTCCCAAAAGAATTCCATACTTAGCAATTTGTGTCAGATAGATAATGTCTAAAAAGGATTTATTCAATATTATGGCCGCCGCTGAAATGATGATTACTCCAATGCCCACCTTTTTATATACATTAGGTAACTGATATTTTTTCATCTTTTCAAGGCTTTTCCTTTCATATTCCATAAATGACTTAATGCTCATAATTGTAAAATTTAGTGATTAGAATGCTTTACTTATAATGTAGTTTGCTTTACATTTTGTCAAATATACTTTACATTTTATTTCTGACAAAATTTATCTGCAAGTATGTCGTATTTTGATCGTAATGCTGAATTTCTTTGGGTTAGCAATAAATTTTTTTATAAGATATACCCTAATTGCAGGAAAAAAATGCCCCACGCTAGCACTACTATAACCTAAAAAACTAGTTTGCAAAAACTTATATTTAGCCAATCAAATTTTATCTTATGAACATTAGAAATTTTTATTCACGTTTTTTAGTAGCCGTCATTCTGATTTGTTCTTGCAACAATAAAATTGCCAACTCAGCGCCTGATAAAACTTATTTCATAGTGCGCCATGCAGAAAAGCAAGCTGGCAACGATCCCGAGCTTACGACAGAAGGAAACGAAAGGGCCGGCGACTTGTATCGCATCTTAAAGAAAGAAAATGTTCAAAAGATATATGTTACAAAGTATAAGAGAACAGGGCTCACCGCAGATAGCATCCGAATTTATCAAAATCTAGATACGGTGCATTACGTACCGGATTCTGATGGTAGAGGATTTCTAAAACGCATTGCAGATAAAAATGAGCAAGCCAAGAAAATTTTAATAGTAGGACATAGTAACACCCTTGGCGGCATAATAAGAGCGCTAGGAGCAGAGTATACAAAAGGCGACCTGGATGAAAAGCGCTATGACGACTTGTTTATCGTAAAGGTGAAGAATAAAAAAGCGATTTTGACGGAAGAAAAGTATGGTAAGAAATCAGAGCTGTAATTATATTGAAAAAATTTACTATCCGTAAAGTTCAGCGAAGTGCTCTACGGATTTGCAAATGAAAAAGAGACTCTGTCTCCATACTGTACGAAGTCTGAAGACTTCCTTTTATTGAACATCCTTAGTCACGCTTCGCTAAACACTAAGGATAGAACGCTAAATACAAAGGACACAGCTATCCGTAAAGTTCAGCGAAGTGCTCTACGGATTTGCAAATGAAAAGGAGACTTCCTGTCTCCTTGTTATATGAAGTCTGAAGACTTCTTTTTATTATACATCCTTAGTTCCGCTTTGCTAATCACAAAAAAAGACCGCTATACAACAGAGGTAGAAAAAGCCTTCCCTATATTTTCAATCACATCAGTTATAAGCATAGACTCCACACTTTGTTCCTGCAAAGTAATATCTGCTGCGGCACCGTGCAGGTACACCGCCAGCAAAGCAGCATGTAAAGGAGAATATTTCTGAGCAAGAAATGCCAGTATCATGCCTGTAAGACAATCGCCGCTGCCGCCTTTTGCAAGACCAGCATTGCCGATCGTGCAAGTATAGCTTTCATTTCCGTTGGTAACGAAGGTTTCTGCATCTTTTAAAACAATAATAATATTTCGGGCAGCTGCTTCCTTCACCGCCTTTTCTACACGTGCTTCTTTGCTTTTATATTCTCCAAAAAGCCTGTCAAATTCTTTTACATGAGGCGTAAGAATGGTACTCGCAGGTACTTTATCCAAAAGCTTTTTATTCCTTGCAATAATGTTGAGTGCATCTGCATCTATAACCACCGGTTTTTTGTACTTGCCCAGTAAGGCCTTAATCATTTTTATCTGCGACTCACCAGTCCCTATTCCTGGCCCAATGGCGACTGCATCAAAGTTGTTCCAGCTTTTTATATAAACTTCTTCAAATTCCAGCATAGCTTCAGGTAAGGAGGTTTGTAAAATGCTACGCTCTGTTACGGGAATGTTTACCGTAAGTAATCCTGCACCACTGCGCAGACAGGCACGAGCTGCAATTACGGCTGCACCGATTTTGCCTTTAGCTCCGGCTATAAGTAAGGCATGGCCATGAGTGCCTTTGTTGCTGTCGGCAGCTCTGGGTTTGAATATTGTTGAGATATAATTATTGTCAATTTTTATCATCTGCTTGGCGAATTTCTGTAAAATCAGGTCACTCTTTTTTCTTCTATACTAAGTACCCATTCGTCTTTTCCACAGTTATTACAGAATTGTTTCTCACTCACCTGCAACAAGTCCGTTTGTCCACAGAAAGTGCAGGAATAAAAAGCTTCGTGGGTTATGTTTTTTTGTTTATGCTTAAAGAGATCTGGTAGAATGGGCAATCCTTTCTTTACCAGTTCATCACGATAAAAATATACGCTCATACTTCCGTTAGTCTCCAGAATAGCGAGTTTGATTTGCCCGAGGTGAGAAATTTTTTCCTGTCTCAGTTCCAGAAAAAATTCATCATCGCCCAGAAGGTTTTTCTGTAAGCCGTCAATACAAAATTTGCCCTCTTCTATTACCTTGATCGGTTTTCCTTCAATGAGTTCTTCAAAAAAAGGATTTTTCGCCACCAGGAAAGTAATTAGCCTATATAAAAAGATAACAGTGAAAAAAACGACTATTGCCTGTAATATGCCCACTTCTTCATAAAACATGGGATCTCCCGCCGCGGAACCAAGTCCTATAATCACTACAAGTTCAAATAAAGACAATTGTTTTATACCCCGCTTACCCATGAGTTTTATACCGGTGACCAAGATTATAAACATTATTAACGTTCGAATAAATACTTCCAGCAGGAAGAGTATATTCTGCTCACCCATAAAAATCTGGCTCCAGGATATTTCCAATAAATATTTCATGATGAAAATCTTTGTTTTTGAGTTTCAAGATTTATACCAATAAAAAAGCCCTCTAAAGAGGGCTCTAAAAAATAAATATTATAGTCCTACTGCACCACAGTTCTTCCTTCTCTGAGCGCCCCTTTCTTGCCACTATTTTTCTTTTCCCACTCCAGCATTTGCGCCGTTTTCTTTATTTCTTTTTTCTCTGCAGGCTCTTCTTCTTTAGCCATATCATTTGCATTCTTTCCCGGAACTTTTATATTATTTATTTCGTAAGTAATTGTTTTCATTATCGCTCCGGATTGCGGGTCATAATATCTCCAATCGCCATGTTTTACGCTGTATGGTTTTGCTTTTACTACATCATATCGCAAAATTTCATTACTCCCTGTGCCATAGATCGCAATCGTATCATAAGGTGCATCCGGATTGTAACCTCTCCAGCTTTCTTCCCTCAAAAGCTGCCCTACAAAGTTGAAGTATTGCTGTATGCCATCTTTGCCACCTAATTTGTAATATTCGGCTGCAAGTAAATCTCCTTGCAAGGTATATTTTCTCCACACACCATCTTTCTCTCCATTTTTGTAAATTCCTTCTTCCACATAGCCGGGTTCCCCTCTAAGTTCTGGTAACGTTTCTACCCATTTCCCCACCTTTTTCCCATCTTCTTTTACCGCATTTATGGTGTCGCCTTTTACGCTGATCTTATAAGTTTTGTATTGTGCATTTGCCAGCAGACAGAAAGCAGAAAGAATAAATGTGAAACAAATCTTTTGTATTATTTTTAAACCCTTCATCATAATTTTTTATTGTATAAATATGATCTCTAAATATATCAAATTTACAGCCATAGTTTTTTTCTTAAATGTTAATTGTCTATTGGCACAAAGTACAATTACTAGTACCAGGAGCGCCCAGGCTGCACTAAGGCAGTCCATGATAAATGAGAGTGTGCTTAAAAGCCTGCCAATAAGGAATATAGGACCATCTGCTATGGGCGGCAGAGTAACAGATGTAGATGTAAACCCGGCTAACCCCGCAGAATTCTATGTAGCCTATGCTACGGGCGGCTTGTGGTACAGCAAGAACAACGGGCAGAGCCTTGTGCCGGTATTTGAAAAGGAAAATACAATAGGAATAGGAGACATAGCGGTAAACTGGCAGAAAAATATAATTTGGGTAGGCACGGGAGAGAGCAATAGCAGCAGGTCTTCTTATGCAGGTGACGGTATATACAAAAGCACCGATAGCGGAAAGACCTGGCAATACAAAGGTCTGGAGAAAAGCGGCCACATTGCAAAAGTAATTCTTAACCCCAGTAATGACAATGAAGTATGGGTAGGAGTGATAGGAAATCTCTATTCTGCCAATGCCGAAAGAGGCGTGTATAAAACTATAGATGGCGGTAATTCCTGGAGAAAAACCCTGTTTGTAAATGATAATACGGGTGTGATAGACCTTGTAGCAGATCCTAAGAATATAAATACACTCTATGCTGCTGCCTGGTATCGTACCCGTCGTGCATGGAATTTTGAAGAAGGAGGTGCCACTTCGGGCATTTATAAAAGCACAGATGGGGGCGAAAATTGGAAATTAATTTCAACAAAATCTTCTGGCTTTCCTTCTAATGCTGGAGTAGGAAGAATAGGCCTCGCCGCAGCAGCAAGCCAGCCAGGCACTCTTTACGCAGTGGTAGATAATCAAAATCACAGACCCGATACTGCGCAGAAAAAGGAGTCGAAAAACTATTCCATAAACGACTTTAAAAATATAGATAAGCAAAAACTGCTTGGGTTGGATACCAATAAACTGGATAGTTTTTTCAGAGACAATTACTTTGACAAGAAATACACGGCTAAGTCTGTAATGAAAATGGTGAAGGATGATTCTCTGAAATCTACTGCCATTTTTGATTATTTGTTCGATGCTAATACAGCACTTTTTGAAACGCCGGTGATAGGCGCAGAAGTATACAAGTCTACCAATGATGGAGCAAGCTGGACGAAAGTAAATACGGCGCCGCTGGAGTTGTACAATACCTATGGCTATTATTTTGGGAATATTTTTGTAGCTCCTTCTGATGCTGATAAGGTTGTTATCGGCGGCTACGACCTGCAACTAAGCACAGATGGGGGCGCTAGTTTCAAAAGAGTTGATAAACCTGCCACTCATGCAGACTGGCATAGTGCGTGGATAGACCCAACCGACAGCAAACGATGGATAGCCGGCAATGACGGTGGCCTCAATATTACATATGATGACGGACAGCATTGGTTTAAAATAAACACTCCTAGTGTAGGGCAGTTTTACAAAATAACCGTAGATGATGCCAAGCCATACAATGTGTATGGTGGGCTGCAAGACAACGGCACCTGGTACGGGCCCAGCACTACTAAAGATTCTGATCAGTGGGATTATGAAGATGGCTATGCCTGGAAACGCATTGGCGGCGGCGATGGTATGCAGGTGCAGGTGGATACAAGAGACAATAGTACGGTATACTATGGCTCGCAGTTTGGCTACTACAACAGAAGAAATTTAAAAGGTGGAAGAGGAACGAGCATCTACCCCAGAGCAGATCTAGGGCAACCACTTTACAGGTTTAACTGGCAAACACCCATTCTGCTGAGCAAACATAATCCTGACATTTTATATTATGCAACCAATAAATTACTACGCAGCTGGGACAAAGGCGATAATTTTGAAGTTTTGAGCGCAGATCTTACGAATGGTAAACGCGATGGTGATGTGCCCTTTGGTACAATAACGGCTATTGCAGAATCGCCCTTACAGTTTAATATTTTGTATGTAGGTACAGATGATGGTAATGTGTGGGTGAGCAAAAACGCAGGATATGACTGGTCAAAAATAACCACAGGCTTACCTACAGGCTTATATATAAGCAGAATAACGGCCTCTAAGTATAAAGCTGGGAAAGCATACCTGAGCCTCTCTGCATATAGAGATGATAAGGAGACGCCATTCGTTTTTGTTACAGAAAATTTTGGAACTACCTGGAAGCCTATTATGACAAACCTTGGCGCGGCCACCGTTAATGTGGTGATAGAAGATGAGCAGAAAGAGAATTTTGTATATGTTGGAACTGACAAAGGATTATTCATGAGCAAAGACGGGGGACAAGCTGCAATAGCGATGTCGTCTGATCTGCCTACTGTGCCAGTGCATGATCTGGTAATACAAGCCAGGGAAAATGAGCTGGTGATAGGCACGCATGGCAGAGGGGTGTACATCATTGTATTACAGGATGTATATGATTTGTTGGACGGAAAGCCATTGAAGAAGAAGAAAGAGACTAGAGACAGAAGGCAATAGCGGAGAGATGGAAGACAAAAGACTGCAGAATAGGCATTAGAAAAAAACAAGAGCCAAAAGATAGAAGACAAAAGATGAAAGACTTTAAAAAATATTATGAATTGCCCGCCACACCTGAGGAAGTGTATGCGGCACTTACCAATGCTCATACGATACAATTGTGGAGTGGCGAGCCGGCTGTGATGAGCAGAGAACCTGGTTCTGAATTTGCATTGTGGGACAATAGTATTACGGGTACCAATATTTCTTTTGAAGAAAATAAATCTATCGTGCAGCAGTGGGATTTTGAAGGAGAAGAGGCAGAGTCTATAGTTACGATGAAAATACATGCTCACAAACATGGAACTTCGGTAGAGCTACGCCATATAAATATTCCTGAAGAAGCTTATGAGGACATTACAACAGGCTGGACCGAGGTTTACTTTGCAGCTTTGATAGATTTTTATAGCTAAACTGCAATCAGAAGCAATACCATAAGAAGGTTTATCAAATGTCGTCACATTTAATGTATTCAAGAGCATAAAGAATTCCTGTAAAAGATCTTCTATTTCCCGCTGACTTACATTGTGGTATTTTTGTAGCATAAGCAAATGCAAGTATCGAATAATGAAAGAAGATATCCAAAGCAGGGAAGACATTGTATTATTGGTCGATACATTTTATAATGCCGTAAGAGAAAACGATACACTCAATTACATATTTGAAGAGGTTGCTAAAGTGGACTGGAAAAAGCATTTGCCCAAAATGTATTCTTTCTGGTCTAGTATACTGCTGGAAGAGCACAGCTACGCAGGCAACCCTATGGTAAAACACATCGCCCTGAGCAAGATAACCTCCATGACGACGGTAGAGTTTGATGAATGGCTATCACTGTTTAATAATACGGTAGATGCGCTATTTGAAGGTCCCACTGCCACAGAAGCTAAACTACGGGCAGGTAACATTGCGAGGCTAATGCTGTACAAAATAAAAACGGTATAATAAAGCGGCTCTGCCTGTAGTAGGCCAGCTTTTGCAGTGCCCGATCGTCCACGGTAGTCACTGTATGGTTTTCAAAAACGGGTAGCGGGATTTTCCTTATATCACAGGTATAAAAAAAGAAAGCCTTCCGTATAAGGGAAAGCTTTTTGTGCGGGATGGACGGGACTCGAACCCGCGACCTCTGCCGTGACAGGGCAGCATTCTAACCAACTGAACTACCATCCCTGATACCCCTTTTGGTTAAAGGAGTGCAAATATAAGTAAACTTGAGTTTCGTAAACAAATTTTCTCAAAAAAGATTCTACTTTTTTTCAAATGCTTATTTTTTCATCTTGTAATCATAGGTAATACGCCCTACCAGCTTGCGATCTGAGCCGTAGCACTTCTCAGCAATGCGCAGATTATTTTCATAATTATATTTCCAGATGAGAAAGCTTTTAATGCCGGGATCGGTCTTGGTCATTTCTGTAACCTGTCCCTGGGTATTATAAACGAACACATAGTTTGGAATAAGGCCGCCTCCTATACTATTGGTTTGCACTATGTCTGTAAGGCGCCCCTTATCATCATAGTAGTAATAATATTTATGCCCGGTTTGCAGGTCTTTTTCTATGATGGCATTTCCCTTCTCGTCAGTTCCAAATATGAAAAAACTACTGTCTCTTAGATTTTGAACCTTAGTCATCTTCTCTACTTTACCAGCCTCGTCATAAGCGTATAGGTGCTGTTCACTCAGATCGGTAACAAAATCATCATCGGAGCTTGTGGCAGTAGTGCTTACAGATTCTAAATTATTGTCTTTATTGTATTTGTAAGCAACTCTTGTCACAGATATAGCAGAACTGTCTACGGTAGAATACAACCTGCCATTGTCATCATAAAAAGAAGTGAGCAGGCTCGCTGGTGTGAAATTTGTCCTGGTAAATAATTGTGTCTCATTGTAGTTTTTATTTATCTCCTGATTGCATTGAAAACCATCACTTTCCCGCCCATCCAGTTCAAAGCTGGAAATTTTCACTTCTCTCACCTTATTATTTTTATAAGATTGCATTTTATCGCCTGCTTGTTTCGCCGCCAGAATATCCTTGTAAAAATATTGTGCATTCACATCATTACCTGCTATTAGTAGCATAGCCAGAATGAAGAAGGGCAGGTATGATTTTATATAAAATAGTTTCACGTATTTATTATTTAATTTTAGCCACAAAGGTAAGTTGCTACAAAGCATTATTGCCTTATATAACAGTACATTTTCACAAATCTGAGTTATAGTGAGTCATAGAAAACAAAGAAAGGAGAAAGTCTGCCTCAATTGTAATGCACACGTAGAAGCAAATTACTGCAGCATTTGCGGACAGGAAAATGTAGAAACCAGGGAAACTGCATGGCAACTCATAGTGCATTTTTTTGAAGATATTACACACTTTGACGGCAAGTTTTTTAGTACAACAAAATACCTTATAACAAAGCCTGGGTTTCTTTCAGCAGAGTACAAGCGGGGTAGGAGAGCGAGTTATCTCAATCCGGTGCGGATGTATATTTTTACTTCTTTTGCTTTCTTTTTTGCATTTTTTTCTTTGGTAAACCTAGATCCCACCACAGTAAGTTTTAAGTATGGCAACTATAAAATAGCTGACATAGAAAAAATGGACAGTACAGAATTTGCTCAGCGAATAGGAAAAATAAATGATACCATTACTAAAGAAGACATAATTGCAATGGCTAAAGAATCTGGGATCAGACGAAGGCAATCAGATTATAAAAGTAAAGCTGATTACACTCGGGCTTTAGCGACAGATACATTAAATGATAACTGGCTGGAAAGAAAGTTGGAGTACAGAATGATAGAACTGGATAAAAAATTTGCCGGCAAGCCGGGCAGTATGCAAAAACAATTGTTAGAATTTCTTCTCCACACTTTCCCCCAGTTGCTATTTACCTCTCTGCCGCTCTTTGCTTTTTGGCTACATTTACTGTACATGCGCCGCAAGAAATTCAATTATGTAGATAATGGAATTTTTACTATCCACTTATATATTTTCATTTTATTTATAAGTTTTATTCTTCTTCTTTTAAGTGAATTTCAAAGTTATTTCAATATCCCTTATTTAAATATTTTAAAACCTCTCCTTCTTTTAGGCATCGTCTTATACGCTTACAAGGCAATGAGAACTTTTTATGGTCAACGAAGAGCAAAAACAATATTAAAATTCTTTTTAACCTTTTTTGGTTTTGTCGTCATTTTTATTTTCTTATTATTAATTTTTTTAGGCTACTCTTTTTACAAAGTTTAATTATGCACACACCTACAACAAAAGCTTTTGGAAGATTGATATCCATCATGGACGAGCTACGAGAGCAATGTCCCTGGGACAAGAAGCAAACCATAGCAACCCTTCGCCATCTTACCATAGAAGAACTCTACGAGCTAGCAGATGCTATCACAGATGAAGACTATAATGGTATAAAAGAAGAACTAGGAGATTTGCTATTGCACATCGTCTTTTATGCCAAAATAGGAAAGGAAAGAAATGCTTTTACAATGGAGGAAGTTATCACAGGAATTTGCGAAAAACTAATAAAAAGGCATCCACATATTTATGGTGACGTAAAGGTAAACGGAGAAGATGATGTAAAGCGAAATTGGGAGCAAATAAAATTATCCGAAGGAAAAAAGTCTGTGCTTAGCGGTGTGCCTAAAGGCCTGCCGGCACTGGTAAAAGCCATACGGCTGCAAGAAAAAACGAAGCAGGTGGGCTTTGAGTGGGAAAAAACAGAGCAGGTATGGGAAAAGCTAGAAGAAGAATTGAAGGAGCTAAAGGAAGTAATAGATGAACAAGACAATAATAAGATAGAAGACGAAATGGGAGATGTTCTTTTTTCTTTGGTAAACCTTTCACGCTTTTTAAATGTAGATGCAGAAAATGCACTGGAAAGAACCAATAAAAAATTTATTGCGAGGTTTTCTGCAATGGAGGTCATAGCAGAAGAAAAGAAAATGAGCTTGCAGAATATGACCTTGGAGGAAATGGACGCTTTGTGGAATCAGGTAAAGAAACAAGTATAACTGAATATTAGCCTGCTATAAACCAAGGGCAAAACTAGAACTCGTGAACAAAAAAAGTTTAATAAAAATAAAGCAAAGTCTTGTTGGAAGCAGAATGGATCGGTATATACTGCTTACCGCCCTCATCTTTCTTGCAATAGCCTGGTTTGGAAATGTACGCTCAGAAAAAAACAATATTGAGCAGTACTCAAACAAAATTCAAAGTAGCATAAGTGAGAGAGTACGATATGGCGCTTCATTTATAGAGAAGGCTGGCCAGGGAATAATAAAATTTACTGACGGTGATATAGTAGATCTCGAAGCGAGAAAAATATTTTTGTACTCCTATTTAAAAAACCCTCAGGATTCTGTAAGTCTGGAATCCTGGAGTTCTAATATGATCCTCCCTGATCTGCAGCATGAGAATTTCGATAATGACCTTAAATTATATGAATTAGGGAATGGGTTTTATCTTGGAAAAAAGATAACTAAAGACCCAATTTTTCATATTCTACTCATTCCGGTGAAGTGGAACTTTATTGTGAATAACGATTATCTGCAAAATAGATTTGTCGGCTTACCAGAAATATCTTCAGATATTCGCATAGTAGCAGGGAAAGCTGCAATGGGAAATATAGTTGATGATAAAGGGCGAAGCATTTTTCACATATTGGCGCCGTTGCGATCTGGCAGTGTAAACAGCCCAAGGTTTACTATAATTTTATCGGTACTGGGTTTGCTATTTATTATTCTGTTTATAAAAAGGTATACTAATAGGTATCTCATTGCTGGCAAATGGCTGAAAGGCTTTGCGCTACTGGTGGTATTATTGCTGGTACTAAGATTACTATTGTACGCCAATATATTCCCAATTTCATTGAGGCAATTTAATTTATGGGATCCTACAATTTATGGCAGTAGCATAATCAATAAAAGTCTGGGGCATCTCCTGCTCAATGTGCTATGCGCTTTGTGGCTTACAAATTATATTTATAATATAAAGGAACGTCATAAGGCCATTTCTCCCGCCGTAAAACCTTGGCTGCGCTGGGTATTATTTATTGCTTGTACTATTGCTTTTATCGCAGTTGCAGCCATGGCGGCAAGCATTATTCGTTCGCTTATAGCCAATTCGCAGATTTCATTTGATGTACTTAATTTTTTCTCCTTAGATAAGTTTTCTGCAGTTGGCTTCTTTATCATTAATTGTGTAGCGCTCTCTTTCTATTACATAAGCCGAGTGCTAGCAAGATTCATGCAGCGATTATGGGCTGGTCATAAGATTTTCATTTTACTTATAATGGCTGTTCTCGGCCTCATATTCTTATCACTCAAGATTGGCACACTTGGGTATGGCTTTGAGATATATTTACATTTTTGGATTGTATTATATGCTTCCATTTTACTTTTTACCAATAAAAGTATTTTGTCACTTCCTCGCAGGAAGATAGGGCCCATCTTTTGGATATTTTTCTTCTGTGTATCAGTAGTTGCAATAATAGTGAAGGAAAACGCAGTGAAGGAAATAGAAAATAGACAACATTATGCAGAAGTGCTGGCCGTAAAATCAAATCCTGCCACAGAGTCTCTGCTGCATAGCATGCTCACAGATTATAGAACAGATTTCCTGGCAAACAACTTCTATAAATTTTATAAGGAAAAATCTGCTTTTGCTTTTAAAGACAGTTTGCTAAGCACTAGCTTTAGTGTATACAATAATAGGTTTGAAACAGACATTCTCACCTTTGATAGCACAGAGCGGCCTTTAGCCAATAGTTCCACTATTTCCTTCAATGAAATAAATTCTATTCTTACAACCCAGTCTGCTGCTACAGATATTCCCGGGTTATACACCTATGATCAATCTTACGACAACTTTCATTACCTCATAAAGAAAACGATTATAGATACGGATAGTAGCCTTCTGGGCTACATATTTATCAGAGTGATTCCCAGGGGCACTTTGCAGGCAACCATTTACCCTGCTCTGTTTAGCAGACCTGGAACTTCTTCTATAGAGAGTGCTTCCGATTACGCATTCGCAGTATATGACAGTGGCCGGCTTGTACGCAGTCATAATCAATATTCGTTTCCGCGAAAAGTAAAAGCGGATTTTTTTGCTGGTAAGAAATTTTTACTTTTAGAAAGCGAAAGCCATACAGTATTGTGGTATAAACCCTGGGCGCAAAAGGCAATTGCAATTGCCAGAGAAAAGCAGCTTGCTATAGAGACTATAACTTTATTTTCTTATTTGTTTGGTAGCTTTCTCATTTTAGCCATAGTGTGGTTTGCACTTCGTTTTATATTCCGCTCAAATTTTAAATGGCGTAGGATAAAAAACATTTTTTCGCTTACAATTAATAAGGAAATATATGGGACGATATTAGTTTTTAGCATAGTATCTTTTATCGTCATAGGTATTTCTACAATCCTGTTTTTTATAAGCAAATATGAAGACAATAACAGGGGGGAGGTGAGTATGCTGCAGCAAAGAATAATGTTGGCAATAAAAGGAGATTCACTACTCACTGCTGCGTTGCTTAGTAAGCAACAAATGGGTAGTGACTCTGCAGAAGTATTAATAGATCGCTTAAAACAAATGTCTGACCTGTACGGGGTAGATATGAATCTGTATGATAGTGCAGGTCATCTTATTCTATCCTCTCTTCCGCTTCCTTATGAAAAAGGCATAGTGAGTAAACAAATGCATCCACTTGCCTTTAATCACCTGTCCGATAAAAACGAGATTAATTTTTATCAGAAAGAAAACATTGGTAGCCTTCAATATCTTAGCAGTTATGTGCCACTTTCTGATGCCTCTGGCGAGAGTAAAACCTATCTCAACATTCCTTTTTTTGCATCACAGGTAAAACTAAGAGAAGAAATATCTGGCTTCCTGGTGACGATAATAAACCTCAATGCTTTCATTTTTCTAATTGCAGGAATTATAGCACTTTACATTACCAATCGTATTACAAACAGTATAAATATTATCGGTAACAAAATGCATCAAGTGCGACTAGGTAAGAGAAATGACCCCATAGAGTGGCGTAGGGAGGATGAGATTGGACGGCTGGTGCGAGAATATAACAGGATGCTCGCCTCGCTGGAGGAAAGCGCGATTAATTTGTCTAAAACCGAAAGGGAAACTGCCTGGAGAGAAATGGCAAAACAAGTAGCGCACGAGATCAAAAACCCGCTTACACCCATGAGGCTAAGTATGCAGTTTTTACAAAAAGCAATAGACAGTAACAAGCCGGGAATAGAAGATCTTGTATCTTCTGTTTCAAAGACACTCATAGAGCAGATAGATCACCTTGCTAGCATGGCAGATGAGTTTAGCCGATTTGCGCAGATAGAAATAGCACGATCGGAACCAGTAGACTTGCAGGACATTCTTAAAAGCTTACAGCAGCTGTACAGCACTCATGATAAGGCAAAGATTTCGTGGGGTATATTAGAACAACCCGTAATTATTCTTGGGGATAAAACAGGCCTGAATCGCATCTTTACAAATTTGCTGCAAAATGCAGTGGAATCCCTGTCTGCTGCCAGGCCAGGTAAAATAACCGTAACGCAACATAAAAATGAGTATACTGTAGTTACAGAAGTAGCAGACAACGGCACTGGAATTCCGCCGGAGGATAGTAACAATATTTTTATGCCAAATTTCACAACCAAATCGAGCGGAACGGGGCTAGGACTTGCTATGAGTAAAAGAATTGTAGAGCTTATGGGTGGAGAAATAAATTTTATCTCTAACGAGAGTGGTACTACCTTTAGCGTAAGTTTGCCTATAGCTCCATCCTCATGATAATTGTGTTCTGAAAATTCATACACTATTATTTTATTCGCTTCCGCTTTTGGTTTTCCACAAACACTTCCATTTCATGCAGCGAATAACTGCTAAGATTTTCATGTGTTTGCAGTAGAGCCTTTTGAGCTGCAAGGACACCATATTTAATATCATCGATTCCTTTAACGCTATGAGCGTCTGGGTTTATGGAGAGTAATACTTTTTTCTTCTTTGCATATTCTATATGTTCCCAGTCCATGTCCAGCCTGCGCGGGTTTGCATTTATTTCTATACAAACATTGTGCGCAGCACAGTGATCTATCACAGCAGAAAAATCCAGAGGATATCCTTCTCTGCTCAATAGCAAGCGCCCGGTAGGGTGTCCTAATATTGAAGTATAAGGATTAGCAACAGCCGTTAGGATTCTATGCATTGCCTTCTCTTCTGTCATTTTTAAGTTGCTATGTATGCTGGCAATGATAAGATCAAAACTAGCTAGGACATTAACTTCATAGTCAAGTGAGCCGTCATTTAAAATATCGCTTTCTATTCCTTTAAAAATTTTGAAAGGCTGCAAGCTCTCATTAAGCGCATCTATCTCCTTATGTTGTTCTACTATTTTCTCAGGCCACAATCCTTGTGCATAAAAAGCAGACTTGCTATGGTCTGTTATAAGCATATATTCTAGCCCTTTTTCCATGGCGGCTTTTGCCATGGTTTCTATCGTTTCTGCGCCGTCGCTCCATTTACTGTGGCAATGAATAAGTCCTTTTACATTCTGCTCTTGTATAGTTCCTGCCACTTCTTCTGCCGAACAGGAAGCACTGTAAGCGGCGTTTCTAGCTGGAGCAGGTATAAACAATAATTCGTTTTGATCAAAAAAATCTTCCTCTGTTTGCACGTCTGTTTTTAATTCTTTGGCAGCAATACTATTATAGTACTCCGGAGCAGATGAAGTTTTTATTAATTGATGAATGGCCTCTTTTTCTCCTGTTGCAATAAGCTTTACGTCTACATTATAGTCTGTAGAAAATATCAGCTCAGAATCATTTACAGGATGAAAAGTCTCCAGCATTTTTACTTTTTGTATTATGTCCTTCGCCTCAGCTATGATGATGTAGGAGAGCTGCGTTATTATGGTCATTTGTCTTTTGTATTCCCCGGTAACAAAGACCTTCTCTTCCATGAAAATTTTTTCTAATTCTTTCTGTATCACTTGCGATACTTCTACCACGCTGGCAAATAAATGACTGTCTTTATTTTGAAGATAATAACTAAGTGTATTTTCAATATTAGTTTGTGTTTTTTCTCCGAACCCTTTGTATAGTTTTAACCTGTTTTCCTGGCAAGCATATAAAAGCTCTCCTACTGATTCTATTTCCATTTCTTTCCAGATGGTATGTATCTTCTTTGGACCAATCCCTTTTATCTGCATCATCTCCAGAATTCCGGCAGGAGTATTATGCATAAGCTCATTAAGGTCTTGCAAGGATCCTGTAGAGAGTAGTTCTATAATCTTTTTAGCACTAGATGCCCCTACGCCCCTTAGGGAGGCAAAGTTCTTATTATCAAGCGTTGCCAGCTCATGCTCAAGCTTTTCTATGCTGAAGGCTGCAGAGGCGTAAGATTTGCTCTTAAAGCTATTCTCCCCATGAATATCCATTAATTTAGAAAGTAGCTTGAAGCTGTCTGCTATCTGGTTATTTGTCATGGCGATAAAATTAGGGAGTAATTTCTAAAAGAATTTTTTATTGCAACTAATAGTTTTCCTCGCTGGCAGGCATAAAAAAAGTCCCGATAAAATCGAGACTTTAATAATATTTTCCTCTTAACGAAGGTTGATTATTTTTTCTTTTTTGCTGCTGCTTTTTTTGGAGCTGCCTTCTTAGCTGCC
>JBBKWE010000171.1:0-3230 GCA_037968795.1 Ferruginibacter sp.
ATTATGACCAGTCACATACATTTAATAATGGGCAGCAGCGATGATAGCATGAGTAATATTCTGAGAGACCTAAAGCGCCATAGTTCCGAAATGCTACACCTTGCTATAAAGGATCATCCTCAAGAAAGCAGAAGGGAATGGCTTCTTTGGCACATGGAAAGAGCAGCACAGAAAACAAGCACTAATGCAAGTTTTCAATTATGGCAGCCAGAGAATCATCCGATTAGCATTATTCTCTGCAGAAGTAGCCAGGCAGAAATGTGATTACCTGCATTAAAATCCTGTAGCCGCTGGCTTTGTAAAGCAATCAGAAGATTTGAGGTATAGCAGTGCAATTGATTACAGAGGCGGCAAGGGTTTACTGGACATTATGCTTTTGGATCCGATGATCATGTGATACGCTGCACAGATACGCTTGCGTACAGAGGCCAGGCTGCATATCTGCGCTAGAGTGAGAATGTTCTTGAAAGCAGGAAGAGATGGTTGATGTGGCTGCTTACCAAAGAAAAGGGGACTGATCATAAAGCTAACACTTTTATATTTTGGCAGCCAGATAACTATACGGAAGAATATTTATCTTTATCCTTCATGTGGCAAAAGTTGGGATACATACACTTCAATCCGGTTAGAGTTGGCATAGTAATTTAGCAGTGCAGCTACTTACTTATATGGTAAGCAGGTAGGGAGAGTAAAACTAGAGCCCCTGGATCAGTTAGTTGTGACAGTGTGATAGATTGAAGATTAGAGATCTGCTTTATCCCTTCTTCGAGGTGCGCTTCGCTAACACCTCGAAGAACTGGTCTTTTATCTCCGGAGAAAAGGGTAAAATAATATTCAAAATCATGTCCCGAATTTCTTAAATTATAATTGTATGGATGAAAAATTATACCGCGAGACCGTAGATCTTTTATTCCCTTTATTTGTAAGTATGGGTATAGGATTTTTAATAGGCATGGAAAGACAATTCACTAAGGAATTTAAAGAAGATGAAGACCAGTTTGCGGGGTTAAGGACATATACCATGATCTCACTAATGGGGTTCTTAAGCGCTTTTTTAGCTACAAAATTCGGCGGCCTGCTCTTTGGAATCGCCTTGGCAGGGCTTTTTGTTTTCGTAATTGCTTCTTACATCAGGGAAGAAAGCGCAGAAGGGAACCGGGGCGCTACATCAGAGGTTACGGTAATACTCACCTTTCTTTTAGGTGCTTTGGTACATCAGGGTTATATATTACTGGCACTTATTATTATGATCATCTTACTCGGCCTGCTTGTTTTAAAACCTTCCCTGCATGGCTTTGTAAAAAAACTCACAAAGGAAGAATTACATGCTATTTTCCTGTTTGTTATCATGTCCGCTCTGGTTATCCCTTTTCTGCCGGATAAAAACTTCGGACCGTATGATTTATGGAACCTGAAAGAAATCTGGAAAATGGTTGTATTGGTTTCCGGTACAAGCCTGGTGGGATATATGATAGCAAAGGTGCTTGGCGATAAGGGAACAGTATGGGCCGGCATTATCGGCGGATTGGTTTCCAGTACATCCGTAGCGCTCACTTTTTCTAAAAAGAGTAAAATAGCTGCCGCCGGTTCTTCCTTTTTTTATGCCATGGGTATCATCAGTGCATGTACCATCATGTTTCCGCGGATACTTTTTGAAGTGTATATTGTAAATCCCGTATTAGCAAGAGATTTTTGGCTACCAGTGGTGGTGATTTCCGCTGTTGGTTTTGCTGCGGCATTTTTAATTTATAAATTTAAAAAGGGCAATGAGGCTGCAGAAAAGATTCCCTTAAAAAACCCACTGGAACTGAAAACGGCTGTTAAGTTTGCTTTATTATTTGCAGGTATACAATGGTTGGTAAAATTTTTAAGTGAAAGATTCGGTGACAGCGGAACTTACATTGCCGGCGCTATCTCAGGCATTACAGATGTTGATGCTATAACTTTATCAATGGCCAAGATGGCTTCAGGGGAAGCGCAATCGGTCATTGCTATCAATACTATTTTAATAGCTGCGATGTCCAATACACTCGTAAAATTTATTATTGTTATGATCTTAGGCAGCACGCAGTTGCGTAAAACAGCTTTTGTTGGTTTCGCTGCAATATTTCTTAGCGGGCTGGGGTATTTGCTGTTCAGGATATTGTGAAAATCAAAAGGTCTGTCCCCGCCTGAATGGCCCCGGTTTTTCGAGGTGTTAGCGAAGCGCACTTCGAAATAGGGATATGAGCAGGTTTTTAACCTGCATGTGGAAATAAGGTTATGGCCGCTTACCAACCTGCTAAGCAATTCATTATTTACTCTTCTTAGCACCGTCTCCCGGAGGGGACGTTGCGTTCTCATACTAGCGCAGACTTCCGCGAACTCTAGGGCAGAAATGGAGCCCAGCCAGCGTGCGCTCCTTATTCTAAAAATTTTACGACAGTAACCTTATAACAATATTACAAGTACTTCTAATAATAAGCTATATCTCGCTCCAAAATATATTTGGCCAAAACACCATTAACTGAATAAATACGTTTTATCCAGTTGCCATAATGATCTAACACATAAGAAAACCCAAAGCTTACTAGAACCTTTTTAGAATCAATTTCCGCCTTGTTATAAGTACTAACTCTATCACTTAAGTCATATGTATAAGTTACACGGGTTTTGTCATTAGAATTAATGTTTATTTCTTCTTTTATATTTCCATTTGCGTAATAGGTTTTTGTAGTCTGAGAATTAATCAGACCGCTTTTAAAGCTACTAAATACCCGATTATTATTAACATCATATTTATTATTTAACTCCGAGAGAATTGTTCCGTCCGTTTTGTAAGTTTTTCTACTTAAAATACGGTCTCCCCTATACACTTCTATTGTGCTTCCAGTAAATAAACCCTCTGAATTATATTGTTTGGTTTTTTTAGTAACTATATCATCACTTTCTTCGTATTTATAAATATATTTTGCATCCAAACTTCCCTCCGAATTGTAATAAGTCGTTTCTACTTCTCTATTTTCTAAATCGTATTCAGTTTTTTTTACAGAACTTAAACTATTGTCCGAATCATAGCTTTTTCTTTCAATCTCATTGTTCTGCAAATCGTACGTGTAAACATGTTTTGATCCATAAGTTTTACTCACAGATTTATACTGCGCTTTACTGCCATCAAGATTATATTCAAAAGTAGATCGTCTACTCACACTTCCATCAGGTTTAAAAAAATCCATTTTTATTGTTTTGCC
>JBBKWE010000172.1:0-6103 GCA_037968795.1 Ferruginibacter sp.
GGCGGGTGAGGAATTTGTAATTTGTATGCACTACTGGCAAACTCTCCACAGTCCCAAAGGCTACCGCCGGCTTCCATGGTAAGGATATAAACCAGGCAAGCTATGATGCATACAGCCCAGCCTACGATATTATTTGTCCGTTTAAAATTCATATAGTAATTGTTAAAGTGGGCAAATATAATGATAGTTAGATAGTATGCGTAGCCATTTAGCACATTTTGGGAGATTTTAGGAAAATCTGTCCTCTTGTGATTGATTTCTAATTTTCAGAATTACTTAGCTTTAGAATAAATAAGTATGATTAACTTGCTACTTTAGCAAGAATTCAAATAGAGTAAGGTAGAGATTTTGTATAATGATATTTACTGCACCACAATTTCAATTTTAGTAGTATCAATATTTTCTATTTGAAAGAAATGGTCAATAAACTCATTATCCAAGTAAGTATAAGGCGCGGGCTTATTACTTAAACCTACTATAACACGGTATCTACGACCGGCTTGTATTACAGAGTAGTAAGTCGTATCGAAGTCGTTTATTGGATTTTCACCAAAATAAAAACGGCGAAAAGAATTGCCGTTACCATAGATATCCCAATCCATCATTTCTAACCGAAGCCAATTTTTATCGTGTCTAAGTACCCGAAATCGAATTTGCAAAACCTTTAGCGGAAATTGAGCAAAGTCTAATCTAGTCCTTTGATTGTCTTTTATTGAAGTGTAATAAGGATATACAGAAGAAGCCACCACTTCATTAGACCCAACAGCAACTTTATAATTTTTTCCGCCCTCTGCTTTAAAACTTACGTTGTAGTGTCCCTTAGCATCAGTGTATACAGTCTGTAGTGTAGTAAGGCATTTATTATAATAACCGCCACATTCTATGATTTCAATAGGAATACCTTGTACCGGCTCATTTGTAATCTTATTAGTAAGTGTGCCTTCTACGAAAGTATTTAAACTTTCTTTTTTGCATCCCACTGTACAAAACACCAATAGAGTAAATTGTATAATTAATGATTTCATTGCTTTTCGCTTTATTTGCTAAACCAAATTGAGAAAGCAAGGTATCATATTTTAGAACCTCTAGCATTGACATATGTCAAGTGCATCACAACTTATTAGTACAAGAGTTTAAAGTGAATTATTATCCACTTAGTAAAAATGATGACAAGTAGAGGCTGAAAAGAATTATGGTCCCCAGTTTCTGAAGTTTTCACGGCGAAAACTAATACACCGCCCGCTTTAATGTAAAACTCCTCGCAATTTTCTTATAAATCGGTAGATAATCTTCTAATCGTTCCTGCGTTTCGCCATGAATAATAAAATAGTGATTATCGTCATCAAATAACATCACGGTATATATAAGTTTGGGGTGTCCGCTTTTACTGGTAGCATGCGCTACAATTTCATAGCCATCCATATCAGAAATAGTAATGGCGATCGTACTATTAATGGTAAAATTTTCGCTTCCCGGCATCTCTCGCACACGATCTTCTGCGTATGCTTTTTCGTCACTGTAAAAAACCTTGCCAAGGGAATTAGCAATAATTAATAATGGTTTTCCCGGGGCTACACTATCTGTAGTGCTATAAGAAAGCGAGCCTGTACTATAACTTGGGTATTTAAAGTCTGTGCCGGTTACGTCTATTTGGTAAGGAGCAGCTGTTTCTGCATTTAGCAGTATTTTTCTATCTATTCTTGTAGTAAAAAGTGCCTTTTTTATACTGCTGTCGAATGTATTTTCTTCTTGTGGGGAAATGCCATTGACCATAACCGAAGCGCTGCTATCGCCAAACAAAAGCATTTGCTTCATAAAAGTTTGACCGTACGCTTCTTGAGTTGCGGTTAAATAAGTAGCAGATCTTCCTTGGTATAATACAGTTTCCATTTTTATGAGATTCATGCCCTGTCCTTTAAGCCTTTCCTTTGTAAATGCGCCGTTAAGACTGTCTGGTGATACAGGAATTTCTATTATAATTATAGAAGAAGAAGTTTCTAGATGCATAAATCCACTAAAAGAAGGAGAGGCAACAAATCCTGCCGGCGGTATCATGGTACACTGCGTGCCATTTATAGCTAGCCTTTCTGGTTGCTGGGCAAATGCTTTTAACCCCACAAATATTAGAGGCAGAAAAAGAATATTCTTGTAAAAAACTTTCATAGTTAGCAGACACTTATTAAGTAAATAATGAAGCTTAAAGATAGATACATTTTTTAATAGCAGTTACTACGTTGAGTTCGTACATGCTGATTATCTAGTAAATAATTAGAGTCTAAATGTTTGCCCTCTTATGTCTATAGTCTCGTGTCTCCCTATCTTTCGTCTAAGTACTCTGTAATAAGTACTCCAAGTCTGTGGTCTGCCGTCTTTTAATCTCCAGTCTCTCCTTATCTTCGCCGCCAAATGAAAAAGGCTTTCTTCGAGCTCCATCTCGCTATCTTTCTTGCAGGCTTCACAGCCATCATAGGTAAACTCATTACGCTTAATGAAGGGCTGCTGGTATGGTATAGAATTGCCTTTTCTGTCATAATTCTTGGCGTGCTTATGACCTACAAAAAGCAGATGCGAATGTTGTCACTGAAGGAGATGGTGAAGATAGCCTGCGTGGGAGCGCTCATAGCTATACACTGGGTGGCGTTTTATGGGAGCATAAAATATTCTACCGTTTCCGTGGGATTGGTTTGCTTATCGAGCACAGGTTTTTTTACCGCTATTCTTGAGCCAGTTATTTTGCGAAAAAAAATTGTTCTGGTGGAGTTGCTGCTCGGCATTCTTGCCATTGTGGGTATTTATATCATCTTCGATTTTCATCCACAATACAAGCTAGGCATCGCATTCGGTATTTTTTCTGCGCTATGCAGTGCCGGTTTCCCTATCATAAATAAGCAATTGCTGGAAGTATATACGCCACGGGTACTCACTTTCTATGAACTCAGCGGCGGTTTGGTTATTCTAAGTTTGCTACTGCCTGCTTATCTATCCTTCTTCCCGGCTGCGCACCTGCTCCCTACCATGGGCGACTTCTGGTGGCTCTTGCTGCTTGCGAGTGTGTGCACGGTTTACTGTTTTGATCTGCAGCTGAGTGCCCTTAAAAAAATAGCCGCTTTCACCGCTAATCTTAGCTATAACCTCGAGCCGCTCTATGGCATCATTCTCGCCTTTGTTATTTTCAAAGAAGGAGAAGTACTCAACTACTGGTTTTACATTGGTCTAAGCATCATCATGCTAGCTGTAACCTTGCAAATGGCGAGAGAGTGGTATGGTCATAAGAAGAGAAAAAGAGCGCCGGAGTTATTGCATTTATAAGGTAATTTCCCAGCGGGAATAGAAAGGATTTATCTGCACGCAAAAGTTATATATATTAAAGGTATTGCTCCTTATTTGCCCCACGGAATACCTAATAAAAATCAATCCGCTTCTTAGGATAAGTTTCTGCATATTTATAAATGCTGTTTCTTATAAAGTTATTATCTGCAAAGGGTTCAAGGGTAGTTTTTAACTCTTCTACTGGAGCTTTTTTCATCTTTGTGCTGATGTAGCCCATGCCGTAAAAACTACCTTTTACCATAAGTAAGCAAAGCCATTCCTTCCCATCGGGCACTTTCTCTACCACAGCAAATGTGGGAAGGTTTTCTTCTAATGCCTGCAAAGCAGATTCTACCTTCTCATTATAACTATCTACCGCTTCCAGCTCCTTTATTTCTTCATGTACAAAAATGTTTTTATCAAGAAAACAAAGTTTTGGGTGGAGCTCAAATTGCTCGCACATTTTGCGGAGTAGCGTAACTCCATCATTATGCAAATTAAAAACACAGAGGCCGGGCAAAGCTTTTCGCTTCTTATCTATAACAAGCCGACTGTAGCCTGCACTGTCCGTATAGTGATATAATGCATATTTCTGCAAAGGCTCTTTCTGGCTGTAATTATATTTTGGCCATAGTCGTTTTATTTCTGTGCTTTCCAGGATAAGGGCGTGTAGTTCATTGGCACATTCCTTATACGTGACATTATTTATTAACCTGAGAAATTGCTGCCGGCGCATACCTGTATTTTCTCCAGTGAAATGCCCGCTCACTCTCTTTTTTATGTTCTTGGCCTTGCCTACATATATCACTTTTCCTTTTTCATCAATAAAATAATATACGCCGGGAGAAGTAGGCAATTCCTCCACCATTTTCTTTGTTATCTGCAGCGGTAGGTATTGATCGCCACTCGCTCTTTTAAGCATTTCTGAAATCTGCTGCTTGCCCCCAGCAAGGAGTATTTTCTCAAAAAGTAAAACGGTTGCCTTTGCATCTCCATCTGCTCTATGCCTGTCTTCCAGCGGTATGCTCAGGCTGCGGCAGATCCGCCCAAGACTGTAAGAGGGCAAGCCGATAAATGTTTTCCTGCTCAGCCTTACCGTGCATAGTTTCTTTACTTGTAGTGTAAAACCACATTTACTTAAATGATGCCTGATGAAAGAATAATCAAAATTTACATTGTGTGCCACAAATATTTTATCCTGGAGTAAATCATACAACTGCTCTGCTATTTCTTCAAAGACCGGAGCAGAAGCTACCATCGCAGTGCTTATTCCTGTAAGCGCTGTTATATAGGTAGGAATATGTCGTTCAGGATTTATAAGGGTTGTAAAATGCTCTACCACCTTCTCGCCATCATGCACATACGCTGCAATCTCCGTAATGCCGGAGCCCGAGGCGTAAGAGCCTGTGGTTTCTATATCTACAATGCAGTATAACATGCGGGCTGCAAAATACTAAATTATTTAGTTTTAAAATGATAAGTTTTGAATGTTTTTAGTAAGTTTGTTTTTTACCTGATAAAACAGCAAACATGAATACTTTACCGTTATTAAAAGCAGAGCTGGAAGCAGAATATAATACCACGCAAAAATTTTTTGCAATCTTCCCGGAAGGGAAAAACGATTATGCACCGCACGAGAAGAGTATGAAAATGATGGCGCTTGCAAGTCATATCGCTGCTATTTTTGCCTGGCCAGAAATTATTTTAAATACGGAAGTTTTAGATTTTGCAAAATCGGATTTTATGCCGCCTGAAGCAGAGAATGGTACGCAACTAAAAACATTTTTAGATGAAAATTTTAAAACAGGAATTGAAGCGCTTGATAAAATAACTGAGGAGAATCTTACCGGCACATGGGGTTTGGCAAATGACGGGCATGAGATTGCTTCCTGGTCTAAATATGGTGCTATCCGCCATGGCCTTGATCAAGTAACACACCACAGAGCACAGTTAGGCGTTTATTACAGATTGCTCAACATAGATGTGCCGGGCAGTTACGGGCCGAGTGCAGACGATCAAAGTTTTTAATGATGCCCCTTAAAATATTTAAATGCTAAATAAACAATTACGCATTTTGGCGCTCAGCAGTAGCCGTATAAGAGAGTCTGCATATTTAGCCACAGCATTTCCGCATATTACAGGGCTGCTCGGTACAAAGAAATTGCAGATTGCATTTGTTCCTTTTGCAATGGTAAATGGTACGCATGAGGAATATGCACAAAATGTGAGAGATGGCCTCGCTTCACTTCCTTATGAGTTAAATCTGGTAACGCCGGGCAATGCTCAAGATCTTATACGATCTGCTGATGTAATAATGATAGGAGGCGGCAACACATTTAAGCTACTGCATGATCTCTACGAGCACGAACTGGTCACCCTCATCAGAGAAAAAGTAAATGCCGGTACGCCCTACGTAGGCTGGAGTGCCGGAAGTAATATTCTTGCCCCCGGTATTTTTACCACGAATGACATGCCTATCGTTCAACCTCAGAGTTTTAAAGCCTTGAATATTTTACCCTTTCAAATAAATCCACATTACAACAATGAGTTGCCCGCCGGCCACCGTGGAGAAACAAGGGATCAGAGGCTGGAAGAATTTCTTACGCTCAATGAAAGCGAAAATGTGATTGGTTTATTGGAGGGCACGGGGTTGCTGGTGCAAGGTGGGGAAATAAAACTTGTAGGAGATGAAAATGCTTTTCATTTTTATTACAAAGATTATAAAGTTATAAAGGAAATTATCCCAGCCGAAAAGGCTTTTATAGGTTTTGAAAAAAATAGGTTACCATAAAAG
>JBBKWE010000173.1:0-19252 GCA_037968795.1 Ferruginibacter sp.
CGGGACTGGTAATTACTTATTAATACATTATTAAATTAAAAATTTAGAAAATGAAAAAGTTAAACCTATTAATGGTATTGGGCATTATATGTCTGAGTGCCATAGCGCAAGAAGACAGCAGCAATGTGGTAAAGAAAAATGACACCGTGAGAATCGGTAACATCCTTATCATAAAAAAAGGAATCACGGACAGGAACGACAGTACAAATGTGGTGCTTTCCCGCAAGAATTCTAATAGTAAAATAAGCACAAATTATTTTGTTTTTGACTTCGGTTTCAGCAACTGGGACGACCAGACCAACTATGCCGGCACCGGTGGCTACCTGGTGAACCGGCCGGGGCAACCCGCTCTGGGAGCAAGTGATTTTAAACTCAAAAATGGTAAAAGCATTAATGTGAACCTCTGGTTCTTTATGCAAAAGCTGGATTTGGTAAAAAAGAATGTAAGCCTTAAGTATGGTCTTGGATTGGAATTGAACAACTACAGATTTAAGTCGCCGGTAAGTTTTAAGGAAGGAGGAACCGTACCTTATAGTAACCCTTTGGTTACCCGACCCGAGCCATTTGTTTTTAGAGATTCTATAAGTTTTAGTAAAAATAAACTCGCAGCAGACTACGTTACTGTGCCGGTTATGCTAACCTTTGCCAGCAACAAGGCATACGAGAAAAAGGGAATAAGTGCCAGTGCCGGTGTGAGCATAGGATATCTTTACAATTCCCGAAATAAGCAAATAAGTGATGAAAGAGGAAAAGAGAAAAACAGGGGAAGCTATGACCTGGAAAAATTTAAATTTAGCTATATAGGTGAGTTAGGGATAGGCCCAGTAAAACTATACGGCAGCTATTCTCCTAATAATATGTTTGAGCAGGGATTGGATATGAGGCCTTATAATATTGGAATAAGATTTAGTAACTGGTAGGGGAATAAGTGGGTAGGCTCGAGACGGGAGACTAAAGAAAGGGAAAGTTATCTCTTATACAGCTGACTAATTTGCTCTTATTTAGACGCAGGTTAGAATATAAAAAAATAAATGGTTGCTGTAATCGGCAACCATTTATTTTGGTTGATTCTTAGGTGGGCATCCACGAGAAGCTACAAGAGCAGCTGCGATTACCACTAATGTCTGCCAAATTAATTCCAGACCTTTCTTATCAGAATTTTATTGTGATAGCTTTTGTAAACAACAACCCTATGATTCTGTCCTAGTTGTGAAATTTTTAATTAGTCTACAGGCTTTTTTATATTTTCATAAACAATTTTTGTCAGCAGATTTGCGTTTATAATTTTGTATTATTTTCGCATTTCCCATTTTTTTTGTAACCATACATGAATAAGCGCCACTTTATTTTATTTGTTATTGCTATTGCAGCATTAATTATTCCTGTAACTACAGTTACAACTGTATCTGCAACTAAGCCTGCGCTCAATGACAGTCTAAAACATCTTCTGAGCACCAGCCCATATTATATTATAGTGGATAAAAGTGATTATGAGCTAAAGGTGTTTGATGAGCTAGGCTGGTATGCTACTTATCCGATTGTGTTTGGCAGCCAGGATCTTAGCGATAAAATGAGAGAGGGTGATAAGCGCACGCCTACAGGCACTTTTAAAATAATTCTTAAGAAAATTCACAAATCCTGGGGCCCTGAACTTCTACTCGATTATCCTAATGAAGAAAGCCAAAGACGTTTTAATGAACGCAAAGCTAAGGGGCTGATCCCAACTTCTTCTCGCATAGGAAATGGAATAGCCATTCATGCTACCCGCCCCGGCGAGGAATGGACGGTAGATAAGTTTTACAACTGGACTGACGGCTGTGTTTCAGTGAAATATACAGAGATGAAGGATTTGTACAGTTACATTCCTGTAGGTACTCAGGTGATTATTCAGCCTTAGAATACTGTACAGTAATCGCTAAAGTCCGCTAGTCAGAGACCACGTCTCGACTTCACCGTAAGCAAACTACTATCGCCATAGCTAAGAAACCGGAAATCATTCCCCAAAGCATAATCATATAATCTTCTCCAGTCTTCTCCAATGGCTGCTGCTATAAGTAAGAGTAATGTACTTTGTGGCTGGTGAAAATTGGTAAACATCCTATCTACCACTCTGAATCTGTAACCGGGAACTATAATGATTTCTGTCTGCGCAAAGAGGGATTGCATTTTTTTATCTTCCATCCATTGGCACAATTTAATGAAAGCTTCCTGCTTGCTGTAGTCAGAATTTACAAGCGGTTCTTCATACACTTCCCACTGGCTTATACTTAGATTTTTGAGATTGGGTTCCTGTAAAAGTTTACAACCCAGCCAGTACAAAGACTCTAGTGTGCGCACACTTGTAGTACCTACAGCGACTATCTGTGCATTGCTGGCTATGGACTGAATCATTTCCAGATCAGCTTCCAGAAACTCTCCATGCATTTCATGCGCCCCCAGCGTTTCGGCTTTTACGGGTTTAAAAGTACCTGCTCCTACGTGCAAAGTAATGCCGCATTCTTTTATTTTTTTCTCTCTCAGACTTTCTAACACTTCTTCTGTAAAATGCAAGCCGGCGGTAGGTGCCGCTACAGAGCCCGGTAGGTTTGCAAAAATAGTCTGATACCGTTTTTCATCATCTGCGGTAGCAGCTCTGTGTATGTAGGGAGGCAAGGGAATAGCGCCGGCTGCTTCCAGAATTTTTATAAAAGGTATATCTACAGCATTCCACGAAAATGCAATCAGAAAGGTATCTGCCTTCTGTTCTACTTTGGAGGCAAAAAGTTGTATGGTTTCTCCTTCTATATTCACCTCCATTTGCAGGGGAGTATCCTTCCATTTAGCAGCGCCGCCTACAAGGCAGTGCCAGGAAGCGTTTCCGGTGGTTTCAAATAAACTGTCGTACTTATTATTTCCGCCGGCCGGCTCCAGGCAGAAGATCTCTACTTTACCGCCCGTGTCTTTGTAGAATTGTAAGCGGGCATTTATCACCTTACTATCGTTATATACCAGCAAGCTATCTGCCGAAAGCTGGTTTTTAATATTATAGAATCTGTCCTCAGAGATCATTCCTTTATCAAACAATAAAAGCTTAGCGTCGTCTCTTTTTCCCAGTGCATGAAAGGCAATTTTTTCCTCTGGCAGCTCATAAGTGTAATCTGCAATTTTTATATCTCTTACTTTTTTCATTTTTCTAGAAATGCTTTTACATTTTCCTGCCACTTTGTAGATTCATTTGCCGCCAGGCTTTGATGACCACTTTGCTCATACACTACCAGCTTTTTAGGAGCGGCGATGGCAGCAAAAACATCATCGGTTTCTTTCTTGGTTACCCGCGGATCAGTGGCACCCCATTGCAGGAGTATGGGCGACTTTATGTTTTGCGCATATTGAGCAACGTTGTAGTTAAATGCCCAAAAACCATGAATCGTACCACCCCAAAAAGTAAGTAAAGTGCTGATGGGTTCTGCAGGCAGCTGCATCATTTTTACCCGGCCTTTTACTGCTTCTGTAAGGGAGCCGAAAGGCATTTCAAGAATTACTTTGTAGGGTTTTAGTGCATATTCGCTTATGGCCTTTGCCACAGTAGCAGCTCCCATGGATATGCCGTAGAGTACAAGCGTATCTTCCCCCAGAGATTGTACATATTCGTAAGCCAGTTTTATATCTTCGGTTTCTGTATAGCCTATTGTGCAGGTATTTCCTTCACTGCTCCCATGCGCCCTAAAGTCTGTGAGGAAAGTATTGTATCCTAGTTTTCTAAACTGATGCGCTTCTTCCATCAAAGCTGATTTTTTACTGCCATGACCATGAAAAAGAAGTACCGTTCCTTTAGCGTTGGGTACTGTCATATTCCAGCTGCTCAACTTGAGACTGTCTTTTGTAGTAAGCGTCACAGGATCATAAGCAGTATCTGGTGCTACATTGGGCTGCTTAGCGGCATTTATGCCAAAGAGCATATCGGAGGTCTTATCCCATCCAGATTTCATGCCTTGTTGTATTACACTCTTGTCGCCGGTTTCATAATAGTATGTAAATTTATAAGCATGAAATAAAACCACGATATTGAGCAAAACGAAAAGCCCCAGAAGCGTTTTAAGAATTGTCTTTACAAATTTATTCATACATTTTTTTTGCGTCGTTCTGATTTGAGCATTCAGAAGTATTTTTTTTGCGTTGTGAAATTAGGAAGAATATGCGTGTGTGCAACCTATACCGGCGTTCTTTTATTTGTGTGCCAATGAAAATGCTCCGTGCAATTGATAATTCATAAGGACTTGTTAGCCTTTCATTACACGGTTTGGCTCTGACCTTATTTTATATATATTTGAAATCTAAAAAAACACAATGAAAGGTATTTCACATTTTATAGAGGAAGAACAAGACCAGAAGGCTGTAGAAAAAACTATGGAAAAGCTACAAGGTCTTTTAATGACCGATGAAGAACTCCTGTATATATCTGTGCAGAAAAGGCCTGCGGTAAATATTGCGCCGGATAGTATTGCACTTACGAGCAAGAGAATTTTCTTTTTCCGTCCAAAAAATCTTGGATTATCCATGGATTTTCAGGATCACTTTTGGAAAGACATACATCATTGTCAGATAAAGGAAGGACTGCTAGGCGCAGACTTCTCTTTGCAAACTAATACTGGTGCCGTAAATAAAATGGATTATTTACCCAAAGCACAAGCCCGTATTCTGTATAAGATATCACAAGAGCAGGAAGAAATACAAAAGGAGAATAAGCGACAGCAAGACCTCGAAGAAAAACGAGCCACAGCAGGAAGTATTACTATGACTACGGCATCCGCTGCTCATGAGGCTGCCATAGAACCAGCGCCTAAAGAATCAGAAAAAGAGAAGATTGTTCCCCCAGAACCAACTCCAGCAACTGTAGATCCGGTAGAGTCATTAAAGAAGCTTAAAGATTTGCTGGATAATGAATTGATAGATCGCTATGAGTACGATAGTAAGAAAGCGGAAATTTTGAAGAGGTTATAACATGCTGATTCAAGGTATGTAATAATTCAAGCTCATCACAAATTTGTATACTATAGAATTACTATTACTTTCCACAACTATTCAATCAGCGTATTTTCAAATTAACACATTAACCCTATCTTCGCCGCCGCTTAGGTTTTTGCCATCTTTTATTGTCTTGATTCGTTCCGCATAGTTATCGGACACAAAACAGCATAGGGATGAAAAAATTAAAAGGGAAGCAGGTGCAATACCTGCGCTATCCCCGTAGCTGTAAGTGGCAATTGTTTCCTGCTTTCAAAAGGGAAATATAGTTTTTTATCGTTTTTGAGCCACTGCTTCGTAAAGAAGTGGGAAGGCCTGATAGAAAATCGCCATAAGCCAGAAGACCTGCCTGAGTACATAAATTAACCATTTATGCTTTCGGGCGAAAGGCAGGAAATGTGCAGGCCAGGGGCTTGCGCTATTTCTACTTTATTTTCCACGGAGGCAGACACAAAAAAATTTTTCAAAAAAATGAAAAAAGTAATTTTTATGTGTGCTGCAATTGCAATGAGCAATTACATTTACGCACAAACAGACAGTACCAAACAACTAGACGAAGTTGTAGTGACGGCAACAAAATTCCCCATTAAAACCTCAGAGACGGGCAAGGTAGTTACCGTGATTACACAGGAAGAACTACAGCGAAATGCCGGCCGCAGCATAGGCCAGATCCTTAACCAACAAACAGGACTTATTGTAAATGGCAGTACTAATACGGCTGGTACAAACCAGGACGTGTACTTACGGGGAGCCGCTGCTGGCAAGACTTTGTTTTTGATAGATGGTGTGCCACTGTACGACGTGAGCGGTATAAGCACTGCCTTTGACCTTAATTTACTTACCACAGACCAGGTAGAAAAAATAGAAATTCTAAAAGGTAGTCAGAGCACTTTATATGGTAGTGACGCCATAGCGGGAGTCATAAATATCATTACCAAAAAAGGGGAAGATAAGCCCGTAGGCGGTTCGCTGCAAGCTTCTGCAGGGTCTTTTAATACCTACCAGGGTAGTGCTGCTTTGTATGGCAAGGCAAACAAAACGAATTACAGATTGCAATATAGTCGTAAGCAAAGCAAAGGTTTTTCTGCAGCAAATGATCAGACCGGTGCCGGTGGTTTTGATAAGGACGGAATGGAGGAAAGCATGACAAGGCTATTTGTAGAGCACCTGCTCACAAAGAAACTTACTGCAAAAATTACAGGACAATACACAAAATATATTGCAGATGTAGACGCCGCTGCGTTTGCAGATGACAAAGATTTTACGGTAGATAACAAGAATGCCTTAGCCGGGCTGGGCATAACTTACACGCTGGGCAAGAGTAAGATATTTGCAAACTATAATTACAACTATACTCGCCGGTTATATGTGGACGATTCGCTGCAGAGAGGGGGAGGTTTTTCCTATTATAGCAAGGGAAATTACCAGGGGAGAAGTCACTTTGCAGAAGTATATAGTACTATAAATACTGTAAAAAACTGGACCTTTGTAGTAGGAGCCGATTATAGATACCAACTTACAGATCAGAGCTATTTTTCGGTGAGCAGTTTCGGGCCTTTTGAGAGCACTCCTATAGGAAGAGATACCGCCGGCGTAAATCAATTGGGCGTGTATACCTCTGCTATGTGGCAAAGCAAAAGTGGGTTTAATCTAGAACTTGGGGGCAGGTATAATAACTTTAATAAGTACGGCAATGTATTTACCTACAGCATAAATCCCTCCTATAATTTGAATAAGAAAGTGCAGATATTTGCAAATTATAGTACCGGTTTTTCTGCGCCCACACTATACCAGGTATACTCGGAATATCGTAATCCCACCCAAGAGTTACAACCAGAAAAAAGCAATAATCTGGAAGGGGGTGTAGCTTACAGAAAAGATAAAAGTATGCTCAGAGCGGTTTATTTTAGCAGAAATATAGAAGATAATATTGTTTTTTATAGTAGCGGTGCGCCCCACTACGAAAGCTATTACATAAATGCTGACAAGCAGAAAGTAAAAGGAATAGAGTTTGAAGCAAAAACCTCCATAGATAAAATAGACCTAAACATTAATTATACGAATCTTGATGGTAAGTTAGAAACCAGCAAGGGTGGAAAAGACACCGCCATTAATAACCTGTATCGCAGACCCGCCCAAACGATAAACCTGCAAGTGGCTTACCGTTTTACGCCTGTTTTCTATAGCGCCCTTAATGTGCAAAGTGTGGGCACAAGGCAGGAAGCCCGCTTTGCGCAAGCTCCACTTATAATGCCGGCGTATGCCGTCTGGAATTTATACAGTAAGTACACTGTAAATAAAAAGGCGTCTGTTTTCTTAGACCTTAGAAATATTGCTGATGCAAATTATATGGAAGTGCGAGGCTACAACAGTGCAAGATTTAATGTGATGGGTGGTTTTCAATTAAATTTATAATACGGCAACCGGAGGCCATATTTTTGATAGGAAAAATGATTTGCAGGTATAATGCAACTTGTATCTTTGCCCGCAAATCATTTATTAAAACTACAGCAAGTGGACTTTGGAAATATCACAATTAAGGAAATACTCACCGTTTCTTTTACGCTATTTGCTGTAATTGATATTGTAGGTTCTGTTCCTGTACTGGCAAGTTTGCGCACAAAGATGGGAGGAGAAATACGGAGCCTGCAAGCTACCCTGGTAAGCGGAGGCCTTATGATTTTGTTTTTACTGATAGGTCAGCAATTTCTGGGCTTTCTCGGTTTGGACGTGCCGTCTTTTGCAGTTGCAGGTAGTATTGTTATTTTTATTATTGGTCTGGAAATGATCCTGGGTTTGGAATTTTTTAAGCCCGATACCAATCCAAAGAGTGGCAGTGTAGTCCCTATAGCATTCCCGCTTATTGCTGGTTCTGGTACGCTCACTACGGTGATGAGTTTAAAAGCTAACTATCATGATGTGAATATATTTATAGGGATCCTTATAAATTGTGTTGTTATTTTTTTAGTTCTTTACTCTATCAAGTATATAGAAAGGGTTCTCGGGCCCAATGGAATGCTTGTAATAAGAAAGTTTTTTGGTGTAATTTTGCTGGCTATTGCTGTAAAAATCTTTGCTACCAATTTGGCAAATTTTGCGGTTTAGTATCAGAAACATTACTGTAAATCACCTTTTTTGCTGCCCACGCGATTGGGACATAACATAGTTTCTGTTTATTTGGCGTCGTTGTATCCCGATAATTGTGGGGGGATAGTATAAGGTTTGTTTTTTAGTATTATGGCCTCGTAGTACAATGGATAGTATAAGAGTTTCCGAAGCTCCAGACCCAAGTTCGATTCTTGGCGAGGCCACAAATCCTAAATGCCCGGCATGTTTCAGAAAGACGTGACCGGGCTTTTTTATGCTCTGTTTTTATACGCATAAGGTTGTTATCAAAACTGTTATTTTTGCGTTCTTTCTTTTTTACCAATTTATAGGCCCCTTCTTATGGATATGTATCTCATTCTTATTATTCTCATTAGTCTCTCGGCTTTGTTTGCTTATATAAATCATCGGTATATTAAGATGCCTTTTATCATTGGGCTTTTTTTCTTAAGCACTATCATGTCGTTAATTGTGCTTACTACAAACTACTGGTTGCCAAAACCGCATCAGGATTTGCAGGCTCTCGTAAAGAGAGCAAACATCAGCGATATAATACTCAAAGTGATGCTTGGCTTTCTTCTATTTGCTGGTGCCATGCACACAAACTGGGCAAAACTGAAGATGCAGTTTAAAAAAATATCCCTTTTTGCCTTGCCGGGCGTTATTCTTAGCACTTTTATTGTCGCGGGGTTGTTTTACTTACTGTGCCATGCTTTTGGGATAGAAATGAGTTTCCTCTATTGCTTACTTTTTGGTGCGCTTATTTCTCCCACAGATCCTATAGCGGTACTGGGAATATTAAAAAAAGCAAAAGTGCCTGAAAAAATAGAAACTACGATTGTGGGAGAGTCGCTATTTAATGATGGCGTAGGGGTGGTTCTGTTTATCGCTTTATTAGAAACACTTACAAGTGGTACTGGTAGTTTTGACTTTCAACATTTTGGAGTGCTCTTTTTGCAGGAAGCAGTTGGAGGTGTCATATTTGGTTTCGCTTTTGGCTACATACTACATTATTTACTTAAAAGTATAGATCACTATGAAACAGAAGTATTGCTTACTCTTGCTTTTGTAATGGCTGGCTATAGTGCCTGTCTGTATTTTCACTTGTCTGGTGCGCTCGCCATGGTTGTAATGGGCTTGCTGGTAGGAAACTACCGCCACGAAGAAGCTATGAGTGATACCACTCATCAGTATGTGAATAAATTCTGGGAGCTGATTGATGTGGTGCTCAATGGAATCCTCTTTATACTTATTGCACTGCTTATAGACGTAATAGAGTTTAAAAGAGAGTATATATTAATTGGCGTTATCACCATTTTAATTGTACTAACTGCAAGGCTAATAGTAGTTTTTCTTCCAAAACTTTTGCTGCCGCGAATTGTTGATTTTAAACCCAAAGAAGCATGGCTTATCGTGTGGGGTGGTTTAAGAGGTGGCTTAAGTATAGCACTGGTTCTTTCTTTGCCCGAGGGAGAAAGTAGGAATATCTTGTTAGTAGTGACTTATGTGTGCGTACTATTTAGCATCCTTATACAAGGATTAAGCATAGAAAAAGTTGCCAAGAGAATGAGGCAATAGAAGAAAGAATTTAATTTGTGTACTGTAAAATGATGTCGCATTTACTGTTTTCACGTAAATAATTTTCCCAGGTCATTTTTTGAATTATGCTATGGCACCGATATGCTTACTCCAGTATTAATAAATTTTCTGTAAGTTTATAAATATTTCCAATAAGAATGAAAGGCACCAAACCAATTTTTATATTCTCCATCATTAGTTTGCTGGTACTTATTAGTATTACTCTTTTTAATCTCAGCAGGGCAAAAAAAGAGGATATAAAGTACGACAAGCTGGTAAGCGAAAGTTTACTTTTAAATGATATACAACATAATACTTCCTTCTTGGCAATGCACGACTTGCCAGATTATTTAGCCGAAAAAACATTGCCCCATACTTCTTACGATTCTATAGCCGGCGTGATAAAAAAAGATGTGATAAAGCTGAGAAGTATGCATATGGCTTCAAACTCTTATTCTGAACTTGGGGACTCTATTATCTCATTTGCCAGCAGATATACTTCCAGTTTTCCTACTACAGATAAGATGACAGATTCTTATAGAGAAAACCTCCTTGCATTTTATAACAAGATAAATGATAGAATTACTTATGCAGTAGTATATAATAATTCTGTATTGCGAGAGATTTTGTACAAGAGAAAAGCAAGTGACAACATTTTTGCTACCGTCATAGCTGGTCTCGCATTTATTATGGTGTTCTTATATATTGTCTCATTGTATTTATCTACCAAATACAAAAGGGAGTCTAAAAGTAGGAGAGAACTGGAAAAATTTAATAGTTCTCTTTTGCAAAATATTTATGATCCAATAATTGCTTTAGACAAGGATAAAAAAATCATAACGTGGAATAAACATGCTGAAGAATTATATGACTACAAAGATAGTGAGGTTATAAATAAGCACTTTACAGAGTTTTTGCAAATAGAATATCCATTCACAAGTGAAGAGGAAATAGATAAATCTATCAAAGGCAAAAATCAGTGGCGAGGTGAGGTGTTACACCGCACAAGTAAGGGCAAAGTTATTCCTGTAGCAGTAACCCGGTCTATTATTTACGATGAAAAGGATAACATTACAGGCTATATATCTGTCATAAGAGATATAAGCTCGCACAAGGCTATGGAAGAAAAGCTTTTGACTTTGTCAAATGCTTTACAAATAGAAGTTAAGAAAAAATCCGGGGAATTACAGTCCGTTTTCGAACGGGTTGCAGATGCTTTTATAGCCCTGGACGAAGACCTTAACTACACGTACCTGAATAAAAAAGCACTGGAATTGCATGGTCTTTCTGAGGAAGAAATTATTGGCAAACACATTACTGATGTTCTTAAAGGTATACAGGGGGAAAATTTTTATGAATCCCTGGTTAGTGCGGTAGCTTTAAACAAAAATACTACCGTAGAATCCTATTCTGTGCAGGATGAGAAGTGGTATGAAAATCTTATATACCCCAGCGCCGATGGCGTTTCTATTTATTACAGGGATATTACAGAGTCTAAAAATGCAAAAATTAATCTCAACATAACCAATGAAAGATTAAGATCACATTTTCATAATACACCTATGGGCGTTATAGAATGTGGTAATGAAGAAGAGATTATTTTATGGAATAAAAGGGCAGAAGAAATATTTAAGATAAAGGCAGATGATGCTTTGGGACACAAAATTACTGATCTCCCGATCTTTAAGGATAACCCTTTGTTTGCAATGCCAGAACCCAAACAAAAAACAAGAGAATCCGCTTTTTACATAGATATGACAGGTAAAGAAGGATGTGGTTCTTGTTGTAAATTCTATATTTCCAATTTATATAATAAGAATGGAAAAAGAAGGGGTCAGTTATTTCTAATACAGGATGTTACTGAAAGTAAAAAAATAGAAGAAGAACTTAAGGAGGCCGAATCAAAGTTCAGGAGCCTGGTAGAACAATCCATGGTAGGGGTATACATCCTGCAAGATTATAAAATTGCTTATGCAAACCCGGCTTTTGCTGCCTTGAGTGGCTTCACTAGAGATGAACTTTTATCTTTTAATGACTGGAAGAGTGTAGTGCATAAAGATGATCTTAAAAAAATAAAAGATAATATAAAGAAACGCATTTCGGGAGAGGTTAATAGTATACACTACAGTTTTAGAGGTATAAAAAAAGACGGCACACTTATACACGTTGAAGTTTTCGGTTCACTTACTATGTACAATGGAAAGCCGGCGGTAATTGGTAGTATGCTGGATATTACAAAAAGAATAGAAGATATAGAGTTATTAAAGAAAAATGAAGCAGATCTAAAACTTTATAATGAACGATTTATGCTTGCAGCGCAGGCTACTATGGATGCTGTGTGGGATTGGAATTTACAGGAGAATAGTATCTGGGGCAATGAACAGTTCTGCAAGTTTATGGATGTAGATAACGTTTCTCACTATGACCTTAATCATTACTTTTCAAATATTCATCCGGATGACCGGCAAAGGGTGTATGAAAATTTTGTCCGGGCTTTAAAAACCAAGCAGATTTTTGTAGAAGAAGAGTGTAAAATTAAGACTGTCGGCAATGAATATTCACTTGTGAGAGATAAGGCTTACATTATTTATGATGAAAAAGGAAGAGCTATACGTATGGTTGGGGCCTTCCAGGATATAACTTTGCAAAAGCGAAATGAACAAAAAATACTCAGAGAAAAGCAATTGTCAGACTCGATTATTAACAGCCTTCCCAGTATTTTTCTTATTGTAGACAAGAATGGCAAACTACGAAGATGGAATAAAAACTATGAGAATTTTTTAGGTTTGATGCCGCATGAAATTTCTTCTACTAACGTATGGTCTTTATTTAACAAAGCAGATAGAAGCAGGGTACTAGATATAGAAACGGCAGTACAAAAAGATGGATACAAAGAAGTAGAGATATTGCTAAAAGATAAAGATGGAGTTTCATGGCCCTACTTTATCGTAACCCGGCCGCTTGTATATGAAGGAGATGATTGTATAGTGGGGGTAGGAATAGATATTTCTGAAAGAGTAAAATACGAAAGGAAACTTAGGGAAAGTGAAGGAAAATACAGGTCGCTGATACAACAAGCTGCAGACGGTATTTTTATTTGTGATAATACTGGTAAATTCTCTAATATAAATGACAGTATTGCTTCTTTGTCCTATTACAAGAAAGATGATATTCTAGACATGAATATTGATGAAGTATTTATCCTGGAAGAAGGAAAAGTACGTTCCTTACTTAATAATCTTGCTGAAGGTCAGGGCGCGGTTACAGAAGGGTATATTAAACAGAAAGATGGAAATCTATTAAGCGTAGAAATAAGTTTTCAGGTATTAAATAATGGATTATACCAGGGAATAGCAAGGAATATAAGTGGAAGAAAGCAAGCAGAAATGGAATTGATAATTTCAGAGTCTAAATACAGACTTCTATTTAATAAAAATCCGTTACCGCTGTTTATAGTAAATACTAATACGCAAGAGTTTCTTGATGTAAACTATGCTGCCGAAGAATTTTACGGATACTCAAGAAAAGAATTTCAGCAGCTTTCCTTTCAGAACTTAAGCAAGCAATTTGCAGAGTCATTGAGTATTATTAATATTGGAAGTTTTAAAGACGATCTTGCAAAAGGCAAAATTCATAAGCAATATACGAAAAGCGGGACACAGGTTTTTGTAAAAGTAGATAGTCATAATATAATGTATGAAAACCAGTCTGCGACTCTTATTGTGGCTATAGATGAGACAGAAAAATTGAGTGCACAGGAACACCTGCAGCAATCCCACGCATCTTTGCGACAACTGGCACTGCACTTGGAGCACATAAGAGAGGCAGAGCGTACGCATATGGCCAGAGAAATACACGATGAACTGGGGCAGCAACTTACAGGACTTAAAATGGATGTATCCTGGGTATATAAGAAGCTGGAATCTTCAGAAAATATGGAAGATGTAAAAACAAAAGTTAAAACCGTAGTAGACCTAATTAATGAGACAGTAATTACAGTAAGAAAGCTTGCTACTAAACTTCGTCCTAGTATTTTAGATGACCTTGGGTTAATAGCGGCACTGGAGTGGCAAACAGAAGAATTTGAAAAGCGCTCAGAAATAAAGGCAACTTTTATCACAGATTTAAATGCTGTAGATTTGGAGCAATCTGTTGTAACGAATATTTTTAGGATATACCAGGAGAGCCTTACGAATGTGAGTAGGCACGCACAGGCAACTATTGTAGAATCCAGCCTTCTGCGCAAAGAAAATACGCTTGCTCTGGAAATAAAAGACAACGGACGCGGCTTTAATATAAATTTAATTGAATCTAAAAAAACTTTGGGGTTGTTAGGAATGAATGAAAGAGTACTTTTACTGGGCGGTCAGTATCATATATATAGTTCGCCGGGGAAAGGGACGCTGATAAGAATTACAATACCTTTACCACATAATTTTAAAACCTAAAACTCGATGATCAAAATTATTATCGCAGACGATCACTCTGTAGTACGCAAAGGAGTAAAGCAAATCTTGCAGGAAGGGTTTCCGGATGCAAAAATAACGGAAGTGCCCGATGCTGAATCGCTTATACAAAAAGTAATGGCCGAAGACTGGGATGTGGTTATTAGTGACCTAAGCATGCCAGGTAGAAGTGGTCTGGAAGCCTTGCAGCAGATCAAAGCCATTAAGCCAAAATTGCCTGTTCTTATTTTAAGTATTCATCCCGAGGATCAATATGCTATTAGGGTTTTAAAAGCAGGAGCATCTGGGTATTTGAGTAAGGATCTGGCACCTGATGAACTTGTAAACTCTGTAAATAAAGTGATGCAGGGTAAGAAGTACATCACTGAGTCTGTAGCTGAAAGACTTGCCGCATCATTAGATAAGGATACAGATAATGTAGGACATGAAATCCTTTCTGACAGGGAGTTTGCTGTTCTCAAATTGTTAGCGGCAGGAAAGTCTGTTTCTGATATTGCAGAATCTATGATTCTAAGTATTACAACTGTAAGTACGTATAGAAGCAGAATTCTCAATAAAATGGATATGAAAAGCAATGCCGATATGACCGTTTATTGCATGGAAAATAAATTGATATAATAAAAAAGTAAATTTTAGCCCTCGTTAACTTTACTTAATAAACCTCCGTTCTGCAGAGGTTTTTTTGTTGTGGTATTGCTATACCGTTAATGGCCACTTAATCATTTAACCCCTTTCCTTCTATAATATCCTGATACGATTTCTCTATTCTTGCCTCCCTGGTCTTACTTTGTTTAGCGGCAGAAAAAAATAATAAATATCCTCTTTGACGTCCCGGCGTAAGGCTTTTAAATGCTTTTCGCAAATCAGGATCTTCATCTAAGACATTTTGAAATTCTACGGGCATCTCATATTCCTTCGTTTTCTTAAGTTCTACTTTAATACCGGCTTTGTTTAAGGCGATGGCTTGTTTTATACACTGTTGTATTGCAGCTTTGTTTTTCGTAATATCTTCTAAATTTTGAAAACGAATCTGTCGTGCTGATTGCACGTTTTTTGTTTGCTGTACCAGAATACCTGTAGGATCTTTTAGTAAAGCTCCCTGCATAAATAGTAAAGCACAATAGCTTTTAAACCCATGAATCAATACAATATTATCATCTTTCATTGTATAGCACGGGCAGCCCCATTTCAGTGCTTCGGTGAGCCCTTTTGAGAGTACTATTTCCCTCAAGGCAGCATATTCTAGTTGCCATTTAGTTGTTTTATTAAAAAACCAATCTACTTCTGGGTTCATTATAAATTTATTAAGAGTTACTAAGAAACAAGAATAATAAAAACAGAAAAGCTACGCTATTACTCTGGGTATATACCATCAACTCAAAAATAATTCCCCTGCCATATACAATTTCCCTCTACCACTTATCTCTACTCTTTCCCCTAGAAATTTACATTGCAAGCTACCCGTTCTTTGAGAAAGCTGCATAGCAGAGAGCTCTGTCTTATTTAACTCTTTGGCCCAGTACGGTATTAATAAAGTATGGGCACTTCCGGTTACCGGGTCTTCATTTACTCCTACTTGCGGTCCAAAAAATCTTGAAACAAAATCTACCGCCTTTCCTCTTGCAGTCACAATTATTCCCCGGGCTTCTATCTTTGCGAGTTTTATAAAATCTGGTACAAGTTTCTGAATTTCATTTTCGGAACTAAATAGCAACATGAGATCTGATTTTCCTCTGTATGCTGCAATGGGTTTAATGTCAAAGCAATCAGTGTATTCATTATTAAGATCTACGGGATTCAATTTGTCTGCAGGAAAGTTGAGCGATAAAAGATTTCTTTCTTTTGTTACCGTGAGCTTACCACTTTTATGAGAGTAAAAATCAATTCTGCTCTCTTCGTGTTTTTCATGATGAAACAGCACATAGGCAGCTGCTAAGGTAGCGTGCCCACAAAGGTCTACTTCTACCTGTGGAGTAAACCACCGTATATGATATTGTTCTCCTTCTTTTACAAAAAATACAGTTTCCGATAGATTATTTTCCATCGCTATATTCTGCATAAGTTCATCGCTCAGCCACTTCTCTAGCGGACAAACCGCTGCGGGGTTGCCCTTAAAGATCTGATCTGTGAATGCATCTACCTGGTAAATCTTTTGTGTCATATTAGGTTTAATATTAAAATTAGTTTTCTCCATCATTAAAAAATAGAAAATCTGTTTCTTCCTATTAGTTTGCAGTAAGGTTTAGCAATTCTTCAAACTCCTTTTTTGTGAGTTTAACTTTTTCAATTTGATAACTGAAAGGAATTTCTGTGGCGGTGGTTAGCAGCAGGTAGCGACTGTAACTTGATATATAATTCAATGCTGAAAGCTTTTGCCATTTGTACTTTTTCGCATTCAATAAACCGGATAAATATTTTTGATAGCAGGAATCGCAGTTTTGAGTTATTACTTCTCTTATACATTTACCGCTGCCATCGAAATATAATATCCTATCCATATTCTGTACTGTTGAGTCTCGCAGCTGCAAAGTGATGGTACTGTCTGTTTCTAATAAATATTTTGTGTAGCTACTACCTTTTATATGGCTCTTCAAAAGAAATTTACAGAGGTTTCTTCCGGTTCCAATATAGGATTGTCCATAACTGACGGACATCATAAATGTGAAAGCAATCAACAGAATTATCTTCATGTTATTATAAGATTTTGAGCTGCAGGATGGGGTGCTTTAGCTGTTGAAATTAATATCAGTAACAAATTCTATAATTTACTTTAAGGTAAGATAACTTTTTCAGCGGAAGGATAAAACGTTCAAATGTATTTTGGAATTTATTCCACATGAATTTTTTAATTCAGTTTGCTGTAAAGAATTTGTGGTGAATACTAAAAAAGTCAGCACAATTTGTACTGACTTTTTTTTAGGTTTCGTAGGAAGTATTTTATTTATTTCTGCAGTCTCCACCTGCCGGGAGATATTATTTAAAACTCGTCCACCCTTTCCACCAGGTATCTCCTACGGCACATGCACCGCGGTAGGATACAGTAGAAAAACCTGTATTTAATTTCGAATTTGCAAATGCAGCCCCCGTAGCCGCCACTGATCCTGCTGCAGGATTAAAGTCTGGATTAGTATAGTTGAAAGGTGCTATTAAACCAACCTCAGCATTGGTAGTATATATTTTGTTGCCATACGCTGCTGTGGTAAACCAGTCTGTAATCGTAGCTGTAGTATTTGCTGTATTAGGTACATTACTATTGCTTCCCAGGCTATACAATAAAGGCTGCGGACATCCTGCAATGATTGTATTTTGTACAAATAGACTTCCTGGGATATTATTATCTGTAGGGATACCTTTTGTAGCATCTATATATATGCCGGTAGGAAAGCCCATAATCACAGAATTAAATATAGAAAGTGAAGAATTTCTTCTTATCTGAGCAGCCCATTTAAAGTATGTTGTATTCCCCTGATTTGCCAAAGTAGCTTTTGGTCCCATGATGCTTATATTACTAAAGGTAGCATTGGTCTGTGGTGTAAGAGAACTTCCATTACTATCATTATCGCTTTCTATTCCTTCGCTATTGCTTATATCTGCCACCACAGAATCTCTAAGCACAATCCCGAATTGCACTTTGCCGCTGTAGCCATTGTCAGTATCAAAGTCATCATCGAGTGTACGATTAGAGATAAGATGCGAGCAATTTACCGTACCACCAAACCATTCAAAAGAATCGTCATTGGCAAATGATACCTGCACATAATCTACAATAGTTTGGTTGCCTACACCGCCTAATGTAAGACCGTTTATTTCTTTGTCTGGTAAGAAGGCATATCCGGCATATTCAATTCTTACGTATCGCAGAATACCGCTATTGTCAGCAGGGTTTTGTGCCTGAGAAGATGGTGTGCCATATAAACCAAGGCCATCACTATTATTTATTCCTCCTTCTATTTCCCCTATTCCTTGTATTCCGTTAAAGGAAGCATTTGTAGGAGCATTTCCCAGAATAACAAGACCTGCCCAGTCTCCTCTTGCCGGCGTAGCTGCCTCAGAAGTAAATACTATAGGTTTGTCTTTTGTGCCGTCTGCTACTATCTTAGAACTTCTTGTTATGATAAGACCGCCATTCTTGCCCAGCTCTCCCACTATTCTTGTACCTGGCTCTATGGTAAGAATGGCACCATTGGTTACGTACACAAGACCTCGTAGCTTATAAGTCGTACTAGCTTTAAGAGTTTTGTTTTCGGTTATCCTTCCTTCCAGAATAGGATTTTCAGTGGCAGTACCCCCACCGCCTACTACTATCGTTTCGCCATCTACTTCTATTTTTCTGCAGCTACTAATAACTATTGCTGAGAAAAGTACGCTGTAAAAGAGTAATTTTTTCATTTTCATGTTTTTGTCTTTTTGTATTATATATTTTGTCCGTTTATCTCTAGTCTTTTGTCCCTTTTCTAAAACTTGTAGCCAAAACTTATGCTCACATTTGTGCCATAATTTCTTCTAATAGCATAAGTATCTGTATCTGCATTGTAGTTTTTATTATTATCTATGTCATAGTAGAAAATCGCTTTCTTATTTATGATGTCAGAAATATTGAGCTTTATCTCTCCCTTTTTCTTAAGAATAGTTTTTGCTATTTGAAAATCTAACAGCGGGCGAGGATTTTCCCAGATCGCCGGCTGATCACCATTGCCACCTACGAAGGTGATTCTCCTACCTATTTGATTAAAGAGTAAAGTCGTGTTCAACCCATATTTTTCCAGATCGTATTGTACAGATGCATTTAAGAGATAAGGACTTTGTCCCTGCATAGGGCGCTCTGCCTCGTTACCTATTCCTGATACCCTGTTGTATATATAGCTCACATTACTTTGTACAGTAATGTTTTTTAAGGCAGGATTAAAGTCTAGCTTTTTTCTTACTTCCAGTTCCACACCAAAGCTGTTTGCTTCTGTTGCATTTATGTAGTTATAAGATCCACCGCCCGTATTTGGATTAAAGAATTGCTCTATCGGCTTATCAAAATATTTGTAGAAAGCACCGATGGTAAAAAGCTCTCCTGCTCGTGGATATAATTCGTAGCGCAAATCAAAATT
>JBBKWE010000174.1:0-3374 GCA_037968795.1 Ferruginibacter sp.
ACCTGTCAGCAGACAGAAAGCAACACAGTAACTGCACGTACTAAGACAGACCAATTGTTTATACCAAATGCCTTCTCTCCTAATGGCGACGGACTCAATGATGTGTTGCTGGTATATGGATACACGATACAGTCTTTACGCCTGGTGATCTTTAACCAATGGGGCGAGAAAGTATTTGAGACCAGCAACCAGAATGTAGGTTGGAACGGTACGTATAAAGGCGAACCTCAGCCGAGTGGCGTGTACATGTACGTAGCCGAAATGACCTTGAGAGATGGTTCCAGAGAACAGAAAAAAGGATCAATAAATCTTGTACGGTAATTAAACAGGCCAAACAATACATGAATAATATCATTAAATATCTTGCAATAGTGCTTTACTTCCTCGCCTCGGGCGGGGAAGTAGCGGCACAAGGTTTATCTAACAGGGGTAAAGACTTTTGGGTAGGGTATGGTCACCATCAATTTATGGAGGTGGGTCAAAGCAACAACCAGGAAATGGTTATCTACCTCAGTGCAGAACAAGCAGCCACTGTGAATGTGACTATAGAAGGAACAACCTGGACAAGAACTTACAACGTTCCTGCAAACACGGTCGTGCCTACAGACTTTATTCCAAAAGCTGGAAGTGTTGATGCCCGGTTGATATCACTGCCCTGCACCTTTGTGCCACCTGGTACTCCTTGTGGTGGTGAAGGAACTTTTACTAATAAAGGGATACACATTACCAGCACAGTTCCCATTGTGGCTTATGCACATATTTTCGGAAATACAAATTCTGGTTCAAGTATGTTGATGCCCGTGGAAACCTGGGGATACACATACACCACTCTAAATAGCAAACAGTCCTATCCGGGCGCAGGATGTTTTTCTTGGGCTTATGTTGTTTCACAGCATGACAATACTGTTGTAGAAATTACTCCCACAGCTGTTACGCGGTCAGGTAAACCAGCTAATACCACTTTTACTGTAACGCTCAATAGAGGAGAAATTTATCAGCTTATGGCAGGGCCAGAAGGTACAGGTCTAAAACCCGACCTCAGTGGTACAACCTTTAAGTCAGTTGGGAATAGTATGGGGGCTTGCTATCCTGTAGCTGTTTTTGCAGGAAGTAGTAGAACCTCTAATCCAATCGGTTGCGGGAGTGGTGGAGGAGATAATGATAATCAACAATGTTTCCCATCGCAGGCCTGGGGTAAGCGATACTTAACAGCACCAACTTCGTCCTCCACTAATGCCGCAACGACTATGAATAACTCATACAAAATTGCAGTAAAAGATCCTACGACCGTTGTAAGGAGAAATGGCACGCAGTTGCCATTGGCCTCATTGATAAATAATAGTTATTACTTTTTTGAAAGCGGAACCGCAGACTACATCACAGCTGACAAACCCATCATGGTAGCTCAATTTATGACGGGCGGTGGTTGTTTGAATGGTGGAGTAGGTGATCCTGAGATGATGTATATAAGTCCGATTGAGCAAGGAATAAAGAAAGTGGGATTTTATAGAAATAATAGAGAAGTTATTACCGTAAATTATCTAACACTCATTATTCCAACTAATGGAGTAAGTTCACTGCTAATAGATGGTTCTAATGCCTTCAGTAATACCTATCCGCATCCTAATCTCCCGGGTTACACAGTCGTTGTTAAAAGGTGGACAGCAGCACCGGCACAAGCCACGGCAAGAAGTGATTCCGCCTTTACAGCCATTACTTATGGACTTGGAAGTTTTGAAAGTTACGGTTACAATGCCGGAACCCTTATTAATAATCTGAATGCGATTGGTTCTATATACAATAGCAGCGATACAAGTACCGTAACAGAACATCCATATACCTGCACAAAGACTCCAGTGGAGCTTAGTACTTATTTAGCCTACCCTACACCGCCGAGTAAGATGGTGTGGTATATAAGTAGGGTAGATGGTGGCATAAACCCTGCTGCAGATGTTACTGTAAACAGCCCTACGCCTGTAGGAAGTACTGTTATCAATGGTATTACTTATTTAAAGTATTCGCTTCCTGGCACCTACGATATTGCACAAATCGGAACATGGTCAGTGCCAATAGATGTTACGCATCCTAGCGTAGAAAATTGTACTAATACGGAAGAAGTATTTTTTACTATAGAAGTAAGGGGTAAACCTGAAGCAGACTTTTCTGTCTCCCATACCGGTTGTGTCCTTGATACGGTAAAATTCACGGGAGTTACACCATCCTCAAATGGTTTTGCTATAAATCAATGGTTATATACCTTCCCGGATGCGACTACAAATAACCAACGAATAGCAGACAAATTATTTGCTACACCAGGTACAAAGGCAGTGAAGTTGAAGGTTATTTCCACCGAGGGTTGTGTAAGCGATACTACAAAAGATATTATCATAGCAGATAAGCCGGTGGCAGATTTCACTACTTCACCTGCTACCTGCGTGGGCAATGCAGTTACTTTTACAGATAACAGTACTTACGGCAGTACAGCTCCTATCACAAGCTACTATTGGGATTTTGGAGATGGAACAGTTACGACGGTAGCCAACAATACACCAATCCCGCATACGTATGCCACGGGAGGTACATTTACCGTAAAACATACAGTAGGCGTAAGCACACTTTGTGTGGCAGATACAATTACCCGCACGGTAACTATTTATTCTCAGCCTACTACTTCATTTACATATCCCGCGGGCTGTCTGCCGGCTACAGGTACGGTGCAGTTTACCAGCACCGCCACCACGCCAGACGGGCAAGCCATAACCGGTCACCTCTGGAACTTTGGTGATCCGGGCAGCGGAGCGGCTAATACCAGTACACTTGCAAATCCTTCGCATACCTATCCGGGCTTTGGTAATTATACTATAACTTATCAGACTACGACCGCGAATGGTTGTACAAAAGATACCACGGTAAATGCCACTTTCAACCTGGCACCTACTTTTAGTTATCCAGCACTAGCTCCGGTTTGTGGCAATGCCCCGGCATTCTCTATAGCGAATGCCTCTGTAACCAATGGCGTGCCGGGCAGTGGTGTATATAGCGGACCAGGTACTTCCCCGGCAGGAATCTTTACGCCGGCAACAGCAGGTGCAGGAACCCATACTATCAAATACATTTACACCACTACGGCAAATTGTACAGATTCTATATCTCAGACAATACAGGTATATCCTGTACCGAGTGCAGCATTTAGCATACAGGGAAGCGGTTGTCTACCGCCAAGCGGACAGGTAAACTTTACCTACACCGGTACCGCATTGCCAGGACAAACCTACGCCTGGAACTTTGGCGACCCTGCCAGCGGTGCTAATAATACTTCTACTGCACAGAATCCTTCACATGATTATAGCACAGGTACTTTTACCATTACACTC
>JBBKWE010000175.1:0-3596 GCA_037968795.1 Ferruginibacter sp.
TACACAGAAGGCGAGAAGGAAAATGTATTTGTAGAAAATGGAAAACTGCGCATAACGGCACTCAAAAAAGATAAGGACAAGAACAAATATACATCTGCAAGGCTGAGCTCACAGGGAAAAAAAGAGTTTAAATATGGTCTTATAGAGATAAGTGCAAAATTACCGCCGGGCAAGGGCACATGGCCTGCTTTATGGATGCTGGGCAGCAATAGAAGAGAAGCCGGCTGGCCGCAGTGCGGCGAGATAGACATTATGGAGCACGTAGGCTATCAGGCAGATTCTATTTATGGCACAATACACTCTACGGCCTACAACCACATGAAAGGAACGCAGCTAGGGAAGGCAATCTTTATAGCAGATCCTTATACTAAGTTTCACAAGTACAGCGTAAACTGGACACCGGAGTTTATAGACTTTATGGTAGATGGGGTTGTATATAATCATATTGTAAACGAAAAAATCTCTGTAGAAAAATGGCCTTTTGACCAGCCCTTTTATTTTATCCTCAACCTTGCAGTAGGCGGCGCCTGGGGCGGAAAGTATGGGGTGGATGACTCTGTATTTCCGGCTACGATGGAGGTTGATTATGTGCGGGTGTATGAGCAGCGGATAAAAAAGGATTAGGATTTATATTATACTTTCGGGAGGTATGTATGGTAGCTGTATGAAGTTTGCGTCTGCACGGCGGGTGTTATCTTATCTTGCCACTAAGACTCTATGGCAGGAAGCTGTACTAAGAATACAGTTTGGAAGTTTTACAGAGTTATTGCATTTTAAACTTTGCGCTATTTGCGAACAACTCTGCGACCTCTGCGAAACTACCTTTCAAAAAAACCTTAATTCGCCATATCCCCTGTTACTTTTGCATGATTTTCCAGCACCAGGCTTTGTAATTTTTTAGCAAAGTCAATCATTTTTCCATAGTCTTCCATGGAAGCTAGTTCCAGGTTATCTGTAAACAGCAGGATTGCTTCTCCATTGCTCTCCAGGTGATGCACCACATCGCTGCTCGCAATAAGATTACGTATTTTACTACCGGCAAAGGATCGCATCGCTTTCTTATCTTCTACTTTTACTATAAAGTCTTTAATGTAATTGCGCAGCAAGACATAATCAATATCCTTGTGCCGCCACAAGCGAAATATTTGTTGTGGAAATACTTTTTTCTCTATCGTAAATGTCGGAATAGGAAAAGGAAAACGAAGCAGGCCAAGAGTGGTTTGATATTCATCTACTACAGAAAAACCGCCTTCTTCAAATTTTATATCCATAATCTGCCAGCCATATTCATTTTTACTTTCCTCTTGTATGCTATTGAGTTTTTGCTCAAAAGGGCGGGTGCTAAAGAAATCGAAACTGCGAAGAAAGTACAAGGGTTCTGCGGTATTTGCCTCAAAAACATATTCCATGCTCTCTGCGTATTTTTTAATGCGCTCCTGCCGACTTGTAAGGTTGGTTATCGTTGCAGTATTTACCCGTAGTCCATATTTATGATCTGTACTACTGTGCAGGCCTTTAAGTTTTTCATAAAATACACTGCCGCCAGTAGCTATATGCCCTCGCTTAAATTCTTCAAAGTGCTCCTGAATACTATAATCAACTAAATGTGCCGAGCTAAAGTCTACAGTAAGGGCAACGCCGGGAGGAACTTGCTTCAGAAGCTTATCAAGTTTTATGGTAGCAAGGAAATTTGCAACGCCATCTATGTACAGTTTATAACTGCCATCTTCCTCTTTCTCCAGCCTGCTACGTGCTTTATATATTCGTCGGAAAAATTCTTTTGTAGGAAGCTTTGCCAATAGAAGTTGTGTGATGAGGGCAAGCAGCAATCCTCCAAAAACACCCATTAGCAGGTTCGTGGTTAAGGTTATATAAAGTGTGCCTACGAAGAAAACAAGCTGCTCCAGCCCCTGTGAATATACCTGGCGAAAAACCTTAGGAGCTGCCAATTTATAACCGGTGTACACTAAGAGAATAGCCAGTGCCGCCAAAGGGACTTTTTGAATAAATCCTGTAAGTAAAAAAACAATGACAAGTAAAAGGATGCCATGGTAGAAGTTGGCCCACTTCGTCTTAGCACCATTATGCACATTTACTGTGCTTCTCACGATTACGCTTATTACAGGAAAGCCGCCCAGCGCTCCACTTACTACGGTACTTATTCCCACGCTCATCAGGTCTTTATTAAGATTTGATTTGCGCTTATAAGGGTCCAGTTTATCTATAGCTTTTGCGCTGGCAAGGGATTCTATGCTACTTATAAGCGTAATGCTAATTACACTTATCCAGAAAGGCAGGGTATTTATTCTTCTAAAATCCGGGAAGGTTACGGAGTCTAAAATATTATCTGGAATATTAATGAGCAAATGCGGACCTACTTCATAAGCTCTGCCCAAAAAATCTATAGTGTGACTTTCAAAAAAGTTGAAAGCATACACAAAAGGAATGGAGAGGATAAGCAGCCAGGCAGGGGCAGGCAAAAAGTGAAATGCTTTATAGCTTATCTTTTTGTGAAAGATAAGTAAGAGCAATCCAAACAAACTTATAATAGCGACAAACGGGTTAATATTGGGTATTTCATACACGGCATTGGCGAGCGTTTCCAGTATACTGGTAGCGGCAGAACTCGTACCCATGGCTACGTGTATCTGCTTGGTAAAAATAATGACACCTATAGCCGCAAGAATACCATGCACTACTGTGCTATGAAAAAGATCTGCAAACTTGCCGAACCTAAGCAAACCCAGTAAAACCTGCAGTACACCGCTCATTACGAAAGCAGCAAATACGTAGCTAAGCACGCGGCCACTTCCATCATTCATACCCTCTATGCTGGCAAGTACTACCGCTATAAGCCCGGCAGAAGGACCATTAATAGATACATGGCTACCCTTAAAAAAGGTAGTTACTATGCCGCCTATGATAGCAGCAGTAACCCCGGCCATAGGCGGCAAATCGCTTGCTATAGCAATACCCAATCCTAGAGGAAGCGCCACCATAGCTACGCTTACCGCAGCAATGAGATCACTTTGCCAATTTTCTATAAGGCCTCTAAAGCCTTTCTTTGGTGTTACTTCCATTTATATAATCTGCATTGCTATAAAAAAGAAACCCATATTATTATATGGGAAGGCACTAAATATATGTTTTTTAGGGTAAATGCCTGTATTTCACTACGAATCTTAATCTAAAAGGAGAGCTCCATAATCAGATATACAGAATCGATTAAAGTAAGATTGTAACTGGCTATTTACTTCTCCAATAAAAAATTTACATTGTGGTCAACTGAAGTTATTAGTAAACAAAACTTATACAATGCAACAACCGCTCGTAAAACCAAAAACAGATTTGCAGGATAAAGCCCTGCAGGATCTTATACTTTTCTATAACGAGACGCTGGGTTTTTGTCCTAATAGCATAAAGACGATGCACCACCGTCCACGGATAGCACTGGCATTTATAGAGATGAATAAAGCGGTGATGGAAAACAAAGGCCGGGTTACAAGTGCACTAAAGCGACTCATTGGCTACATAAGCAGCATGGCAGCCGGTTGCAGATACTGCCAGGCTCATACCATAAGAGCCGCAGAGCGCTA
>JBBKWE010000176.1:0-9682 GCA_037968795.1 Ferruginibacter sp.
TAGTTGTGCAGCAGAGGGCGATGCAGGTTTATTTTTATTTACAGCATTAGAAGTGCTTTCCTGTCTATCTTGCTTTTGCTCAGCACCTGTATTCGTTTCTGTGGTCATCATAGTATCAGAGCTATAGGCTTCTTGCTCCGTAGATGGGATGGTGTTTTCAATTTTTTGCAGTTCCGTGTTTTCTGTTTGTGCAATTGCCGGCTCATTTACTTCATTATTCTGATTGTAAATGAAGTAGCCAAAACCTGCAGTGATAATTATAGCGGCTGCTACCTTCCACCATAGATTTTGAGATCTTGTAGCCGGTATTTTTTTAGATTCTGAAACCCTATTAGCTAACCTCTCTTTTAAAATAGTGCTTTCTTCCGCAGCATTTGCAGAATATGCATAGCCATCCAACGCTGCAGAAAGAAAATTATCCTGCAAAGCCGCTTGCTCCAGTGCATGCATTTCCGCAGCGGTCATTTTACCGTTGTGGTATGCTTCAAAATCAGCCGTGTTATATGTCTTTCGAGGGTTACTCATTTTCTTCTTTCTGTCCTATTTTATTTTCCATGCATATTTTCAAATTTCTTCTTCCGTTTTGTATGTAACTGCGTATTTTATTTACATCTTCTCCTGTTTTATCTGCAATGTCTTTGTAGCAGGTTTTTTGCATGTAGAACAAGTTTACAGCCAGTTTCTGATCTTCTGGCAATTCACTTATGCAGTCTTCCAGTTTATCAAGGTCTTCTTCCCGCTGTATTACATCTTCAAGATGCGTTTCTTCTTTCAATTGCATAACAGGCAATTGTACTACCCGGGGTTGTCGCTTTTCCTTGCGTAGCTGCATGAGGCAATGATTGCTTGCCAGGCGGTACAACCAGGGCTTAAAATTATCAATATCGTACTTAATGACCTTTTCTACCAGCTCCTCATATATATTCATGGTTGCATCTTGCGCCGTAGCAGGGTCTTTTAAATACTTGAGGCATACACCATAACACAGATCCATATAGCGCAGATAAAGGTGCCCAAGAACCTCCTGGTCTTGCGATTGCTTATAGGCTTGTACAAGCTCTGCATCGCTGGCGGTAGATGGTATGTTTTTGAGAAAGGTCAAGAAATGCTAAGGTAGGGGAGAATTTGAAAATGTGCTAATTTGAAAATGTGCTGATAAAAAAATTTGAAAGCGCTTGCTATATCCATTAAGGTTAAAGTTCTGGAAACGAAGAGTCCGTAAAAACTGGAGTTTTAAATGCAGGTTTTGTCTATATTTATTAAATAAACCAATAAATTCTATGCAAAAATTTACAACCTTATGCTTCTCCTTAGTGATTATCATTTTTGCCGCTTGCAAAAGCGAGGGAAGTGCTACCGATTACAGACTAAAATATGAGCTTTCGAAAGAAGACCGGGAAGCGCTTATCCAAAAAGAGATTACCCATTGGCAACTTGCCAAGCTAAAAAATCTGGGCACTTTGCAAAATGACCTGAGCAGCAGGTATATCGGATATTTTGGAACACATGTTCTTAATGCTGCGAGCACAGCTAATGCTTTTGCTGATGTGACTATTAATGATTATCGCTTATCTAATATCAAGGTTTTACCAGTAGACGACGATGTGGCTATTGTCTATTATATCTTAAACAGAGATATTGTAGATAAGAATGCTGTGGCATGGTCGCCCAAGGTAGCAGCCTCTGCAACCTATGCAAAAGAAGGAGAGGTTTGGAAAACTATTTTTTACCAGGAAACGAGGATGGCGGATTAATTTTTTGCTTGCCAATAAGAAGAATGCGGCTTGTAGGTAGAAAAAAAATGAACTTAGTTTATAAACATTCATAGAAAGAAATAATCCTCATGCTGAGCTTGAGTTTATACTGAGTTCATTGAAGTAAAGCAGGGTTATAAAGGAATTATTCCAAGTATTCTGACTTCGACAGGCTCAGTCTGACGATACAACCATTTCTATCCTTAGAGCTAAGCTTAGCTTCTCTAAGGATGTATGATAAAACAAAGACTATGTCTTTGCCTCATACGGAGACAAAAGTCTCCCTTTTATTTGCTAATCCGTAGAGTACTTCTCTGAACTCTACGGATAGTGGAACAATCTTGACTTGAATATAGTAGCAGCGCAATGCTTCATTCTGTAGCCGTAGTCCCGACTAGTTCGGATAATTATCGGGAGGAAACCCACGGTCACGAATTGTAGAGTTTTTGGGAGTGCCATCGGTACGGCTCTCCTGCAATGAGAGGAACAATATATGGTTATTAAGAGCCGAACATACGATTCTCCATTTCTACTTTAATTACAAATCCGTAGAGCGCATCGCTGCACCCTACGGATTATAAATCTTTATTACCTCAGCTAAAAACCTTTACCACCTATTAAAATTCTTCTCAAAACTTTTTTCTCTCTTCGGCTTATTAGGATTGTTGCTCTTAGGCTGATTGCGGTTACCTTGCTTGCTACTTCCTCCTGCAGAAGGCTGGTTTCTTCTACCGCCTCCACCACTGTTTCCGCCACCGCCTCCCCTTGGGCCACGCTGTTGCTGCTGCTTTGCAGGGCGCTTCGTAATCCCATGAAATGTGGTGTGATAAGGATGATTTTCTTCAATGGGTATTGCTTTACCTATAAGCTTTTTTATATCCTGCAATGCCTGCGTTTCTTCCTGCTCACAAAAAGAGAGAGAAATGCCGCTCAGTCCTGCTCTGCCGGTACGGCCTATACGGTGTACGTAAGTCTCAGGAATGTCTGGTAGTTCGTAGTTTATAACGTGTGTAAGTTCATCAACATCTATCCCTCTTGCTGCAATATCTGTTGCTACCAGGATCCTGGTTTTGCGGGCCTTGAAATTGCTTAGCGCTCTCTGTCTTGCATTTTGGGATTTATTTCCGTGAATAGCCTCTGCACTTATACCAGTGCGTATAAGGTCTTTTACTACCTTATCTGCTCCATGTTTTGTGCGGGTAAATACGAGCGCCGTTTCTATGGATTTATCTTCTAAAATAAATTTAAGAAGGTCGCGTTTGTTATCCTTTTCTACATAGAATAAAGACTGCTCTATGGTATCTGCGGTGCTGCTCGCTGGCGCTACCTCTACCTTTACAGGATCAGTAAGTATGCTATTAGCAAGCGACTGTATTTCGTCTGGCATCGTAGCAGAGAAAAATAAGGTCTGACGCTTGGCTGGTATTTTTGTGATTACTCTTTTTACGTCGTGCACAAAACCCATATCGAGCATACGATCAGCTTCGTCTAGTACAAATATTTCTATTTCGTTTAGTTTAATAAATCCCTGACTTATCAAATCTAATAGACGACCGGGCGTAGCCACTAGTACATCTACACCACGGCGTAGTCTGCTTACCTGCGGGCCTTGATTTACGCCACCAAATATCACAAGATTACTTAAGCGAAGGTTCTTGCCATAAGCATCAAAACTTTCTTGAATTTGTATAGCGAGCTCTCTTGTAGGCGTAAGTATAAGCGCACGAATAGGACGGGTGCCTCTGGTTTGTACTTCGCTTGGCTTTGCCAGATTTTGCAACATGGGTATAGCAAATGCGGCCGTCTTTCCGGTACCGGTTTGCGCACAACCGAGTAGATCTCTTCCCTGCAAAATGTGCGGGATAGCTTGCGCTTGAATGGGTGTAGGTTTGCTGTAGCCCTCGTCTTGCAAGGCGCTGAGTATAGGCTCAATGATGCCTAGTTCTGTAAATAACAATGTATATAATTTTAATAATAATGATGCGGAAATGAAGACTTGCTTCATCGCTTATAAGAAGGAGGAATATGGGAAAATGAGCATAGCTTAAATAAAGCAGGATGCCTCCCGTAAATCACCGGCAGTAAGGCCGCGAATAAATGAACTGGCGCGAAGGTAAGGTTTATTAAGTAAAAAGTAATAATGTAGAAGTGAAAATGATTACTGTAGTGCGGATTCACAATTTCACACAATCAAAAATCTACAAAACCACCAACTTACCGTCTTTATAAATCGGCAATACATTAGCACCATCAGGTGCGAGGCAGAATCGAATATCTTTTTCTACCCCAAAATTCATAAGACGGTGATAATGGGAAGCATTGTTTTTCTTCATAAACTCAAAGTAATCTCCACCAGCCTCCCGGTGCATATTCTCTGCCATCTGACTGGCATCGCAGTTTATGGAAAAATGCTCTTTTATTCTGTTTATAACCGCCCCGGCAAAAAGGGTGTCTTCTATATTTACCTTGTTCTTCCAGCCGGCACAGCCTAGTATCACATTGCTTCCCTGCGCTACGAGATAATCGCACACGGCAGATAAGTTTGGGAAGGACCCTGTAATAATTTCTTTGGCATTATCCTGCAAGGCCATGTGTAGCAGCTTTGTGCCATTTGTAGTAGTGAGCACAAGAATCTGGTTTTCTATAAACGAACGCTCATACTCAAAAGGAGAATTGCCATACTGCAAGCCCTCTGCCACTTGCCCATCACGCTCGCCGGCAGTAACGGCACTAAGCTTTTTGCCCAGCGCTATACAATCGCTCACACTGTCTACGGGAATCACACTTTTTGCGCCATTATACAAAGCAGTGGCAATGGTGCTGGTGGCTCTAAGCACATCTATAATAACTACAATGCTTTTACTTACATCGTACAAATTAATGAGTGCAGGGGATAAGGAAGTATATAATTCTGGTTTGGTATTGGTCATGGTTGGTCTTAGAAATAGCAGCCTCAGGTGCCAGCTACTGTCATTTTATTATTGCTGTTATTATTATTCAAAAGGAATTTTTACGACTTCCGCTTTCAATAAGTTGTTCCGTACACTTACGTAAATTTCTGTTCCCAGGGAAGCAAAAGCCTTTTCTACATATCCCATTCCTATGGCTTTACCTAAAGTTGGGGATTGTGTGCCGGACGTTACTCTTCCTATGATGTTTCCTTCAAAATCTTTTATTTGGTAATCGTGGCGGGCTATACCGCGTTCTTTCATTTCGAAGCCTACGAGTTTTTTAGCAACGCCATCTGCTTTTTGCTGCTCTAAGAAGGGCCTGTTAGTAAAGTCTTTGGTAAACTTTGTGATCCAGCCCAGCCCTGCTTCTAGCGGAGAGGTGGTATCATCTATATCATTACCGTACAAGCAGAAACCTTTTTCTAATCTAAGGGTATCTCTTGCTCCTAGCCCTATAGGTTTTATTCCCTCTGTCGCTCCTGCTGCAAAGATGGCATCCCATATTTTGGAAGCATTGTCGCCTTCGTCTTCAAAATATATTTCTGCCCCACCACTTCCAGTATATCCTGTGGCGCTTATGAGTACATTTTCTACGCCAGCAAAAGTTCCTTTAGCAAAGTGGTAATACTTCATGTTGAGTATATCTATTTCTGTAAGCGGCTGTAAGATTTTTGTGGCTTTTGGCCCTTGAACGGCAAGGAGACAAGTACGCTCACTTATATTGATCATGTCTACACCGGCTGTATTGTATTTCTGTATCCAGTTCCAGTCCTTGTCTATATTGCTGGCATTTACTACGAGCATATATGTTTTATGAGCCTCCAGGCAATAAATAAGTAGGTCATCTACAATACCACCATCTTCGTTGGGCATGCAACTGTACTGCGCCTGGCCGTCTTTTAATTTGGCAGCGTCGTTACTACTTACACGCTGTATAAGGTCAAGAGCGCCTTCTCCTTTAAGCATAAATTCTCCCATGTGGCTTACATCAAAAACGCCGGCTGCAGTGCGTACTGCAGCGTGTTCTTCGTTTATACCTGAGTAGGAGATGGGCATATTATAGCCGGCAAATTCTGCCATTTTTGCCCCCAGGGCTTCGTGCTTTTTCTGAAAAGGAGTTTGCTTCATAAAAATAATTTTCTGCTGCTAGGTATTCTTAAAATTTTATGCAAATGTAGGGCAAATCAAACGCAGGAAAATGGATTTGTGTTCAGCCTTTAAACCTCATTTCCTCCATAGGTACGATTGATAAATAAATACTGTATTGATCATCGCCTACAAGTATAATAATTAACCATAAAAAAGCCGCAAAATATATCTGCGGCTTTTCATAATATCATGTGACAAAGGCTTATCCGTGATTATGTCCTTTGTGCTCATCTTCTTTAGCCTCTTTTTTTTCTTCACCATGTCCTTTATGGTCTTTCATTTCCTCTTCAGACATTTTGCATTCGCCTACTATCTTATGAAATATTTCGTGTGCTTCTGTGATCATTTCAGTAAGATCTTTATCTGATTCATTTTTATCAACAGCTTGCTTTATTTTCTTGGTTTGCTTTACAAGATCCTTAAGTGCAGCGCGGGTTTCCTTTTCCTTGTAATTCATAGGAATTGGGGATTTCTGCCAGGTAGTTGCAGATAAGTAAAGACTGTCCTTCATACTCCTAAGAGGAGCAAGATTTCCTTCCTCTGCCGGGTGAAAAGTTGCAGCCATTATAGTATGGAAATTTTTAAGTGGTTCCCATACCGGTGTTTTTGCCTGAGCAAAAGAAACTGCTGAAATAGTTGTGAGTGCTACTATAGCACAAAAAGTGAAAAGTTTTTTCATCGTTCTTATTTAAAGGTTGTTATAAAATGAATATTTTTAAATGCAGGCAAATTTACAGCTAAATGGCTTTAAACTGTCGTTAAAATTAATAGCAAGTTCCGAAAAATTTTATGCCAGTACAGTGCTACTATGTACCGCATCAGATAATTCCTGCACGAGGGAGAGTTCTTTTTCAATAGCATTTCCTACCACTATTACATCTGCTCCTGCCTTGCAATTAAGGTAAGCTTTCTCTGCAGTAGTGATGCCACCGCCTATGATAAGGGGAATTTCTATAGAGCGTGCCACCGTGCTTATCATGCTTTCCGTTATAGGCATCTTTGCTCCACTGCCGGCGTCCATATATATTAGTTTCATGCCCAGCATCTCTCCCGCCATAGCCGTACACATAGCTATTTCATTCTTATTGCTGGGAATAGGTGCTGCATTACTTATATACGAAACGGTAGTGGGCGCCCCAGCGTCTATAACCATATAACCGGTAGGCATTATTTCTAACCCGCTTTTCTTTATCATAGGAGCACTTACTACGTGCTGCCCTATGAGCAACTCCGGATTGCGACCACTTATGAGTGAAAGATATAGTAGGGCATCTGCATGGCGGCTTACCTGCGAGGCACTACCGGGAAAAAGTACCACGGGAATGTCGCAGTTTTGTTTTAGCAGTTGAATGCACTCATCAAGATTGTGAGAAACTACCAAGCTGCCGCCTACAAAAAAATAGTCCACCTTAGCAGCAACACCCATTTCTGCGTATTGTAATATAGACTCCTTAGTTACCTTATCAGGATCTATGAGTACGGCAAATGATTTCTTACCCGCTTGCTTCCGGTCTTGTATAGATGCGTAAATGCTCCTCAAAGTTGTGACGCTACTTTTGATTAATGAACACAAAAATCTATATTTTTTTGTTCTTACCGAAATATTATAGGCAATACTTACACATAACTTACGTAAATGCAAATATGTCTGCAAATGGAAGACCCTGTTTTAAAGCTGAAATGGGTAAAATAACAGTAATTAAACAGGGTAAATGGCAAGTACACTATACTATGTCTTATTTATAGGTAATTTTATATAATGCGAATAGGGAAGAAGGATATTAAATATAAAACCGCTCGTAGCGGTGGAAAAGGTGGGCAAAACGTGAACAAGGTAGAAACCATGGTAGAAGGCTATTGGCAAATACAGGATTCAGATTCTTTTTCTGAAGAGGAAAAGACTCTCCTTATTAAAAAACTTGCTGCTAAAATAAACAGCGAAGGTTTCCTGCTGGTAAAAAGCCAAAAAGAAAGAACGCAACTCGCCAATAAAGAAGACGTGCTGGTAAAAGTAAACAAGCTGGTAGAGAATGCTTTAAAAGAAGACAAACCCCGCAAGGCTACCAAAATACCAAAAGGCGTAAAAGAAAACAGGCTAAAAAAGAAAAGAAATAAATCTATGATAAAACTTGCCCGTAAAAGACCTTCTATTAATGAATAAAGCAGAAAATAAATACAATTTGAACTTTGGGAAAGAATATGCTTTCAGAATATTTGTTGCTGCAGTCCTGTTTTTTTCTTGTGCCAATGCCTCTTTTGCCCAGGATAGCGTGCGTATCATTTTTAAGCATATTGCCAATGGTAAACCATTAAAGAAGGACAGTGTGTACACCAATGCCTGCGGCGAAAAGTATAGCATAAGCCGATTGCAGTATTATGTTACAGGTATAAATTTTTCCTCAAATAACAGCACTACACAAGCGAACAAAGAAGTGTTTCTGGTAAAAGCATTCTCTGATACGGTGTTAAGAGTTCCTTTATTATCTCGCAAACACAAGTTTCTGACTTTTCAAATAGGGGTAGACAGTGCAATGCATGTAGCAGGTGCACAGCGGGGGGCACTCGATCCGCTTAATAATATGTACTGGGCCTGGAATACAGGGTATGTTCATTATAAGATGGAAGGTTATTCAACTAATTCAAAATCAGATCTTGCACGAATTGAGTATCATATCGGAGGTTTTGAAGGAGGAAATAAAGCAATGCAGCAGAAAAATATTTATTTCACTGGAAAAAAGAAAAAAAGTGAAAAATTAAAGGAGATAATCATAACCGTTAACCTTGATGAGTTTTGGAATAAAGAAACTGGATTTTGTATTGCCGCACAACCCGTTGTTATGAAACCGGGTAAAGAAGCAGTCGATATAAGCCGCAGATTACCACTTATGATGGAGGTAGAAAGATGAAATTGAAACTTATTATATCACTGTGTCTGTTTACCGCTTTATGCGCAGGATTATTGTCTGCGAGTAAAGATGTACCTGTAGGGTTTACGCCTATGCCTTTGCAAATTCCGGAGGGCTGGCCAGCTCCATCGTATAATATTTTTGAGAAAAATGAACCCACCAGGGAAATTTTTTATCTCGGAAGAAAACTGTTTTATGACGGAAATCTGAGTAGCGATGGGCAGACTAGCTGTGCAGGTTGTCATCAGCCCTTTGCAGCCTTTAGTACTTACGACCATGATCTGAGCCACGGGGTTACAAATTCCTTTACGAATAGAAATGCTCCAGCACTTTTTAATCTAGCCTGGATGACCGCTTACCACTGGGATGGCGGTGTACGCAACCTGGAAATGCAGCCCCTCAATCCTATTACTGCGCCCAATGAAATGGGAGAGACGCTAGAAAATGTAATTCGCAAAATAAAAATGGATAGTAGTTATGCGCCCTACCTGAGTTCTGCTTTTGGGGATAACGCCATCACCAGTGAACGATTGCTGAAATCTCTCTCCCAGTTTGTAGGGCAACTTGTAAGCAGCAATAGCCGCTTTGATAAATGGAAAAAAGGGAAAGATAGTCTCACAAAATTTGAACTTGAGGGCTACGAAGTTTTTAAGACAAACTGTAATACCTGCCACGCAGAACCACTTTTTACCGATAATAGTTTTCGCAATAATGGAATCTCTCTTAATAGATTCAAAGATGCCGGAAGGATGGATATTACCGGCAAAAAAGAAGATTCGCTGCGCTACAAAGTTCCTTCACTAAGGAACACACAACTTACATTTCCTTATGCCCACGATGGAAGGTTTTATACCCTGAGCGAAGTGATAGATCACTACATGGCAATAGATACCAGCCGCAATGACATTGACCCGATTCTTAA
>JBBKWE010000177.1:0-14563 GCA_037968795.1 Ferruginibacter sp.
ATTTATTATAGTTTTAATGTATGTTTAAATTAGTAATCATAGTGTTGCCAATACCTTGGTAAAAAAATTATAACTTACAATTGTCAATTCATCATAAAAAACTAACTTACTCCTCTTTCGGAACACTTAGAGAACTGCAGCAAAATCTTAAAATAGTAAACCTTACATGAAGGCTTTTAAGTGTATATCAATTATTTTTTTTCTTGTAGGGTCTTTTCTTTCTGGCAGGGTGATTGGACAAAGTTCAACATCATCTGGTTTAAAAGCGAAGCTTGAAACATTAAAGCACAATCCCAACTACTTAACGGATAGTAACTACCTCAAAACACTTAATAAACTAGCCAGCAACTATTCTAACAGCTATCCCGATACTGCTCTATTTTTATTAAAAGATCAGGTGGGCAACTGCAAAAAAGCAGGATACGGCTATGGAGAAGTGGCTGCACTTTCCACTATGGGAAATGCATGGCAGACAAAAGGTAATTTTGAAAAGGCATTGGCAAGTTACCAGCAAGCCTATCAATTAGCTCAAAAATATAAGTTCAATAGATTTGCTGTGTATATCCTAGGCAATATCGGCTTGGTATATACGAATCAGGGCAACTATCCTGAGGCTTTAAACAAATTCTACAAAGGGTTGGAATGGGCTACTGCACAAAATGACAAACTACTCATAGGCAGTATACTTAACAACATAGCCATCGTGCATTTTTACCAGGGCAAAATGCAGGAGGCCGATAGTGCGTATCAGATAACGCTACAGATTGCACTGGACCTTAAAGACAGCAGCAGAGCAATTTATGCATACAATAATATAGGGGAAGTAAATCTGGAGCAAGATAAAACTACTTCTGCTATCGCAAATTTTCAAAAAGCATACAACCTGGCCCTGGTCAAAGAGAATCTGGAAATGCAGGTAGCTATTACCAATAATCTTGGCAATACTTATTTTAAAAATGGCAATCTAACTGAAGCACTGCTACAATACGAAAATGCGTTACAACTTGCATTGGATAAAGACTACGGCCTCGCTACCTGCAAAGCTTTACTAGGCCTGGCAAAAGCAAAGCATGGGCTTGGCAGAGAAGAAGAGGCACTGAAAAATGGGCTGGAGGCATTACAAAAAGCCGAAGAAATGGGGCAAACTCAACTTATAAGAGATGCTAACCAGGTAGTCGCAGACATATACGAAAAAAGTGGTAACGGCCTTAGTGCCTTGAAACACTACAAGCAGTATATGATATATGCTGATAGCTTAAATAACATAGCGAATGAGCGGGCGGCGGCAAATGAAAAAGCCAATTACCAAATAACGCAAAACACAATTCGCTTCCAGAAAAAATCACTGCAGCAGCAGTGGATTCTATTTTCTGCACTAGCGGCGCTGCTCACAGTTTTTATTATTTTATGGATCATAAACCGGAACAAAAAACGACTAACCAGCGCATACAAGAATCTGCAGGTAAAAAATGAATTAATAGCCACGCAGCAGGAGCAAACAGAAGAAGCACTTTCAAAACTAAAAGAAACTCAGGCACAGCTTATCTTATCAGAGAAAATGGCCAGCCTGGGAGAATTAGCAGCCGGCATAGCACACGAAATACAAAACCCCTTAAATTTTGTAAATAATTTTTCTGAGGTAAGCTATGAACTTATAGACGAATTGAATGAAGGAATAGCGAGAGGAGATATTGAAGAAGTGAAAATCTTATCGGCAGACATAAAAGAAAATCTTAAAAAAATAGGCAACCATGGTAAACGTGCTGATTCTATAGTGAAGGGAATGCTACAACATAGTCGTAGTAGTAGCGGCACAAAAGAACCTACAGATATAAATACACTTGCAGACGAATATTTAAGGTTGGCTTATCACGGTCTCCGTGCAAAGGACAAAAATTTTAATGCAAAACTGGTTACAGATTTTGATGAAACGATAGGCAAAATAGAAATCGTGCCCCAGGAGATAGGTCGCGTTTGTTTGAATTTGATCACGAATGCCTTACATGCCTGCCGGGAACGGTTACGCAATACTAGTGAGGGAAACATAAATTCATTGTCTTCTCCCACAGATCATACAGAAGGCTCAGCAGAAAATAAATATTCCGCCAGGGTTTCAATCACTACTAAGAAAGTAGGTGATACCATTGAGATAAGAGTATCTGACAACGGCATTGGCATTCCACAAAATGTAGTAGATAAAATTTTTCAGCCTTTCTTTACCACCAAACCTCCCGGTGAGGGTACGGGACTAGGCTTATCAATGAGTTACGATATAATAAAAGCACATAACGGAAAACTTTTAGTAAATTCAGTAGATGGAGAAGGTAGTACATTTACAATAATCCTGGAAGATATAAAACCAACAACATGAAAATATTAGTAGTAGACGATGAGCAAGATGTGAAGGCTCTTTTTGAGCAAAGGTTCAGAAAGGAAATAAAGAATAAGGAGGTTGAATTTGCATTTGCATTTTCTGGCGAAGATGCATTGTCGTACATGAATGAAAATGAACATGAAGCGGTGCTTATCCTCAGCGACATCAATATGCCCGGCATGAGCGGCCTCGATTTACTGAGTAAAATAAAAAGTGACTTTAGAACTCCCCCACCCATGGTGATGATGATAACCGCCTACGGTGATAAAGAAAATTATGAAATGGCCATGAAACTAGGGGCAGACGACTTCCTTACCAAGCCGGTAGATTTTACCTCTCTCAAAGAAAAATTAACAGCCATAAAATGACAGCAAAGATATTAGTAGTAGACGACGAGGCAGACCTCGAAGTTCTCATTAAGCAAAAGTTTCGAAAGCAAATAAGAGACGAAAAGTATAGCTTCCTTTTTGCCATTAATGGGAACGATGCTCTGGCAAAATTAGCGGAAAACGAAGATGTAGATGTTATGCTTACCGATATTAATATGCCGGAGATGGACGGCCTTACCTTGCTCACAAAACTAGGCGAGCAGCATTCTCTGCTAAAATCTGTAATTGTGTCTGCTTATGGAGATATGGATAATATCCGCACGGCCATGAACAGAGGAGCATTTGATTTTATTACTAAGCCGGTAAACTTTGAAGACCTGGAACTCACCATGATAAAAACGGTAGAGCATGTAACGCAGATGAAAGCCAATTTAAAAGCCATTCGCGAAAACCAGATATTGAAAATGTATGTAGATGAAAATGTGCTCAACTTTATGAGCACCCGGGAGTTTGAGAAATCTCTTTTGGCAAATGAGTCTGTGAAAGCCACCGTAATGTTTATTGACATTTGTGGCTTTACCAAAATAAGTGAGAGCGAACAACCAGATAAAGTAGTACAACTACTTAATAGTTATTTTGATGTAATGGTAAAGGGGATTTTGGCACAGAAAGGGCATGTAGATAAGTTTATAGGCGATGCTATTATGGCTGTTTTTAAAGGCGATTTCCATCTGGATAGGGCGGTAGATGCTGCACTGGCGGTACGAAATGCTATTGAAAAACAACCAGACCTCAGTGAGGAACTAAATTTTTCGCCGAAAGTGAGCATAGGAATAAACTGTGGAGAAATGATAAGTGGGAATATAGGTTCAGCAGAACTACGCCGGCTGGATTACACAGTAATAGGCGACACCGTAAACACTGCACAGCGGCTGCAAACTACAGCGGGTCCTAACCAAATATATATTACCGCAGATGCCTTTGAAATTATAAAGGAATCATTTCAATGCAAAGCTGTAGGCGAAATGAAGCTTAAACATAAGAATGCCCCCATACAATTGTATGAGGTTCTAAGTTAATAATACTCTACCATAGTATGCAGTACGATAAAGCTTACCATTTTTTAATGCCAAAATTAGAGAAGGAACTTCCCCCAGAAATTCTCTATCATAATGCAGCGCACACAAAACACGTAATACAGTCTGCAATCCTGCTGGGACAAAGTGAAAAATTAAGTGACAGTGATATGCTACTGCTTAAGACTGCGGCACTTTTTCATGACGCTGGCTTTCTTATACAATCCGATAATCATGAAGAGCACTCCTGCGAGGTAGCAAGAGAATATCTCCCGGGTTTTGACTATGACAAAAAACAAATAGATGCAATTTGCGAAATGATAATGGCTACAAAACTGCCTCAGGCGCCTCAGGGCTTCATGGCAGGAATACTTTGTGACGCTGATCTATTCTACATGGGAGAAGACAATTACGAAGAAAATGCCGAAAATCTTTACACAGAAAAGATAAATACAGGAGCTGCCATTACCCGAGAACAATGGAAACAAACGCAAATTGACTTCCTCAGCAGCCATAAATATTTTACAGCTACGGCGCAAGAAATTCTCAATAAGAAAAAAGAACTTACTTTAGAAAAATTACAATCAAAAAGTATGGATCCTTCTCATAAAAAAACAAAAGAAAACCCATGGCTTATAGTGCAGGATGCAATTCTCATTATTATAGGATCTCTCATCGCTGCCATTGCACTCAAGCTATTCCTGGTGCCTAATCATTTTTTTGATGGGGGCATTACTGGTATGTCACTCCTTTTGCATGAGCACTATCACTGGAACCTTGGGTTAGTTATCTTTTGCCTCAATTTGCCTTTAATTATCATCAGCTATTTCTCAGTGGGAAAGCGCTTCGCTCTGGGTACTTTGTGCGCCGTGATTTTATTAGGTATTTTTTTATTGCTTATTGACAGTCAGGCAGCTACCTGCGACAAACTACTCATAAGTATTTTTGGAGGAGCATTTCTGGGAATAGGCATCGGGCTTGTGATGCGCACCGGCTCAGCGCTGGACGGAATTGAAGTACTGGCAGTGTATACCCTAAAACGTACTTCTTTTAGTATTGCTGAAATTATCCTCGGAATAAACCTGGTAATTTTTACCATTGCCGGTTTTCTTTACGGATTAGACAAAGCCTTATATTCTGTACTTACTTATTTTGTAGCGACCCGCTGCATAGACTACGTCGTAGAGGGACTCCAGGCCTATACCGGCGTTACGATTGTATCCTCACACAGTGAAGAAATGAAGCATGAGCTTGTAAATAATCTTGGGCGAGGTATAACTATATACAAAGGCGAGCGAGGGTTTCTTCCAGGCAACTTTGAAATAAGCAGCGATTGCGATATCATCTACACCGTAATCACCCGCCTCGAACTTAGAAAGCTTAAAAACCTTGTGTACGAAGTAGACCCTAGTGCATTTGTATTTGCTAATACTATAAAAGAAGCAAGCGGGGGGATTTTAAAGAGAAGGAGAAGTCATTAGAGTGCCTGAAAAACACTTTATAAGTACACATTTCTTCTTGTTAGCTGCAGATTAGCATTACCACTTTTATACTAAAAAAACTTTGGGTTGTGAGGTCAAACACCAACAAATGTTTCTCAATCTTACTAAATGCCATCCGCTATGGCGGAGCTTTTTCATAAAATTCGTACACCTGAAAGGAATTTACTCACTGTGATAAATTTTTGTGGTACAGAGTTATTGTTTCATAGTACAACAAACTCCAAATTCTTTGAGCTTCCCGGAAATGAAGGGACTTCCCTGTCATAGATAACTACCTTTCTACACTCATCCACTTTAAACAAACCGGCTTACCTATACTTATGCGCTGCCCTGTGTCTGAGAGCAACCCTGTAAGCACATCCCTTTTAAAAACAACAATTTCATCACTATTTTGATTTCCTACCAAAAGGAACTTACCACTTGGGTCAATTGTAAAATTCCTCGGCGATTTGCCAAGCGTAGATTGATGGGCTATCAATCTTAGTTTGCCATTTTTTCTCACTTTAAAAATGGCGATCGTATTAGATTCGCCCCTGTTGCTTGCATATAAAAATTTACCATCGGAGCTCACGTGTATATCTGCGCTACCAGCAAATTGCTCATCTCCTTGCGGCATGGTGCTTATGCGCTGAATAGCCATTAACCCAGCATTCTTAGTCCTAAATACTTGAATTGTGCCTGATAGTTCCTCAATTACATACGCAGTTTTTTTACTGGGATGGTAAGTAAACAATCTTGGTCCGGCGCCAGCAACTACTGGCATAAACGCCGGTTGTGAAGGAGAAAGCCTGCCAGTTTTTTCATCAAAATTGTACAGCATCAATTTATCTATGCCAAGGTCTGTAACGTAAAGCTTTTTATTATCTGGCGAAATAATAGCGCCGTGGGCATGGGCAGATGCTTGCCTTTCTACATTTGAGCCGCTGCCAGAATGCTGCACCACTGTTCCTTCTCCCAGCATTCCATTATCCTTTACAAACAAGCATGAAACTGAGCCACTTGTATAGTTTGACACGAAAAGCCAATTACCAGTATTATCCAATTCTACATGGCAGGGATGGTCGCCACCAGATGATTGCTGATTTAGCAAGTTTAATTTTCCTGTTGTCTTATCAAACGAAAATGCGGCTACCTGGCCTGGTTTTTCATCTTTGGCAGAAGTTTCAGATACGGCATATACAAAACGTTCATCTTTAGAAATAGTAAGGAAAGAAGGGTTAGGAGTTTTTACATGGCTTATTTCTTGTGCCGTACCCTGCTCGCTATCAAACTTAAAAACGTAAATACCTTCACTTGCAGGAGAATCGTAAGTGCCCACTAATAAATAATTTTCTTGGGCGGAAACGGTTGCGAGCGTAAAAAATAAAAAAGTTACAAAAAGAAATTTCACATAAATAATTTTAGAGTGGATGAAAGATAGGAATTACATTTTCATTTATCACAAAGCCATTGCACGACAAAATTTCCATGAAGCGATGTGGATATTAAGGTAGTCTGTGCAGCTTTTCTGCATAAAGAAACTGTAGAAAAGCCCTGCGTCCCTCTACCCTCATTATTTTACAGTACATTCACCACTAAAATCACATACCATGTTCTTAATCATACTAGGTGTCATATTACTTGTAGTGGCTGCCACCTACATCAGAAAAAATTATCAGTTGCAAAAATTTGCCGGTACTGCTACTATTGCCGGTTTTGTTCTCATTGGTTTGGGAGTAGTTACCAGCTGCCTGGTGCAGATAGATGCAGGCTACATAGGTGTAAAGAAGTTATTTGGAAATATTCAAAATGATGTTCTGGGAAGTGGCTTACACCTCATCAATCCGCTACTGGAAATAGAAAAGCTGGATGTAAAAACGCAGAACTACACTATGAGTGGCATACAAGATGAGGGCAATAAAGGGGGAGATGATGCTATCAGAGTGCTTACCAGCGACGGACTAGAAGAAACCATTGACCTCACTGTTCTTTTTAGAGTGATGAGTGCAGAAGCGCCCAAACTGCTAAGGGAAACTGGTGGCGATTTTAGAGACAAAGTAGTAAGAGCCATTACCCGCACAAGAATCAGAGACAATGCCGTTTACTACCAGGCGGTTGATTTATTTGGCGCCAAGCGGGAAGAGTTTCAGAATAGAATTTACAAAACGATTAGTGCAGACTTTAAAGCCAGAGGACTTGTGCTGGAGCAATTACTTATTAGAAACATAACGCTTCCTCCTGCCGTAAAGACCAGTATAGAAAGCAAAATAAGTGCTGAGCAAGACGCCAAGAAAATGGAGTTTGTGTTGCAAAAAGAGAAGCAAGAGGCAGAACGCAAACGAGTGGAGGCACAGGGAATTGCAGATTATCAACGAATTATAAATACAGGTTTAACTTCACAACAATTACAGTACGAGCAAATAAAGGCTTACAAAGAACTCGCTCTTAGCCAAAATGCCAAAGTGATAATAATGAACGGGAAAGGGAATACGCCAATTATACTGGGCGATAAATAGCAAACGGAATACAATAGCGAGAATATAATGAAGGCTGTGAATAAAAAATAAAAATAATCTCACAGCTTGTCTATCGCCTCTGCCAGTTTTTTGTCTTTTTCTGTCACCACATCTCCGGCATCATGGGTGCTTAGCCACAACTCTACTGTATTATAAGTATTGGTTATTGTGGGGTGATGGTTTTGCTGCTCTGCCAGTAAACCTACACGACAAATAAAAGCTAATGCTTCAGAAAAATCTTTAAAAGAAAATTTTCTGTAGAGTTTATTATTCTTTTCTTCCCAGGTCATAATTATATAATTAAAAATTCTTTGTTCTTTATTTTTTCGCTACTCATTTCTGTAACCAGCTGCACAGAGGGTATTTGTCGCAGGCACTGCTGCAGCTCATTAATTTCTTCATTACTTACTATATCTCCTTTTGTAAGCCAGAGAAAGTCAAGATTTTTAAACTCTGGCAGCAGGTATTCCCCATCGTCCTGGTTATTATACAAGTGGTGGCATAGACTATGACCAGGTAGCTGATATTCATATACACTAAAAAAATAATTTCGTTTCTTTTTCACCAGTTGCACTTCACTCGCATGATTTACTCTGAACTTGTGACCCAGTATTTTATTAATGTGCCAGATAAACCTATAGTCTGGCAAAGGCGCTACAATACCCAATATCCGTGCATCATCAAAAAAATCCTGCACCATAGCACTGGTATCGAGTTTTAACTTCATTATTTATTAGCCTTTATTTATTTGTCTTAAGAATTAAGGACTCCTATAAATTTACAAAATAGATTAGAAAGTAATTTTACTTTTCATTTCCTTCTCGCCTCTTTTAAAAACTACTTCTGTAGTTTCGCCCTTTTCAAATTTATTTAATGCACCCATGTAACTCATTACGTCTGTAAATGGAATGTCGCCCAATTGTATAATAACATCCCCGGCTAGTATTCCGGCCTTGGAGGCTGGCCGGTCATCGCTCACTCCATCTACCCGCACGCCTACACCATCATAGGTGTAGTCTGGCATTATGCCCAATGTTACTTTGAAACTGCTTTTGCCCATAACTGGTTCTTTTGTTTTTGCAAAACTGAGTTTAGGATAGGTGGCAGTTGTGTGTATAATATTTTTGATAAGATTTATGATTTGCAACTCACCGCTAAAGTTTATTTTGTCTGCATCGTCACTCGGTTTATGATAATCTTTGTGGCTACCCGTAAAGAAAAATAATACCGGGATATCTTTTCTATAAAAAGAAGTGTGGTCGCTTGGGCCACTACCACTGCTATCAAAACGCAATGTAATGGGCGTTTCTATTTTTGAAAAGATTTCAGACCATTGCGGGCTCGTGCCGTAGCCTCCCACCGTCATGGCTTGAGTACTGTCTGGCAGGCGCCCTACCATATCCATGTTTATCATATAGGTTATTTGCTCCTTCGGTATGGGAAGGTTATTGGCCAAATACTTACTACCAAATAAGCCAAGTTCTTCTCCGGAAAAAGCAGCCAGCAAATAATTATAGTTCTTTACATTTTCTTTGCTCAGGTAAGCAGCAAGAGACAGCATAGCGGCCGTACCACTGGCATTGTCGTCTGCGCCATTGTGAATCATAGGCGTTTTGCCCACGTACAAGGAATTGTGATCTTCGCCATAGCCCAGGTGATCGTAGTGCGCTCCTATTACAATTGTGTGTGCGGCATTATTATTTATATAGCCTACTACATTGTGACCAGTTCTTATTTTCTCTGATATAGCCACGGAGTAGCTTATCTGCTCCGGTAAAATATTTTGGGTTTTCAATTTTGCTTTACCTGACGAAGTAAGGAAAAAGACAGGCACCTCCATCATTGGAGTTCTGTCTGTGCCATCAAACTGCACTGGATGCTTACCTTCATCTAGTACCAGGAAAAGATTAGATCCGGTAGCAATTCCAGCATTTATCTTACTTACAATTTCTGCAGACACCTCAAAGTGTGGATTACCCACATTCTCTGTAATTAAATCTTGCACATTTATAACTCTGAGCAAAACTGCTGCGTGATTGTTATTCTTTTCTGTACCAATTTTGCTGTAAGGCATGGGATAGTAATCTGTATTTAAAACAAAGTCTTCCTCTAAAATCCGGAGTTTATTTCCCGCTGCTAATTCTTTGCCTTCTTTTACTTCAAAAGCTTGCAAATATCCACTTGCAAATGCTGGTGCTACTTTTGCCGTTTGCAATTTCTCAATAATATACTTGTATGCCAGCGCCTCGCCTGCAGTGCCGGTACGTCTTCCTTCCAACTTATCACTTGCAAGAAAAGAAATGTCTTTTTTTAGTTGAGATAATACTTTCTTATCTGTACCATTAGGCGACTGTGCAATTGTGGCCAATGTACTGGCAACAAAGACAAACAATAGCAAACATTTTATAGCCTTAATCATATCGAAGCATTTTATTAAAATCGCTGCAAAGGTACAAGCTAATGAGGCAATGGGATTAACTCAAAAAGAATATTTCCGATCATACTAAACCTACGCCCTACACTTCTAATCTCATTTACCTACGCCTACTCCTTATATTTGCTTAATGGCTTCTGCAGTAAAAATTACAATCCTTGGTACGGGCACGAGCAGCGGCGTTCCCATGATCGCTTGTCAGTGCGCTGTTTGCCAGAGCAGTAACCCAAAAGATAAAAGACTCAGAAGTAGCATTCTAGTGCAGTCTGAGAGCATAACCGTGGTGATAGATACTACGCCGGATTTTAGAACTCAAATGCTAAGAGCAAATGTAAATGCTTTGAAGGCAGTTGTATTTACTCATCCGCACAAAGATCATACAGCAGGTCTAGATGATATTCGTGCTTACAATTTTTTTCAACATAGCGCCATTGATGTGTATGCTAATACCCTTACGGAAAAAGCCCTACGCAGGGAATTCGAATATATATATGCAGAAAACAAATACCCCGGAGTGCCCGATGTGCGTATGCATGCCATAGAAGATGAGCCATTTACCGTAGGCGATATCCCCTTTACTCCTGTAAAAGTATGGCACCATAAAATGCCGGTATTGGGTTTTAAAATTGGAGATTTTGCTTATATTACAGACGCAAACAAAATTGAACCCCGTGAACTGGAAAAACTGAAAGGCATAAAAACCCTTGTATTAAATGCCCTGAGAAAAGAAAAACACATTTCCCATTTCACCCTGGAAGAAGCACTGGCGCTTGCAGATGAACTGAATGTAGAAAAAGCTTATTTTACCCATATAAGCCACCAACTGGGACTACACGAAGAAATAAATTCAGCATTGCCGCCGGGCAGAGCACTAGCTTATGATGGACAGGAGATAGAGGTTGTTTTGTAGCAAGTTTTGCTTATCAAAATAATGACCTTATGTACCCTACTAAAGAAAGTTACTGGTATTTTAGTAAAAGTAAAAGAATAGCTGTAGCCACTATCCTAATTGTGGTGCTGGCGATTTCCCTGTACCCATATCTTAGGAAAAAAGAGGCAGTGAGTACCCAAGACGCTGCAAAATATGATAAGGCTATTGCGGCTTTGCAACTCTTGCAAGAGGATAGTTCTGCTACAGATTATAGCTCATACCAAAACTCAAACTACTCCCCTAAATACAAACGATATGAGCGCAAGTCGTACAACAACTCTTATTCGAAAGATGTACCGGGAACTTTATTTTCTTTCGACCCCAATACGCTATCAGTTGAAGGTTGGCAAAAACTAGGCGTGAGGGAAAAGACGGCATTGACCATTCAAAAATATATATCCAAAGGCGGAAGGTTTCGTAAGCCCGAAGATCTGCGTAAAGTATACGGATTATCGACCGAAATGGTGCAAGCGCTGATTCCTTATGCAAAAATTCCTAAGCAGCCATACGAAAATACTTACTCTAATACTTATAGAGACAATAAATATGAATCACAGAAAACAACCTACACAGACAGGCCAAAATACTATAAACCGGAGCCCAAACCATTCAATATAAATGATGCAGATTCTTCCCTTCTGGATGCACTGCCCGGCATAGGCCCTTCATATGCCAGAAGAATTATTAATTACAGAAATAAACTAGGCGGTTTTTATTCCGTACAGCAAGTTGCAGAGGTTTATGGTTTACCAGATTCTGTTTTTCAAAAGATTAAACCTTATCTTCTTATAGATGAAAGTCGTTTACACACTATTAATATAAACACAGCCGGCAAAGAGGATTTACAGAATCATCCCTACATACGCTGGCAACTAGCTCAAAATATAATCTCTTACCGGGAACAACACGGTAAGTATACCCGCAAAGAAGATTTGCGAAAGATAATGTCTATCTCTGCGGAGCAATACAAACTTATGGCACCTTATATAGCGGTGGATTAGGTTTTGAAGGTTGTCAGTTCTACTAACGGCCTTTCAAAACTTATTTTACCATAATAAGGGTTGCCAACCCCTGCAATAATTTTGATTGCACCCGATTAAAATATCCTCTAATGCAGCAAATAAGATTTTCTTAGCTTTGCCATCTTATAAAAACGATTAGCTTAAATACTTATGGATTTTACAGAAAACGAACTTACCACGCAGGTAGCACATAGCGCCCGTGATTTTGCATTGCAATATATAAAGCCACACCTTATGGAGTGGGACGAGAGCCAGGAATTTCCCGTAGAAATTTTTAAAGAAATGGGCAAGCTCGGCCTTATGGGCATTCTTGTACCAGAAGAATACGGAGGAAGTGGTTTTGGCTATTTTGAATACAATGCGGCCATTCAGGAAATATCAAAAGTATGCGGAAGCATAGGACTTTCCCTGGCTGCGCACAACAGCTTGTGTACAGGTCATATACTGGCTTTTGGGAATGAAGAGCAGAAGAAAAAATATTTACCTAAACTGGCAACAGCAGAGTTTATTGGCGCCTGGGGTCTTACAGAACCCAACACGGGAAGTGATGCCGGCAATATGAAAACCACTGCTGTAAAAGATGGTGACAACTGGGTGCTTAATGGTACCAAAAGCTGGATTACTCATGGAAAAAGTGGCGATGTAGCGGTGGTAATATGCCGCACGGGCGAACCCCGCGAACGAAACAATAGCACGGCTTTCATAGTAGAACGTGGCACAAAAGGATTTGCGGCAGGCAAGAAAGAAAACAAGCTAGGCATGAGAGCCAGCGAAACCTGCGAAATGTTATTTGACAATTGTATTATTTCAGACAGCCAGCGCATGGGCGAGGTGGGAAGCGGTTTTAAGCAAGCTATGAAAGTGCTTGATGGCGGACGTATTTCTATAGCTGCACTCTCTGCAGGAATTGCCCGAGGTGCTTATGAAGCATCACTACAATACAGTAAAGAACGCCAGCAGTTTGATCAGCCTATTTCCAATTTTCAGGGGATTGCTTTTAAACTAGCTGATATGGCTACAAAAATAGAAGCCGCCAGCCTGCTTATACAACAAGCATGCGACCTTAAAATGAAAGGCCTCCCTATGACCAAAGAAGCCGCCATTGCAAAATACTATGCCAGCGAAGTAGCGGTAGAGGTGAGCACAGATGCCGTTCAAATATTTGGTGGTTATGGTTATACAAAAGACTTTCCGGTAGAGAAGTTTTACCGGGATAGCAAGCTTTGCACTATAGGAGAAGGTACCAGCGAAATACAAAAGCTGGTAATAAGCAGAGAGGTGCTGAAGGGATAAACCAAAAGAGATACAAGAAATTATTTATTAATGGAATTCCCTTGCTACTTACAGTAGCAAGGGAATTTTTTTGCGAATTTGAATCGTTTTCACTCTTACTTTAATTCAAGAAAATAAAACTATTTTAAAGTGCCACCAGCTTTTTGAACTACTTCATTCTCCCATCCGGCATTTACTCTCATATATGCGGGATAAGATTTATAACTTTTTGTAATAAGTTATAAATTCCGCAAAGCAGAACCTGCAAACAGAGTCCTGTGATTTTACCTACTACTTTGTCTTCTACCCTCCTCAAAAAACGGTATCGAAGAAACCCTAAGAAGACTTACAAAAAAAAATGCCCGCTTCTCAGCAGGCACTTCATCAAAAAACATTTTGAATTATTTGGTTGCGACCAAATTAACTCCGATTTCAAACATATCGTCTATCGCTTTATCACCTATGTCATTAAAAAATGACTTTGAGCCATATCTAACGTCATACTTTGAACGATCTACCATAATCTTACCAGCCAGGGCAGACACTGAGCCGTCTTTGTTTAGAGCTACTGTAGCGGGGAAAGTAATAGAATTCTTAATACCTTTTATGGTAAGGTCGCCCATAATTTTCAAGTCAGCACCGGAGCCATATACCTTTACGATAGCAAAAGTAGAGGTAGGGAATTTTGTGGTTCCAAAGAAGTCGTCCGAGTTTAAGTGACCTTCTAATCTCTTGCTGCCATCAGCATCTTTGATAGTAGTCATGTCTATAACAAAACTTCCTCCAACCAATTTCTTACTATCTAAAAGCAGATTGCCGGATTTTAATGCGATTGTTCCGTTATGCGATCCGGTAAGTTTTTTACCTACCCAGGTGATAGAAGATTTTGAAGCATCAACTTCATAGCGCACCACAGCTTTATTAATAGTAAATGCCGAAAGAGCAATAATGGCGAAAGCAAAAAATGCCAGGCTTAGTTTATTTTTCATATTTATTTTTAATTTTTTTCAAAGGTAGATTATTTCTATTGCTAAATACCTGACAAAACTATACGCAAAAGCCCCTTTAACTTTTCAATAATTACTTATTAATACCTACCGCTTATCCATCTCCACAATACTCACCACC